>JBQTJK010000164.1:0-29564 GCA_052387215.1 Caulobacteraceae bacterium
CTCTTGGCCGCGGCCTTCCTCGTCGCAGTGCGTTTCTCTTCGCACTTGGGACAGGCGCAGATGTCTCTAAGAAACTCGCGGAAATAGTTGACGCCATAATCGTAATTGAGCTCTTCGCCCGGCTTGATGCGGCGCTTGGCGTGAATAAAGACCCGGCCTTTGTGGATATTCGGCTCGCAGTTCGGACGGCAGGAGTGATTGATGTAGCGCGCCGTGTTCCAGCGCGGCGCGCCGTCGATGGTCTTGCGGGAGTGGATTTCGAACAGATACTTGGAACGGCTCTTCTCTTCCTGCTCCTTGGTGATCTCGACGCCCGTGTATTCGATCACGCACGCGTTCTTCGGGATCTCGCTTTCGGTGAAGAGGCCAAGACCTGTCCTGGCCCGGCGCACGAAAAGCTCGAAATCCCCAGGCGTGTAGCTCTTGCGTGGCATCCCCGCTCCATTCTGAAACGCAGTCTTCCCTTGGCCCGCCGGTCAACACGCTGACAAGCGGTCCGTTACGTCACTTCCATTTCGGCTATGCCAGCCCTCCTTCGCCAAGGCTTCGGAGGGCAACCTTCGCTCGAGGATAGGCTCGGCGTAAGCCACCCGAAGCTCGCGCAGCGAGCGAAGGGTGGCTGGGGTGCTAGGATTCGAACCTAGGAATGGCGGTACCAAAAACCGCTGCCTTACCGCTTGGCGACACCCCAAAACCGGCGAAGCGCGTACTTAGAGGCGCCCGCTTCCCGATGCAACAGGGCCGGAGCGTCGCAACAAAAGGGCCGTATTTCCAGCGGCTGGCCCTCAGCACTCGACGACGTTGACGGCCAGCCCGCCCTGGCTGGTTTCCTTGTACTTCGAAGACATGTCGAGGCCGGTCTGGCGCATGGTCTCGATCACCTGGTCGAGGGAAACTTTGCTCGGCGCGGTGGAGTGAAGCGCAAGCCGCGCCGCGTTCACGGCCTTTACGGCGCCGACGGCGTTGCGCTCGATGCAGGGGATTTGCACCAGCCCGCCAACGGGATCGCAGGTAAGGCCAAGATTGTGCTCCATGCCGATCTCTGCGGCATTGGCGCATTGCTGCGGGGTTGCCTTCCACACGGCCGCGAGGCCCGCGCCGGCCATCGAGCAGGCGACGCCGACTTCGCCCTGACAGCCCATCTCCGCGCCGGAGATCGAAGCCCGCTGTTTGTACAGCAGGCCGATGCCGCCGGCCGTTAGCAGGAAGCGGCGCGAATTGATGACGGGGTCTTCGCCGTTGATGCAGTAATGGCGAAGGATCGCCGGCAGGATGCCGGCTGCGCCATTCGTGGGCGCGGTAACGACTTGGCCACCGGCCGCGTTCTCTTCGTTGACAGCCATGGCATAGACGTTGAGCCAATCGAACAACCGTTCAGGCTCGTTCGCCTGGGGATGTTCTTGCAGAGTGCGCCAGATCGCGGGCGCGCGGCGGTTCACCTGTAGAGCGCCGGGCAGCGTGCCTTCGCGGGTCAACCCTCGTTCGATGCAAGCGTTCATCACGCTGGCCACGCGATCGAGCCGCGCGTCCGTCTCCGCGCGTGGCCGCATCGCGTCTTCGTTGGCGCAGACGATCTCTTCGATAGATTTGCCTTCGCGTGCGCAGTGCTCCAGCAGTTCGGAGGCGTACGCGAACGGGAATGGCGCCTTGCGTCCGGTTGAGATCACATCTTTCGGCGCAGGCGTGCCGAGCTGCTTCTCCGTCGCGATAAAGCCGCCGCCAGTGGAGTACCAGGTCTGCTCCAGCAGCAGCGTGCCTTCTGCATCGAAGGCGCTGAGCTTCATGCCATTCGGGTGCAGCTCGGGCATCACGTTGTAGGCGAAGACAATGTCGCGATCCGGATCGAACGCGATCGCATGCGCGCCAAGCAGCGCGACTTGCTTTTCCGCGATCACGCGCGCGACCGCGGCGTCGGCGTGATCGGGATCGAGCGTCTCCGGATCGTAGCCGTGCAGGCCCAGCATCACCGCCTTCGGCGTGGCGTGCCCCTTGCCGGTCAGCGCGAGCGAGCCTTGCAACTCGACAACCACGCGCGCCACACGCTCGAGCGGCCGCTGCGCCCTCAATTCCTCCAGGAAGCGCTTGCCGATGCGGATCGGCCCCAGCGTGTGCGAGCTGGAGGGACCAATGCCGATGCGAAAGAGTTCAAGAACGGAAAGCATCTCTGACCGGGTGCGCTTGTGTCAGCGCCTTCGTAAGCGATAATGAAGCGGATTCCACTACTTGTCGCGCGCCGTACGCGCTGAGGAGGACCCCTTGAAAGCGTTGGTTAAGCGCGAAGCGGCGCCGGGTCTTTGGCTCCAGGAGGCGCCCGAACCGAAGCCGGGCCCGAATGACGTGCTGATCAAGGTGAAACGCACCGCTATCTGCGGGACGGACGTGCACATTTACAAATGGGATGCGTGGGCGCAGCGCACAATCCCGGTTCCCATGGTGGTAGGGCACGAGTTCGTCGGCGAGATCGTGGAGGTCGGCGACAACGTCAACGACTACAAGCCAGGCATGATCGTCTCGGGCGAAGGCCACATCGTCTGCGGCCGCTGCCGCAATTGCATGGCCGGCCGGCGCCACCTCTGCCCGTATACGAGCGGCGTCGGCGTCAACCGCGACGGCGCGTTCGCCGAGTACATCGTCATCCCCAACGCCAACGTCTGGCATCATGCCGATGGCATCGATCTCGACATCGCCGCGATCTTCGACCCGTTCGGCAACGCAACCCACACGGCGCTGCAATGGGACATGGTCGGCGAAGACGTGTTGATCACCGGCGCGGGGCCGATCGGCGCGATGGCCGCGGCGATTGCTCGCCACGTCGGCGCGCGGCACGTGGTGATCACAGATGTGAACGACTACCGGCTGGAGCTGGCGAAGAAACTCGGCGCGACGCGCACGGTGAACGTCTCCAAGGAGACGCTGGGCGATGTTCAGAAGGAGCTCGGCATGACCGAGGGCTTCGATGTCGGCCTGGAAATGTCGGGCGCGCCCGGCGCGCTGCGCGACATGATCGACAACATGTCCCACGGCGCCAAGATTTCAATGCTCGGCATTCCCAGCGGCGAGATGACCATCGACTGGAACAAGGTCGTCTTCAACATGCTGACGATCAAAGGCATCTACGGCCGCGAGATTTTCGAGACCTGGTACAAGATGACGACGCTCATCCAGTCGGGTCTCGATCTCAAACCCATCATTACCCATCGTCTGCCGTATCAGGAGTTCGAGAAGGGCTTCGAGACGATGATCGCGGGCAAATCGGGCAAGGTTGTTTTGAACTGGGAGTGAGGTTTCGTGCTCGAAGCGCGAGCCGGCGCAGGCACACGCGCCTCCTTCCCCCCTTGCGGGGGAAGGATGGGATGGGGCGTGCGGGCGGCATCGGCGCACCTGTGCAATCGCTAAGCGGAGATTTCCATGTACGGCGCGTTCCAAGAGCATCTTGAGCGTGAGCTCAAAGCCATTCGCGATGCGGGCTTCTACAAGGAAGAGCGCGTCATCGACACGCCGCAGGGGGCGGAGGTTGAAGTGGCGTCCGGCGGCGCGCTGATCAATTTGTGCGCCAACAATTATCTGGGTTTGGCGCAAGACCCGCGCGTGAAGGCCGCAGCGCACGAGGCCCTCGACCGCTGGGGCTACGGCATGGCCTCTGTGCGCTTCATCTGCGGCACGCAGACTGTGCACAAGCAGTTGGAGGCCCAGCTGGCAGCGTGGCTGAAGGTGGAGGACACGATCCTCTATCCCTCCTGCTTCGACGCCAACGGTGGCCTGTTCGAGACGCTATTGGGCGCTGAAGATGCGGTCATCTCCGACGAACTGAACCACGCTTCGATCATCGACGGCGTCCGGCTCTGCAAGGCGCAGCGCTACCGCTACAAGAACAACGACATGGCCGATCTCGAAGCGCAGCTCAAAGCGGCCGACGCCGCCGGCGCCCGCTTCAAGCTGATCTCCACCGACGGCGTGTTCTCTATGGACGGCGTCATCGCCCAGCTCGACAAGATTTGCGATCTGGCCGAGCGCTTCAACACGCTGGTGCACGTGGACGATTCGCACGCCACCGGCATCGTCGGCGCCGGCGGCCGCGGCACGGCCGAGCACTGCAACTGCATCGAGCGCGTCGACATTGTCACCAGCACCCTGGGCAAGGCGTTGGGCGGCGCGAGCGGCGGCTTCACCAGCGGGCGCAAAGCGATCGTGGAGTTGCTGCGCCAGCGCTCGCGGCCGTATCTATTCTCTAACACCGTGCCACCGCCGATCGTCGCCGCGGCGAAGAAGGCGGTCGAGCTTGCGGGCAAGGGCGACGATCTGCGCAAGCAGCTTCGCGACAACATGGCGTTCTTCCGCGAAGGGCTGTTGGCGGCGGGTTTCGATCTGCTGCCCGGCGAGCACCCGATCATCCCGGTGATGCTGTACGACGCCAAGCCCGCCGTGGCGCTGGCCGAGGAGCTGCTGAAGCGCGGCGTTTACGTGATCGCGTTCTCGTACCCGGTGGTGCCGAAGGGCAAGGCGCGAATCCGCACGCAGATGTCTGCGGCGCACACACGCGGGGAGCTAGAGCGCGCATTGGAGGCGTTTCGGGCCGCCAAGGCGGCCCTCTGACCGGCCCTCGGGAGCGCCCAAATTCCTGCCGCAGCGGGCGGGTCTCAAGCGTTGCGCGGCTCGATAAACCGTGTAAAAGGCCAGCCCGCGCAAGCGTCGGAGTATAGCTCAGCCTGGTAGAGCACCACGTTCGGGACGTGGGGGTCGTAAGTTCGAATCTTGCTACTCCGACCAACCTACGCTCGCTGCGCGAGCTTCGGTTGGCTTACGCCATCGGCCGGGACGAGCGTGGGTTGCCCTCCGAAGCCTTGGCGAAGGAGGGCGGGCGACGAGCTTCGGATGGCTTACGCCGATCTTAGCCCGGCCAGTTGAACGCAAGCCACGTCGCGCCTACGCCCGCGGCGACAATGATCAGCCAGCGCATGGTTTCGGCGAGCATGTGCACGAATTCGCGCGCCACGCCGAACATCGACAGCGCCAGCGTCGCAGCGAAAGCCGAGCCTACGGCTAGCCAGACTTCGAACTCGCCGAGGCCCGAGTCCACGCCGGCGAGGTAGGCCAAATAGGCGCTAAACGCCGCCAACATGAACCGCACCAGCGCCTTGAGGATGGCGCTGCCGGAGTGGTGATGGTCGATCGTGGCGGGGGCGTTGGCGGCTTCGGCGGGGACGGGCTCAACGATGGCCAGCTCCTGGCGGAGCCGCCGCCAGGCCTCGGCTTCGATCTCGGCCCGGAGCTGCTGCTCCAGCATCCAATCGTCACTGGCGAAAGCGGGTCTGCCGCGCGGGCCGGGCATGGGAGCGCACCCCTCCAAAGCACATCATGCGACAGGTCCAGGTTGGGGAAAATAGTCTGCGGCAGCAAGGTTTTGTCCGTTTACGAACCCGTCCCTCGCTGCCGGTTTATCATTTTTCGATAAAATTCCGCTTGCGTTCGGACCCCTCTCCATATCATTTATCGATAAACCCGGCGGTGGGCCGGCGTGGAGTCTCCTGCTGTGAAGCAATTCCTCATCACCGTGGCCGGCGTGCTGACGGGCTTGGTCCTGTTTCTGTTCATCGGCCCATTCCTGCTCATTGGCATGCTGGCCGCCTCGTTCGGCAGCCAGCCGGCGCAGCCCTCGCACATGGTGCTGGCGCTCGACCTGCGCGAAGAGCTAACCGACCAGCGCCCGGCCAATCCGTTCGCGGCGCTGGGCGGCGGCAATGCGCTGATTGACGTGTTGGGCAAGATCGACGCGGCCCGCACCGACAATTCGGTCGAAGGCATCTACATTCGCGCCAACACCGGCGGACTGCAGGCCGCCCAGGCCGAAGAGCTGCGCGCAGCACTCGCTGCGTTCCGCGCCTCGGGGAAGTTTGTCGTCGCGCACTTGCAGAACGACGGCGTGCGCATGGGCATGCCCGGCTACATGGCGATCGCCGACGCCGACGAAGTGTGGCTGCAGGAGACGAGCGAGTTCATGCCGATGGGCCTCTCGGCGGAGGTCACCTTCTTCGGCGAGACGCTGCAGCGTTATCATTTGCAGGCGCAGTTCGAGACGCGCGAGGATTACAAGACGGCGGCCAACTCGATCACGCAGCGCGGCTTCACGCCTGCGCACCGCGAGTCGATGCTGAGCCTGATGACCGGCATCTACGACAACATGCTGGGCAACATCGCCACCGACCGCGGCATCACCCCGCAAGCAGCGCGGGCGGCCGTGGAATCGACGCCGTTCACCGCCGCGCGGGCGCGCGAGCTTGGACTGATCGACCAGATCGGCCGTCCAGAAGACGCCGCACGCGCCGCGTTGGCGCGCGAAGAGAATTCCGAGATGGTCGAGTTCGCTGACTATCGTCCGCCGGCGCGTTCGGGCGGGCGCGTGATCGCCGTGGTGCAGGGCGAGGGCGCGATCGTCTCGGGCCCGGAAGAGCACGATATCTTCGGCGACGACTCGATGATGAACAGCGACCGCATCGCTGAAGCGCTGCTCGATGCTTCGGATGATGACGACGTCGCCGCGATCGTGTTCCGCGTATCGAGCCCCGGCGGCTCTGTGGTCGCTTCGGATCAGATATTGGCGGCTCTCCGGACGGCGAAAGAGCGCGGCAAGCATATCGTCGTCTCGATGGGCGATGTCGCGGCTTCGGGCGGCTATTACGTCTCGGCGTACGCAGATGAGATTGTCGCCTCGCCTTCGACCATCACCGGTTCAATCGGTGTCGTCGGCGGCAAGCTGATCATTGGTCCCGCGTTCGACTATTATCTGTCGACAAACACCGAGACGCTGACGGTCGGGTCGCCGCTGGTGGAGATGTTCTCCACTGAACGCGGCTTCAACCAGGCCGAGCGCGCCGCGTTCGCGGGCTTCATCGACCGCGCCTATCAGCAATTCATCGGCCTTGTCGCCGAGGGACGCGAGATGACGCCGGAGCAAGTGCGCGCCGTGGCGCAGGGGCGGGTGTGGACCGGCCAGCAGGCGCTGGAGCGCGGGTTGGTGGATCACCTCGGCGGCTTCCAGGTCGCGGTGGCGCGCGCGCGTGCGCTCGCCGGCATCGACGAAGACGCGCGCGTGCAGCTTCGCTTCTTCCCAGTGGCGGAGAATCCATTCGAGGCGTTTGGAACATTGTTCGGCGCTTCCTCTGAAAGCGTCGAGGCTCTGGTGCGCATCAACGCTGCGCTGCAGGACCCGCGCATGCAGCGGATGATGCAGGCGATGCGCGAGGAAGACGCCAACGTGCGCGCCGAAACCGATCGCTTCACGATCGAATAAGACCATAGAGTGCTCCATAGCCTCGGGCCCTTCGCGGCAGCGCGAAGGGCCTTTTTTATGTGCGCTCTCGCTCCGCGCTCCTAATGCCCCGCGACCCTCTCGCACCTCCTGTGTATCGTTGGGCGGCTATTAGCGTCAGATCCTCCCGACCGTTCGTCGATAACATCGCCCGCTCTCCGAGTTGTGAATTGTGAGCGCGGCCCTCAGGCATATCTTCGATGCGGGAGGAACGAACATGAAGCACCTCTTGTTGGCGGGCGCCTTCGTTGCTTTGACGACTGGTGTCGCGCAGGCGGCGGTCCTCGTCATCGGAAGCGCCAACGCCCAATCCTGTTACGAAGCGGCGCTCGCGGAACGCGGTTCGAGCGAAGCGCTCGAGCTGTGCACGTTCGCCCTGCGCGAGGAGCCATTGACCCGCCGCAACCGCGCGGCGACACTTGTCAATCGCGGCATCGTCTATTCGAACCGCGAGGACCATGCCAACGCGCTTGAAGATTTCGACGCCGCAATCGAACTCGATCCCAGGCTGGCCGAAGGCTACACTAACCGCGCCGCCGCACTTTTAGACAGCGGCGACTATCGCGGCGCGCTCGACGCAGCTTCGCGCGGGCTTGCGCTGACCCCGCACGATCCAGCGAAGGCGCACTACATCAGCGGCGTGGCGCACGAAGAGCTGGGTGATATTCGCGCAGCCTATGCCGATTATCGGCGCGCGGCGGAGCTGGCGCCCGAATGGACCGCGCCACAGACGGAGTTGGCGCGCTTCAGGGTGGCGTCGCGGTAGTATGGACCGCCGGCGCCTCGCCGGCATGCAACAGGTGCGCAATCAGTCGAGGCGTCGATAGACACTAAGCGCTGCGCGCCGAGGGTCGGCGAGGGCCCCGGCGCACAGGGCGCCCCCTAGCCTTTGTTCTCGACTTCGTACTTCGGCAGGTCCGCGCGCAGCGTTTCGTAGAGGCGTTCGACGAACCGTTCGGGATCGTCGTCGACGAAATCGTCGAAGTACGCTTCCAGGTTGGATTCGAACACGTACTCGCCGTCTTCGGCGAAGATGAAGCCGAGTTCTTCGTCGGTTTCGATGTGCAGGACGATGATCTGGGTTTCGTCATCGTCCTCATCGCCCAAGGTGAAGGCGAGGCGGCGCGAGGAGATCTTGTCTTCGAGGATTGGCGCGAGCGCCTGCAGGGCGGCCAGATCGTCGAAGCCGGTGTCCTCGTTGATCGCGGCTTCGAGACGCTTGCGCGCGCTGTCGACGTCGGCATCGAAGCCGGATGCTGGCGGTTTCTTCGCGCTCATGCCGCTTCCAGTAAGCTCTGGAACACGGCGGCGCCGCCGGTGCGGCCGAGCGTGTGGTCGGAGGCGCGTTCCGGGTGGGGCATCATGCCCATGACGTTGCCGCGATCGTTAATGAGCCCGGCGATGTCGCGCGCCGAGCCGTTTGGGTTGTCGAGATAACGGAAGACGACGCGGCCTTCGCCTTCGATGCGGTAGAGCGTCTCATCGTCGGCAACGAAACGGCCGTCGCCATGCGCGATCGGGATTTCGGTCTCGCGCTGCTCGCGATAGGCGCGGGTGAAGGCGGTGTTGGCGTTGGCGACGGCGAGCGGCACGTCCTTGCACGCGAACTTCAGCCCCGCATTGCGGGTCAGCGCACCGGGCAGGAGGCGGGTTTCGGTCAACACCTGGAAGCCGTTGCAGATGCCAAGCACGAGGCCGCCGCGTTCCGCATGTGCAATGACATCGCGCACGATCGGGCTTTTCGCCGCCATGGCGCCGGAGCGGAGATAATCGCCGTAGGAGAAGCCGCCGGGCAGAACGACGAGGTCTGTGCCTTCAGGGAGCGCTGTATCTTTGTGCCACACCATCGTTGCGGGCTGGCCGGTGATGCGCTCCAGGGCGCGTGCGGCGTCACGGTCGCAATTGGACCCAGGAAACACGATCACGGCGGATTTCATGGCGCTTCAATAAGCTGCGTCGGCTCGAAATTAAAGGGCGTTGCGGCGACACGGCCTGGTTCGGCAGACGTTTTGTCCGCGTGGCGTAGCGGCGCTGGCCCCATCGGCCTCAAACTAGCAGCCGCACCAAGCTCGGTGTGGCGCTCGATGCGTTCGCGCAAGGGGTGTCCGTACGCGCCGCTGCTTCCGATAGAAATTCCGGCCATTGCCCATAGCGCGCGTGGCAGCGATCGATGCTATCTGAGTGCATGCCCCTTTGGATCATCGTCGCCGCGTTGGGAACTGTTGCGCTTACGGCGCTGCTGACATGGATCCTTTGGCGGATGAATGAGCCCGTGCATCGGCAGCACGAAGCTGGCGACACAAGCAGCAGCAGCGATGCGCGCGTGTTCCCAGGCGAAGGCGGCGGCAACGCTCGCGACAGCAGCGATGGAACTTCTAACGGCGGTTCCGGCAGCGAATAATCGCGCGCTGCGCAACACACAAGTGTCACACGGCGGCGCCAAAACGCTACGCACGAACTTAGCAGCAACCAAGGGTGCAACGATGAAAGCTCAAACACTACGGCGCGCGATAATCGCCGCGTTGGCTGCGATCGCGCTCGCGTCATGCGGACAAGGCGCAACGACACAACAGGGTGCGGGCTCAAGCAGCGAGCAAATCGCGGTCGATGGATCTTCTACCGTGTTTCCGCTCGCGGAGGCGGCGGCTGAAGGCTTCGGCAGCACGCAGACCGGCGGAGCGCGAGTCACAGTCGGCGAAAGCGGCACGGGCGGCGGCTTCGGCAAGTTCTGTCGCGGCGAAACGCAGATCTCGAACGCCTCGCGGCCGATCTCGGCGGAGGAAATGCAAGCCTGCGCCGGCGCCAACATCGAATACGTTGAAATCCCGATTGCCTTCGACGGCATCAGCGTCGTCGTGCATCCCAGCAATCCGCTCACCAACATCACCATGGCGGAGCTGCGGCGTGCATGGGAGCCCGGCGCTCAGGGTCGGATCACGCAGTGGCGACAAATCAATGCGCGCGGGCCGGAGGCGGCGCTGCAATTGTTCGGCCCCGGCACGGCGTCAGGGACGTTCGACTATTTCACCGAAGCCGTGAACGGCGATGGCGGCTCCTCGCGCACGGATTATACGCCGAGCGAAGACGATAACGTCATCGTGCAAGGCGTGGCGGGCAATCCGGGCGCGATGGGCTATTTCGGCTATGCGTACTATGAAGCCAACCGCACCCGCGTGAAGGCGCTTTCCGTGAATGGCGTTGCGCCCTCGCCGGAGACGATCGCTTCGGGCGATTATCCGCTGTCGCGGCCGATGTTCATCTATGTGAACGCCGAGGCGCTGCGACGGCCGCAAGTGCGCCGGTTCGTGAATTACTTCATCCAGAACGCGGCGACTTTGGCGCCGCGCGTCGGATACGTACCGCTGCCGGCGGAGGCGTACACGGCGTTCGCGCAGCGCGTCGCGAACAACCAGACTGGCACCGCGTTCGGCGGCCACAACGAGGTCGGGCTGTCGATTGCCGAGATCACGCAGCGTCCGCTCAGCACGGACGCTGCGGCGGCGCAGTGAAGGCAAAGCACGGCGGGCGCGACGTTTCCGCGTCCGCCGTTTTGCTGCTCAGGTCGCGCCAACGCTTAAGGGAGGCGCGACCTGATGACCAACGTCACTGGCGGATGCCTGTACGGCGCGGTGCGGTTTGAGCTGAGCGCGCCACAATTGTTCGGCGGCTTCTGCCATTGCGTCGATTGCCGCAAGACCAGTTCTCCGCGTCTATGGCCGTGGCGGAAGCGGCGCTGAAAATCACCGGTGAGACCGGCGGGCCATTCCAGCATGGGCGACAGCGGCAATCCGGTGACCCGCATGTTCTGCCCGAACCGCGGGACGGGCATCCTGTCCAGAGGCGCCCGCCCGCGCGTCGTGATGCTGAAGGCCGGCATGCTCGACGATCCCGAGCAGTTCGAGCCGATGGCGACAGTGTACGCCAACCGCGCGCCAAGCTGGGACAATGCGAAGGCCTACTGGCGTTTCCGCAGATGCCGCCGCAGGCGTGATGACCTCGGAGCGGTGAGTTTGTTCCGATCGCGGCGTGATCGCCTCGCCCTAGCGCAGGGTCGGCTCTACTCCCACATAGTGGATAGATGCCGATCGAGCTGCTCTCCGTAGCGATCGGGGTTGTGTGTGTTGTCCTGATCGCCATCATTTCACTGCGCGGCCCGCGCGACCCGGGCGGGCGGCTGCCGCCCTAGTTGCTCGGGTTCGAACGGCGCTCGCGCCGCTCTCGAAGACTTTCACTCATCGGCGAAAACCAGCTGCCTTCAAATCCAAGCCGAAATTCGAGTGCGCGCACAGTGCCTTCGGGCCATGTACGAGCGCTGACAGTTACAATGCGCACGCCATTCCTGAGTTCGCCGACGATCAAACCTTCGGCGCCAAACGCGAACGGGTACAGGCAACTGGAGTTGATCAATCCAACGCGAACATAGTCGCCCTCGGATTCACCCTGAACGACACGCCGAATGTGCGCCGTGATGGGGCCGTCTTGCCATTGCTCTATCGCGACTGGCTCGAATTCAACGTAGAGTACGATGGCTTTAGGCGGCGTCTCGGCTGGCAGCGCATCAAAGATGATGCCGCGAATGTTGTCTGGGTCTTCGCACGCGAACGATGAATCGAAACCGGCAACCCAGGCCACGGCCGCGAATAGGCACGCGCGCCAGATGGCCTAGTTCGCGATTTCGACGCGGTAGCTTTCGATCACGGTGTTGGCGAGGAGCTGTTCGCACATCTCGCGCACTTGGGCTTCGGCAGTGGCGGGATCGAGGTCGCCGTCGAGTGTGATCTCGATGCGCTTGCCGACGCGCGCATCGTGCACATCGCCGAAGCCCAATTCCTTCAGCGCGCCGGCGACCGCCTTGCCCTGGACGTCCAGCACGCCCGGCTTTAGGCCTACGGTGACGATCGCTTTCATCGGCTTCCCCCTCCCGCCCAGCTCGCCGGCGTAACAGACTGGCGAGGCTGGCTCGTTCGCTTCACTCAATGCACGCTCTCGCCGCCGCCGACGGCGGATTGCTTGACGATGCCGAGGCGGCGGGCGACTTCGACGTAGGCTTCGGTGACGTTGCCGAGGTCGCGGCGGAAGCGGTCCTTGTCCATCTTCTCGTTGGTCTGGACATCCCAGAGGCGCGCGCTGTCGGGGCTGATCTCGTCGGCGATGACGGTGCGCACCATGTCGCCTTCGTAGAGGCGGCCGAACTCGAGCTTGAAGTCTACGAGCTTGATGCCGACGGCGCCGAACATGCCGAAGAGATAGTCGTTGACGCGTAGCGTCAGCGCCATGAGATCGTCGATCTCTTGGGTGCTCGCCCAATTGAACGCCGTGATATGTTCTTCGGCAACCATCGGATCGCCGAGCTCGTCCTTCTTGTAATAGAATTCGATGATCGAGCGCGGAAGCGGGGTGCCTTCCTCGATGCCGAGCCGCGTGGAGAGCGAGCCCGCCGCCACGTTGCGGCATACCACTTCAAGCGGGATGATCTCGACTTCGCGAACCAATTGTTCGCGCATGTTCATGGTCTTGATGTAATGCGTGGGCACGCCGATCGCGTTCAGGTTCTGCATGATGAACCCGGAGATCTGATTGTTGATTACGCCCTTTCCTTCGAGGATCGCCTTCTTCTGCGCGTTAAAGGCGGTGGCGTCGTCCTTGAAGTATTGAATGATCGTGCCAGGCTCCGGACCCTCGAACAGAATCTTGGCCTTGCCTTCGTAGATCTTCTTGCGACGCGACATCGTAGCTCCCTCCTTGAGGGCGCGAACCGGCCGTTCCGGCCGGGGCGGGGCTCATGCGAAGGGCGGAATCGCCGCTACGCACCGGTTGAGAACTTAGGGCAGGCAGGCCCACGCCACAATTGGCCGGCGCCGTACAACCGACGCCCAACTGCGGTTGATCGGGCGACGTGGCGTCCCTATTCATGGGCTGGACAGAGGAGCCCTGACCCGCATGAGCGAGTTCGACGACCGCAAACGCGCCCAAGAGACAAAATACCAGCTGGATCAAGAGCTTGAGTTCAAGGCTCAAGCACGTCGGGCGAAGCTGGTCGGCCTGTGGGCGGCCGGCCTCATGGGTTTGGGCGACGAGGCCGCGAACGACTACGCTAAGTCGGTGGTGATGGCTGACCTAGAGGAAGCCGGCGTCGAGGACTTGTTCCGGAAGGTCCGCGGCGATCTCGACATGCACTCCGTCCAACTCTCGGATCACCAGATCCGGGCGAAGATGGATGAGTGCCTCGCCGAGGCGCGCGCCTCGGTGCAGGCAGGGGCGTAGAGCCTCAGCGCAACAGGCCGCGCTTGGAAGCGAACCAAGCGTACCAGACGAAGAACAGGCAGCCGATGAGGATCACAGCGTTGATGTAGATGCTCTCCGGCGGCATCACCTCAGCGCCGTTCGACAGCGCGTACGTGTAGACCAGGCTAAATACGAACGCCGCCAGCGACGCGACGAACACGTGCAGCGCCCATTTCATTCGCAAAAGCAGCAGTACCGCACCCAACACGCCGCCCCAGACGCCGATCGCCCATACCGCCGTCATCCAAGCGGGCATGTCGGTGTAGTAGGCGATCTGTTCTTCGGTGAAGCCGAACGCGCGTAGGTATTCCACGCCGCCGGTATTCGTCATCACGTAGTCGTAACAGCCGTAGGCGTTCCAGAGGATGCCGACGATGCCGACGACCCACAGGTGCCAGGGCGTGGCTGGTTTGACTTGAACCGCTTCCGTCATCATTTCCCTCCCCTACGCCGCGAGGATAACGCTAAGGGTTGAGGTCGCCCAGTACGTAATTGACGATACGGTCGGCCTCCTTGAATACGGCGCCGAGGTCGGCGGCGCCGTCGCGTTTGTGGAGGTGGGCCATCAGCGCGTGCTCAAGGCCAAACTTGCGCACTTCCACCATCACTTCTTCGTCCCATTCGTCGCTCGCAACGAAATCATCGCTAGCCATTGATCAACCCTCCGCGCGCGTTCTCGCGCCGCTCCCGGCGCTTCGGCAGGGATTCGGCGCGATGGGCAACCCGCGGAAGCGTGATCCTCATTGCACGCGGCGGAGATTGAGGCTGATAGTTTGCTGCCAGGTGGCGCCGTTGTTGAAGGACATCTCGCCGATCTCGCGCCACGTGTTCTGATCGAAGCTGATCGTGTAGCGAATCTGCACGGGGCCGCCGGGCGCAAACCCCCAGCGGAATTCGCCAGTGGGCAAGAACTCGCCGGTGGCGGTCACGGCGTGACCCATGGCGTAGCTGTGGATTTCATAGGTTCCGCGCGCGTCGTTGTAGGAGATGAAGCCGAGCGCGCGGAAAACCGGCTCGCCTGCGCGTTCCGCGTCAGAGTAGGCGACGCCGCGCAGCACGAGCACGAGGCCGTCAACGTCGCGTTCGGCGTGCTCATTGTGGTGGACGATCGCCGCGGTCGGAAAGCGCACGTCGCCTTCGCCTTGCCAACGGCCGACAAACGGTTCGAGCCGGTCCATGGCGGCGCGCTGCACGGCGATATCCGGCGGACGGTACTGCGCCAGAGCCGGTGCGGGAGCCAATAGAATGGCCAGAGCGGCGATCAAGAAACGCATACTGTTCTCCGAGCACAAAGGACTTTGTGATACAAAGCATAAGCGCGGCGCGCTGGCAAGTCCTAACCCCCGTTAACGTCACCGCTGAACGTTTCCCTCACCGCGCCGGCGGATACTCCATCCGGGTAGTGGGAAAAATCTCATGCGGCAGCGCGGCTTTGTCTTGGCCCTCGCGGCAGCGGTTTGCGCTTGCACGCCTGCGTCCGGGCAAATGCCTGCGGCGCAAGCGTCAGAGGTCTTGAACTTGTTCGCGGCGGGGCGCGGTCCGGCCAATGTGTGCTCGCCGGACGGCCGCTCGCTGTTGCGCGCCGCGGTGCGCGCTTACAGCGCTGAGATGCAGCGGTCAGGCGTCGCCTGGCCGACGATCCGCGGCGCATCGGGCGAGACCGAGCAGGTGACCCATGTTGACGTTTCAGTAATGATCGCGTTCGCAGCGGGCTTCGTGAAGGCGAGCGACTTCCGCGGCGCGGCGCGGCTGTTCATGGATCAACTCACGCTCGGACAATGGCCGGAAATTCGCAGCATGCGCTTGGCCGCGCGCGAAGCGTGCGAAGAGGTGGTGGCGCTACAGCAGGCGGCCGCCAACTACGTTCTGGAGACCGCGCGCTATCAGGAGATGACAGCGCGCGCGCGTGACGGGCGCGGTCGGGGCGAGCGTCTGCGCCGGCAAACGGTGCGGCTGCAGCGCGCCGAAGCGCGCATGCAGGAAACGGCTGCGGCGGTCGAAGCGCGCATGGCAGAGGACCGGCTCTGAATTCCGGTGACTAGCCAAACACCCGTTTGAAGATGACGTCTACGCGCGCGAAATGGTGGGCGTCATCGAAGCAAGATTCTAGCGTCTCCGCGTCGAGTCTGGCGGCGACATCCTTGTCGGCCTTCAGCCGATCGAGCAGCGCCGTGACGGGGCGCGGCGGCGGGCTTTGCCAGACGGCCATGGCGTTGCGCTGCACGAGACGATAGGCGTCCTCGCGGCTGACGCCGGCTTGAGTGAGCGCGAGCATCACGCGCTGCGAATTGTGCAGGCCGCCGAGCAGCGCCAGGTTACGCGCCATGCTTTCTGGGTAGACGACGAGCTTCTCGATCACGCCGGCCATGCGGTGGAGTGCGAAGTCGAGATGGATGGTGGCGTCAGGGGCGATGCCGCGTTCGACGCTCGAGTGGCTGATGTCGCGCTCGTGCCAGAGCGCGACATTCTCCATCGCCGGCGTCACCGCGCTGCGGACAAGGCGGGCGAGGCCGCAAAGATTCTCCGACAACACCGGGTTGCGCTTGTGCGGCATCGCCGACGAGCCCTTCTGCCCTGGCTCGAAGAATTCTTCCGCCTCCGTCACTTCAGTGCGCTGCAGATGGCGTATCTCGGTGGCGAGACGCTCGACGCCGCTGGCGACGACGCCAAGCGTCGCGAAGAACGCCGCATGGCGATCGCGAGGGATGACTTGCGTTGACACCGGCTCGACCGCGAGGCCGAGCTTTTCGGCGACATAGGCTTCGGCGTACGGATCAATCTGAGCGAACGTGCCGACCGCGCCGGAAATGGCGCAGGTGGCGATTTCCGTGCGCGCAGTCTTGAGGCGATCGAGATTGCGCGCGAATTCCGCGTAGTGACCGGCGAGCTTGAGGCCGAACGTAGTCGGCTCAGCGTGGACGCCGTGGCTGCGGCCAATGCACGGCGTCATCTTGTGCTCAACGGCGCGCGCTTTCAGCGCGGCCATCACGCGCTCGCAGCCGGCGATCAGGAGATCGCTGGCGCGCGTGAGCTGCACGGAAAGGCAGGTATCCAGCACGTCGCTCGACGTCATGCCCTGATGAGCGAAACGGCTTTCGGGACCGACGTGCTCGGCGACATTGGTGAGGAAGGCGATGACGTCGTGCTTCACCTCGCGCTCGATCTCGTCGATGCGGGCGACGTCGAATTTCGCCTTCTTGCGATAGTCGACGGCGGCGCTCTTCGGGATGACGCCGATTTCCGCCATCGCCTCCATGGCGAGCGTCTCGATCTCGAGCCAGACGTCGTAGCGGCTCTCGGGCTCCCAAATCGCCACCATTTCGGGACGGGCGTAGCGCGGAATCATGGCGCCTTATAGCGCCGGTCTCGCGCAAAACGCTACTCAGCGCAGCTTGGCGACGAGATCGCGCTGATACCAGCGGGCCGTCAAGAAGAACGCCAGCGCGGCCGGAATGAAGAAGAGCGCGGTCGTCGCCATGGACAGGCGCAAGCCCTCGCCATAGGCGCTGCGGCAGCCAAGCTGTTGCGCTTCGGTGAGGAGGGCGACGGCTTCGCGGTCGCGGCAGACGTCGGTGGACAAGACGCCGGAGAGACCCTGCGCATCGAGCTGCATGGCCATGAACATGTCGCTCAGCCAGCCTACGATCTGGGGCCCCAGCCCGTTGCCGATCAGAGCGACGCACAGAAGCAGGATGGCAATGGCTGAGGCGCGCGCCCGCGCCGGCACGACGCCCTGTCCGATCGTGTATTGCGCGCCGAGATAAGAGTAGTGCAGCGCGGCGCCAACACACCACAGGATTAGCGCAACGTCGATTTGCTCTGTCGGCATGAAGAAGGCGATCTCGTAGAGCGGGATGGCCGCCAATAGTCCCACCGCCGGCAGCCAGGTGACGGCGTTCGGATGGCGATGCGAGAGCTTCTCGGTAAGGAAGCCGCCGAGGAACGTGCCGGCCGCCGCGGCGAGCGACAGCGGCACGCCAAAGCGCAACGCGAAGGCGCCAGCGTCGATGCCGTGGACGCGGTCGGCCATTGGCGCCTGAAACCCCGAGAGGCCGTAGCCGACCAGCGCCGTGAGAGAAGCGCCGAGCGCCATCGCCCAGAAAGTCGGCTTCGCCGCAAGCATGCGCAGCGTCTCGACGAGATTGGCTTTGTCGAACTTTTGAACCTCCGCCGGATCGGAATAGCCGCGCGGCGGCTCCTTCACCGTGAGCCAAAGCAAGAGCGCGACCATCACGCCAGGCGCGCCGATGACGATAAAAGCGATGCGCCAGCCTTCTATCGCCGCCCAGTCAATCGGGCCGAAGGCGGAGGCAAGCCCGATCGTCGAGAGCCATTGCTCGACGGAAGAGCCGTTGAGTTGGGTTGCAATGGGCCCGCCGAAGGCGTTGGCGAGCGCGGCGCCGATAGTAACGCCCATGGCGTAGATGCCGAGCGCATTGGCGCGGCTGCGCGCCGCAAAGTAATCGCCGATGAGCGAATTGGCCGGCGGCGTGCAGCCCGCTTCGCCGATGGCGACGCCGATGCGCGCGATCAGCAGAAATGCGAAACTGGTTGCGAACCCGCAGAGGGCGGCCATCACCGACCAAAGTGCGATGCAGAAGGCGATGAGCACGATCCGGTTGACGCGGTCCGCCGCCATGGCCAGCGGAATGCCCATGATCGCGTAGAAAATCGCGAACGGCGGACCGTTCAGAAACCCGTACTCGGTGTCGCTCAGATTGAAGGCGTTGATGACTGGCTGCGCGATCACAGACAGCAGGAAGCGGTCGATAAAGTTCAGCGTGTAGACCAACGTAAGAACGCCCAGCACGTAGGCTCGATACGATGGCGTCCCAAAACTGGTCCCGCGCGCCGGAACGGCGCCAGCACTTGCCGCTGTCTCAACCAACGCTTCCTCCCGCGCGCCACTTCTAACGTTGGCGTCAAGACACGAGTGTATGGATGCCGCCTTGAGCCCGGGCAAGCCTATTGGCGAAGCGATTTGCGGAAGGCGACGAGGCGCTCGACTTCCTCATAGCCCAGCGCCGCGTGCGCGGCCTGGCTCTGGGCGTTGTCCAGCTGGGCGTCCGACGCAATTTCTGTGAAGTTGCGCACCAGCGCCCAATTCTCCGCCGCGACAACCAACGCGCGGCCCACGCCTTTGAGGCGGGCGCCCGGCGAAACGTACCAGCCTTCGATGAACGGGACCGGCGAAGAGGCGCAGCCTTCCGCATAGGTTCGCAGGCTGAGTTCGAGAAAACCACAGAGATCGCCTTGATTGTCCTCGCCGACCAAGACTGCCTCCGCCACGGGGACGCCGGAAAAGTGCATTAGCGTTTCGTGCGCGAGTTCGTCGGCGTCTTCTTCCGGCCAGAGCGCCGCGCGCATCTGCGCCCAAGTCTGGCGATCGCGCAGTTCAAGCGGACGAACTTTCACAGCAACCCCAGGCTCCTGAAGCTTTCGACCCGCTCGCGGCCGATCGCGAGATGATCGTGCACTTTGACGCTAATGGCAGCGACCGCGTCGACGATGTCGCGGGTAATGGCGATGTCGGCGGCGCTAGGTTTGGGATCGCCCGAGGGGTGGTTGTGCACGAGAATGACGGAGGCCGCAGAGAGTTCGAGTGCGCGGCGGGCGATTTCTCGCGGATAGACCGGCGCGTGATCGACCGTGCCTTCGTTCATGACTTCATCGGCGATGAGCTGGTTCTTTGCGTCGAGGAAGAGCACGCGGAACTGTTCGCGCGGTTCGTGCGCCATGGCCAGACGGCAATAGTTCACCAGCTGCGACCAGGAACTGATCACTGTGCGCTGCTTGAACTCAGCCCTGCTGGCGCGTTCGAGCAGGGCCTGCGCGATCTTCAGGTCCTGGGCGACAGAAGGGCCCGCGCCCTTCACTTCGGCGATACGCTGCGGTGGCGCGGCGAGAACTGCGGCGAGCGTGCCGAATTTCGCCAGCAAGGCTTTCGCAAGCGGCTTGGTGTCCTGGCGCGGGATGGTGCGGAAGAGGAAGAGTTCGAGCAGCTCGTAGTCCGAGAGGGCGCCGGGGCCGGCGTCTTCAAAGCGCTGGCGCAGCCGTGCACGATGATCGTGGTAGTGCGGTTTTTCTGGCTGCCGGCGTGGCTTGATTTGAAGCGGCGGAATTTGCCGGCTGGAAGCCGGCGGTCCGAGCGCGTCGGTGTTGAAGGGGAAGAGTTCGCTGTCTTCGACGCGCGCCGCCGCAGCCTTTGGTTCACCGATTTTGCCGGAGCGCCCCGCCATGCGCGCCCTCTAAGCGGGGGCGTTGAGCGCGTGGGGCCGGTCCAGCCCCGCGGGCGACTTAGTGAAGATCTCAACGCCATCTTCCGTGACGCCGACGGAGTGTTCGTATTGCGCGGAGAGGGATTTATCTTTTGTCACCGCCGTCCAGCCGTCGTTCAACACCTTCACCTGCGGCGAGCCGGCGTTGAGCATCGGCTCGACCGTGAAGATCATGCCCGGCTTCAACACCTCGCCTTGGCCAGGCCGGCCGAAGTGTAGGATGTTCGGGGCATCGTGGAAGACGCGGCCCAGGCCATGGCCACAGAACTCGCGCACCACTGAGGTGCGTTCAGCCTCGGCGTAGGATTGGATAGCGTAACCGAGATCTCCCAGGGTGGCGCCCGGCTTGATGGCGGCCAAGCCGCGCATCATCGCTTCGTAGGTCACATCCATCAGACGCTGCGCCTTGCGCGACACGTTGGGTCCGATCGCGTACATGCGGCTGGTGTCGCCGTGCCAGCCGTTGAGGATCACGGTGACGTCGATGTTGACGATGTCGCCGTCCCTAAGCACGCGCTCGCCGGGAATGCCGTGGCAGACGACGTGATTGAGCGAGGTGCAGACGGTGTGGCGATAGCCGCGATAGAACACGCAGGCCGGCAAGGCGCCGTGATCGAACACGAACTCGCGCGCGAGATCGTCGAGGCGCTTGGCGCTCACGCCTTCCTTCGTCTCGGCCACGAGCATGTCGAGGCATTCGGCCGCGAGCTTGCCCGCCTCGGCCATCCCCGGGAACGCGACATTCGGGTCGTGGATCTTGATCTGGCCCTGGCGTTCGTAAGCCTCGGCCTCGGCGTAATGCATGAGGTGCTCCGCTACGCCCTATAACATAGGCGCGGCGGGTTAATAGCCGAAGCCCATTAATCAGCCCGCAGCCCGGTGGTCCAGGTTTGCCCGTAGGCGTTGCTCGCCATACTGGAGCGCAGTTTCGTCTTTTGTGAAATGCTCACGCCGCGTCTTTGGCGGCTTTGCCGATGACGCGGTTGCGGCCGGCGCGTTTGGCTTCGTAGAGCGCTTCGTCGGCCCGCTTCAGCAGAGTCTCTGGTGTATCGTCGGCGCCTTCGCTGGACGCCACGCCGATCGAGACAGTGACTTCGAGCGGCTGCGCCAGTCCCGGGACAATGAAGGGCGAAGCGCAGATCGAGCGGCGCAGCCGCTCGGCCGCGAGGCAGGCGATGTCGCCTGGCGTGCGCGGCATGATGACGACGAATTCTTCCCCGCCCAGCCGGCAGGCGAAATCCGAAGGGCGCGTGTTGGAGCCAAGCCGCGCGGCAAACTCGCGCAGCACGCCGTCGCCGACATCATGGCCAAACGCGTCGTTGCAGCGCTTGAAGTGGTCGAGGTCGATGGTCATCGCCGATACCGGCTCGCCGCCGCATTGGGCGCGGCTCACGAGCGGGCCCAGCTGGCTGAACAGGAAGCGGCGATTGTAGAGGCCGGTGAGCTGATCCGTGATGGCGAGTTCGAGACTTTGATCGAGCCGCTGGCGCAGCGCATCCATATAACGCTTGCGGCGCATGAGCGTGCGAGCGCGGGCGATCAGCTCCTCTTCGTCGATCGGACGGATGATGATGTCATGAGCGCCGAGTTCGAGCGCGCGCACGGCACGGACGCGATCGTCAGTATCGACAATGGCGAGGATCGGCAGGTGGCGGGTGGTCTCGCCCGAGCGCATGCGCGCGATCACGCGAAACCCGTCGAAACTCTTGGCGTGCACCGAAACCACGGCGAGATCGGGCGGGCCGGAGGCCTCGTCGCCAACCAGCGAGACGCGATGTTCGACGCCGAGCGCGGTCTGGATGCGCTTGATCTGCGTGGCGTTGTCATCGACAACGAGCACATTGCCGGCGAACACGCGGTGCTGGTCGACAGCATCGGGCCGCATCTCCTCGTCGATCGCGCCGAGCCGTCTGCCGTTTTCCTCGCGCGCGCGCAGTTCGTCGGTGACGAGCTTGAGCGTCAGCAGGCTTTTCACCCGCGCCATCAGCTGCACTTCGTCAATCGGCTTGGTCAGGAATTCTTCTGCGCCGGCCTGCAGGCCGCGCACGCGGTTGTCACGATCGTCGAGCGTGGTGAGAATGACAACCGGGATATGGCGTGTCTCCGGCATGGCCTTGAGGCGCCGGCACGCTTCGTAGCCGTCGATGCCGCCGGGCATCATCACGTCCAAGAGGATGAGGTCGGGCTTCTCGCGCTTAGCCATCTGCACGGCTTCTTCGCCGCGGCTGGCTTCCAGCACTTCGTAATAGTCCGCCCCGAGTCTCGCCTCGAGCAGGCGGCGGTTGGCTTCAAGGTCATCGACGACGAGGATGCGCGCGCTCAAGCGTGGCTCCTCATCCGATGAACTTGCGGATGGTTTCAAGGAACGTCGTCACCGAGATGGGCTTCGAAAGGTAGGCGTCGCAGCCCGCTGCCATGATCTTCTGCTCGTCGCCGCGCATGGCGAAGGCGGTGACGGCGACGATCGGGATCTTCTTTAGCGTCTCATCTTTCTTCAAGCGATCGGTGAGGTCCAGGCCGGAGACTTCCGGCAGTTGGATGTCCATGATGATGAGGTCGGGCTTGTGCTCGCGGGCCAGCGGGATGGCCTGGCGGCCGTCGCGCGACTTGACGGTTTTGTAGCCGAAGGCCTCCAAGAGGTCGTTGAACAGCCTCATATTGAGTTCGCTGTCTTCGACGATGAGAACGGTCTTGGCCATGAACCCGCTTCGCTTCCGCGGCCCGGACGCCCTTTCAGGACGTCTTGTTCCCCCTCTTATAGGGTCGGGGCCTTAACAACCCATCGCAACACCAGCAATCTCGCCCCTCCCGTTAAGATCGCCTTAAGGATTGAAGCATGCGTCTCGGTGTGGATTTCGGCGGCAGCAAGATCGAGGCGGCGTTGCTTGATTCAAAGGGAGAAATTCGCGCGCGCCAGCGTGTCCCCAATCCTGGGGATTACGCCGCCGCAGTTCATGCCGTCGCCGATCTGACTGCGCGAATCGAACAGCAAGCGGGCGCCCGTGCTGACACGGTGGGCGTGGCCATGCCGGGCTCGCTCTCGCCTTTGACCGGCCTCGTTCGCAATTCGAATTCGGTTTGGCTTAACGGCAAGCCGTTCTTTGAGGACTTGCAGGCGGCGCTTGCGCGACCAGTGCGCGTGGAGAACGACGCCAATTGCTTTGCTTTGTCGGAGGCGGTCGATGGGGCGGCCGTCGGCTGCCGCGTGGTATTCGGCGTGATCCTCGGCACCGGCTGCGGCGGCGGCGTTGTCGTGGACCGCAGGGTCGTCGAGGGCGCGAGCGGCATCGGCGGCGAATGGGGCCACACGCCGTTGCCCTGGGCGCGCGCGGACGAAACGCCGGTGCGCGATTGGTGTGGGCGCTGGGGTTGTTTGGAGCAATGGATCTCCGGCACCGGCTTCAAGCGCTGGGCCGGAATCAGCGCCGACGTAGCCAACGAACGCGCGCTTGCCGGCGATCCCCATGCGCGGGTGTTGCTCGATCTTCTGGCCGATCGCATCGCCCGTGGCCTCGCCGTGATGATGGACATTCTTGATCCCGACGCCATCGTGTTCGGCGGCGGGGTGTCGAACATCGACTCGCTCTACCCCAGCATCCGCGGCAAGCTGATCGCCCACGTGTTCTCGGACTTCATCGCCGCAAGGATTGTCAAGAACAAGCACGGCGATTCTTCCGGCGTGCGCGGCGCCGCCTGGTTGTTCGATCCCGACGGGGACGCCTCGTCGTACATGTCATGATGCTATGCCGCGCCTGCGCATCGGCAATCGAGACGCCGCGTTGCACTTGCGGCGAAGAGCAGCCATTGCAGCATGTCGAGCTAGCCGATCTCTCAATCGCGCATCTGGATTGCGATGCTTTCTACGCCTCGATTGAAAAACGCGACGACCCGAGTCTGCAGCCGCATCCTGTGATCGTGGGCGGCGGCAAGCGGGGCGTGGTCTCCACGTGCTGCTATGTTGCGCGCGCTTACGGCGTGCGTTCGGCCATGCCGATGTTCAAGGCGCTGAAGCTTTGCCCGCAGGCGAAGGTCGTGCGAGGCGACATGCGCAAGTATGTCGAGGAAGGCCGCATCATTCGCCGTATGATGGAGGACCTCACCCCGCAGGTGCAGCCGCTCTCGATCGATGAAGCGTTCATGGATTTGACCGGCACCGAGGCGTTGCACGGCGGCTCGCCGGCGCAATCTCTGATCAAGCTGCAGAACAAGATCTGGAGCGAACGCAATCTCACCGTGTCGATCGGGCTCAGTTTCAACAAGTTCCTGGCGAAGACCGCGAGCGATCTCGACAAGCCCCGCGGTTTCTCGGTTATCGGACGCGCTGAAGCACTATCGTTTCTCGAGACGCGTTCGGTCGGCACGCTGCCGGGCGTAGGCCCCGCCGGCGCCGCGACGCTGGAGCGGAATGGGTTGAAGAAGATTGGCGACATCCGGGTAGCGGGGCCGCAACGCATGCGCGGGCTCTACGGGGATTGGGGCGCGCATCTGTTTGCGCTCTCGATGGCGGACGATCCGCGCAAGGTCGATCCGCACGGCGAAAGAAAGAGTATTTCCGCCGAGACGACATTCTTCGAGGACGTGGCCGAAATCGAAGCGCTCGAAGACATCCTCTGGCCGCTCTGCGAAAAGGTAGCCGCCCGCTGCCGCGCCAGCGACACGGCGGGGCTTATGCTCACGCTGAAGCTCAAGGACATAAAATTCAAGATCATCACCCGGCGCCGCCAATTACCGGAGCCGACACTGCTGGCGTCGCGCATCTTCGCCGAGGCGCGCGAATTGCTGCATGGCGATGCCGACGGGAAGACGAAGTATCGCCTGATCGGCGTTGGGTTATCGGATTTCAGCGACGCAGCGGTCGCGGACAAAGGTGACATGCTCGACACCGAAACGCCCAAGCGCGCGGCGGCCGAGGCTGCCGTGGCGAAGGCGCGGGACAAGTTCGGCCGCGGTGCTGTGCAGACCGGCCGGGCGCTGAAGGCGCACTTCGAGGACGAGGATGACGACTAATGGCGCCCAGCCTTCGCGACTTGCTCATGCTTATCGCCGCGCTCGCGACCGCTATCGTCATGGGCGCCATTCTACGGTTCTTCCCGCCGTCGCGCTGGGAGATGCTGCTCGGCGTCGGCGTGGTGTTCGCCGCTTATGCTGCGGTAAAGTTCATTCAGCCGTCGAACAAGTTCGTAGTGCGCGTGGCATGGTCCTATCTGGCAATGGTTTTCATCATACTAGAGGCCGTCATCCTGCTGCTCACCGACTTCAGCATTCTCGGCTATTGGACAATCCCGTCGGTGATCTGCCTGGGTTTGCTCTACTGCGTGCTCCACCTCGTCCTGGTCGGGGATGACGGGCGGCGGCCAAGCCGCTAGGACATCACCAGCGTATGAGGGAGCAGGCGATGGGGCGGATCGAAGCGCGGCTGCAGGAACTGGGCGTCACACTGCCGACGCCGCCGGCGCCGGTTGCGTCCTACGTGCCGTTCCAGGTGGTGGGAAACCTGGTGCACGTGTCGGGACAGGTTTCGGTGGACGCCACGGGCGGCATCAAGGGTAAGCTTGGCGACACGATTGAGGTCGAAGAGGGCCAGGCGGCGGCGCGTTTGTGCGCGCTCAATCTGATCGCCCAGGTGCGGGCTGCGTGCGGCGGCGACTTGGATCGCGTCAAGCGCGTCGTGAAGCTCAACGGTTTCGTGAACGTAACGCCGGATTTCAGCCCGATTCCGCAGGTGATGAACGGTTGTTCCGACCTTATTGTGTCGGTGTTCGGGGACGCCGGCAAACATGCGCGGTCCGCCGTCGGGATGGCCAATCTGCCGCTGAATTACGCGGTCGAAGTCGACGGCATCTTCGAACTACAATAGCGGAATGGACGGAACCGACGCGCTCACCATCTCGGTCATAGGCGACCTTGCCAACATTGACCGGGCGGCGTGGGACGCGTTGGCCAACCCGCCGGGCCAACCGTACGATCCGTTTCTCTCCTGGCATTTTCTGCAGGCGCTCGAACAGGGCGGCTGCGTCTCCGCGGCAAAGGGCTGGCAGCCGGCGCACCTGATCGCGCGCGATGCCAGCGGCGCGCCCGTCGGCGCAATGCCGCTTTACGCCAAGGATCATTCCTACGGCGAGTACGTGTTCGATCACGCCTGGGCCGACGCGCTGCAGCGGGCAGGCGGGCGCTATTATCCGAAGCTGCAATGCGCGGTGCCGTTCACGCCCGTGCCAGGGCCCAGGATTCTTACGCAAGCGCTCGCCGTCGAGGACGCGTTGGCGCAAGCAGCGATTGGCTTGGCGCGGCGCGCAGGCGCGTCGTCCGTGCATGCGACGTTCTTGGATAGCGAAGCAGCGCATCGCATTGCCCCACTAGGCTATCAGACGCGGACTGGTCTCCAGTATCACTGGTTCAATTCCGGATATGCGACGTTCGCGGACTTCCTCGCCGATCTCTCCTCGCAGAAACGCAAGACCATCCGCCGCGAGCGCGAACGCGCGCGCGAAGGTTTGCGCATCAAGCGCCGCCGCGGCGCGGAGATCACGCATCGCGATTGGGACTTCGTCTTCCGCTGCTACATGGATACGGGCTCGCGAAAGTGGGGTTCGCCCTATCTCAATCGCGCGTTCTTCGAATTGCTAAGCGAACGCATGTCCGACCGGTGCGTGCTCTTCGTGGCGGAGGAAAGCGATGGCGTGCCGGTGGCGTCGGCGCTCAATCTGATCGGCGGTGAGGCGCTCTTCGGCCGCTATTGGGGCCGCGTGGTCGACGTGCCGTTTCTGCACTTCGAACTCTGCTATTACCAGGCGATCGAACTGGCGATCGAACTGAAGCTGCCGCGCGTCGAGGCGGGCGCCCAGGGCGAACACAAGCTCGCGCGCGGCTACGTGCCAGTGAAGACCTACAGCGCCCACTGGATCGAGCACGAAGGCTTGCGCAACGCGGTGAAGCACTATCTGCGTCAGGAAACGCCGGCCGTTGTCGAAGAAGCCGAGATCTTGGCCGATCACACGCCGTTCAAGAAGGGCGAGTGATAGGCGCCGTGGCGGCGCCGCGCTTGAACAGAAAATAGAGCGGCACGCCCGCCGTCATAAGTACGATGCCCCAGAACAACACTTCGAGACCTGAGCCGAACGCGGCGAAGAGCGAGTAGGCGATGCCGATGACCGCCACCGAGGCCCAGCCGCGCGCAGAACGCGCGGAGTGGCGAAGCTCCGCGAGCGAGATAACGACGTAGTAGATGAGACCCAGCGACGTCGCCATTTTCAGCAGGAACTCGAACGCGTCCAAGAACCCGCGCGAATAGTTGAGCAGCAGCATAATCGTCGCGAGCGCCGAAGATAGAAGCAGCGCAACGTGCGGCGTGTCGCGCTTGGTGACGTTGGCGAGCCAACTTGGCGCAAGCTTGTCGGCGGCGACGGCCATCGGCATCTGGCCTGTGGTGAAGATCAATCCGTTGATGGTGCCTGCTGTCGCGACCAGCGCGCCGGCGGCGATGACGTTCGGCCCCCACGGGCCGAATGCGCGCGCAGCGTCGGCGAAAGGCGCGGTGGATTGTGCAAGCTGCTGGGGCGGCACGAGCAGCATCAGCGCGGCGCTGGCGGCGAGGTAGATGATGACCACAGTCACCATGCCGGTGACGAGCGCGCGCGGGATGGTGCGCTCGCAGTCTTTAACGTTCGTGGCGGGGAGCGTGACGATTTCGAAGCCGGTGAAGGGCCAAAGCGCGATGAGCGCCGTAGCGGTGAGTACGGCAAGGATCGACTCGCCGGAGGGATTGAACGCCGGCAGGTTCGCTGTAGAGCCGGCCGGGACGGCAAGTCCGATGATGGCGACCAGCGGCACGATCTTGAGCAGTGTGAGCGTGATTTGCGCTGCACTCATTTCCTTGAGTCCGCGGATGTTGATCGCCGTGAAGAAGGCGATCAGCGCGATGGCCGCGGAGAGCTGGCCGACAACGCTGCCATTGAGCGCGGGAATGAAGACGCCGAGATAGCCGACGAACGCAATGGCGACGACGGGTACGCCCATGACGAACGAAAGCCAGTAGGCCCATCCCATCAGGAAGCCGGTGAAATCGCCGAAGGCTTGGCGCGCGTAGGCGTAAGGGCCGCCGTTGCATTGCGTGCGCGAAGCGAGGCGGCCGAAGACGAGGGCGAGTGCGATGGAGCCTGCGCCGGCAATGATCCAGCCCCCGAAACTCAACAACCCGAACGGCGCGAGCTGTGTCGGGACCAGAAAAATGCCGGAGCCGATCATGCAGCCGACGACGAGCGACCAGCACGCCCAGAAGCCCAGTGGTTTGTCTGCTGCTTGTTCGCTCATGCTCACCCCGCGCATGCGAGCATGCACGAGGCGCGGGCGGCTTGGCTACCGCCTACAGCTCAGCCGTTGGCGATTTCGACAGCGCGCTGCGCTTCGACGCGCGTCTGGCGCTCATAGCCCTGCGGATCAATGGTGCAGGAATTGAGCTCGATTTCGAGGCGATGCGTTTGGCGGACGTCCGCCGGTGTCGGGTCGCCGGTTTGAGTCATGGCGACAAGCCAAGTGGCATACTGCTCGCACCAATGCGTGCGCTGATCGATCGGTGCGGCTGCTGTTGGCGCGGCCGTTGCCGGCGGTGCGATCACTTCGGATCCTGCCTGCGCGTACGCCACTGAGGCGGAAGCAAGCAGAATTGCGGCGATGATGTGCGTGCGCATGGCATTGTTCCTTTGAAGGGAGCAACGCATGTTAATGGCGACGCGTTCCGCAGATCACACGCTCGTAACGATGACGCCTCAACGCCGCCGCTTGCCGCGCTTGGTATCACGTTTACCACCACCGCGATTGCTTTGTTTGCTTTGCCGCGATTTGCGCCAGCCAGGCGCGGGCGCGAGCGGATCGGTAAGCACGGAGAAAACGAGGCCACCGCTGATCGGCGTGGCTTCTTCAAGGCGCACTTCGACGCGCATGCCGAGCGGATAGCGTTCGCCGGAATGCTCGCCAACGAGGGCGTGGGCGGTCTCGTCGTGGATCCAGCGTTCGTTGCCGAGGGTGGAGATGGGCACGAGGCCGTCGGCTTGCGTTTCATCCAGGCGCACGAAGAGCCCAAAGCGGGTGACGCCGGTGACGCGGCCTTCGAATTCGCTGCCGATGCGGTCGGCGAGGAAAGCGCTGATATAGCGCGCGGTGGCGTCGCGCTCCGCTGCCATCGAGGTGCGTTCGGTTTCGCTGATGTGCTGGGCGGTTTCGCCGTAGCGCGTGTCTTCCTTGTCGATGGCACCATCGTCGCCCAGCTTCAGCGCGCGGATCAGGGCGCGGTGGATGGTGACGTCGGCGTAGCGGCGGATGGGCGAAGTGAAGTGGGAGTAGGCGCGCAGGTTGAGGCCGAAATGGCCGATGTTATCGGGGCTGTAGACGGCCTGCGATTGGGTGCGCAGGACGACTTCGTTGATGATGTCCTTGTTGGGCGATTGCTCCGCCAGGTGCAGGATGCGGTTGAAGCGCGCGGCGGTGACGGTCTGGCCCTTGCTCCAAGCCATGTCGACCGTGGGTAGGAAGTCCGTCAACGCGGCGATTTTCTCATCGCTGGGGCGATCGTGGATGCGGTAGATTTGCGGGCGGTTCTTCTGCTCCAAAGTTTCGGCGGCGCAGACATTGGCTTGGATCATGAATTCTTCGATGAGCTTGTGCGCATCGAAGCGCTCGCGTCGCTTCACGCCGGCGAC
>JBQTJK010000165.1:0-20522 GCA_052387215.1 Caulobacteraceae bacterium
AGCGAAGCATTAAATTGCTGGGGTCCGGGTTCAGGCAGCCCGCACGCCGAAAGCGTCCGTTGCGGACCGGCGGTTAAAAGCCCCGCATCCGCACGCCGAAGCAGAACGGTCACGACGGGGCGCGTGTGGACGCGCAGCGCTGTTTGAGCAATCGATCAGCGCACACTAGGAACTAACCCGGCGCATCCCACGCGCCCCGCCTCCCGAACGAGGAGGAACGAAAGGAAAGCCGTTGTGAGTGTGACACTCGCGCGGGTGGAGACGCGCGCCTGCGCGCGTTACATTCCACCCATGAGCCTCATGCGCGATCTTGGCCGCGCCCGTTACGCCGCCGCCCAAGGCGCGCGCGTGGCCTGGTACATGGGCCAATATCTGCTGGCCCGCCGCATCACCGGTCCATTCAATCGTCCTGGCGAACCAAGGTTCGAACCGCAAGCGCCAGAGGGCGACGCCACTCGTATCCGCGCCGCGTTCCTCGAACTCTTCGGCAAGGACCGCGCCAACATCGAAGCCGGACTTTATCCTGCGCCCGACGATGTCCGCCTTGAACGCACCATCTCCGCGCTCCGCAGCTCGGCGAGCTTTTTCCGCGATCTGCCGAGAGTCGATCAGCGCCGCTTGGAAAGGGACGCCACCGAAGTTCGCGAGCAAGTCAAAGGCGACGGCCGCTATCCCGCCTATTATCTGCAGAACTTCCACTACCAGACCGGCGGCTGGCTCAGCCAAGACAGCGCCAAGCTCTACGACACGCAAGTCGAGATCCTGTTCGGTGGCGCAGCCGACGCCATGCGTCGCATTGCGCTTGGCTCGCTCGCTCGCGCCATCCGTGGGACCGATCAGCGCAATGTGAAGCTGCTGGACGTCGCCTGCGGCAATGGCCGGTTCTTGCGCCAAGTGCTCGCCGCGCTTCCGCGCATCCCTGCGACGGGACTCGATCTTTCACCGGCCTATTGTGCCGAAGCGCGCAAGCGTCTCGCCGATTGGACGCAAGTCGAGATCGTCAACGGCGCTGCCGAGCAAGCGCCGTTCGAGGACGAAAGTTTCGACGCAGTGACCTGCATATATCTTTTCCACGAACTGCCGCCGCGCATCCGCTGCGACGCCGCGCGCGAGATTGCCCGCATCCTCAAGCCCGGCGGTGCGTTCGTGTTCGCGGACTCAATCCAGACCGGCGATGCCGCCGACCTTGATCGCATGCTCGAATACTTCCCGGTGGGCTTCCACGAGCCGTACTTCACGTCCTACCTGAAGGAAGATTTCGTGGCGTTGTTCGGCGAAGTCGGATTGGAAGTCGAAGAAACCGAGCTTGCCTTCCTCACCAAGGTGATTCGCCTTCGTAAGCGCTAGCCGCCTCTTTCTCGTTCGTGTTTGCGGCCTCGTCCTCATACGTTGGCTCTTCGTACGCAGGCTCCTCATGCATGGGTTCGGCGTCCCGCGCGTTGAGCGCCGGCGCATCCTCGTAGCGCGGTTCGTCGTACGTCGGCTCTTCCACCGTGGACTCGCTTTCCGTGTAGAGCGCGGCGATCTGCTCATAAAGATCGCCATCCGAAACCTCCGTCACCGTTTCCGGCGCGGTCCCATCATCCGCGCCGGCCAATCTCTCCTCAGACGCCGACGTATCCGGCGGGCGCAGCAAGAAGGCTTCATTCCACCCGATCGACCGGAAGCTGTCGCCGACGTACTGCGCCGCATCGACCATCCGCACATAGGCGCTGGGCTGTTCGCGATCATAGCGCGCACGGCCCGGGCCGAAGTCGAAACCGCCGGTGACAAGGAGATCGACGGCCAGCAGCCCGCCGATTCCGGCCGCGGCAATTGCGCCCAGCCCCATTACGCGCTCCTTCAGAGCCGGATTGTCCTCGAGCATGGCCGTGAGCCTCCGCCCGAGAAAACAAACACGATGTGGCGTGAGTTCCGTTCCGTGCGCGAGCGGCGCCAGTTAGAGGACGGTCTTGTCCTGCGCTTCGCTGCCGGCGATCGGATCCGTCGTCTCGACGGGCTTGTCACCTTCCGCGGCCAGAACTTCCTCTTTGAGTTCTTCGGTCACCGTCAGGAGTTCCGGCCCGCCCAACAACTCTTCAGTGGTGAAGCTGTAATCGATGTCATCCGCCGCCGTCGCCCTCGGCGTTTCTTCGTCGGCAGTGGCGTCGGCCACTATGGTCGGCGCGGCCGCATGCGCGGCGCGCACAACTTGCGCGGACGGATACTCACCCGCGTACGCCGTGGCGCCAATGTCGATATCGGCGCCGCCGGTGATGACGGCGTCCACACTGCCGAGTGCGAACAAACCGATGAACGCGAACGTCGCCATCGCTGCGGCGCGGTTTTGCTGCTCGCGGCTGCGCTTGAAACGCCAGAGCCAAACGCGCGCGTACCGGTAAGCCGTGCGCACGCGCGGCCCGGCCTCGCGCAGTCTCTGTGCAAACGAAACGCGGCGGCGCTTAGTTCGTTTTCGTGTTCGCAACATTGGGCCCCGTCCCGCAGGAACGCGACGTTTCTACGCCCGTTCGCCGCGGGACGCCAGACCAGGCGGTTAGGCCGCCGGCTGCCAATTGTGGCGGACTCCTTTGGCCTTCGCCGCCCACGCATAGAGCGCGTCGTAGATCACCATCCCTTGCTCCAGCATGGCGTGATCGTCCGCGTAGTTGAGCGACAGCCCCAGCGATATTGCGTGCAGTCCGGCGGCTTCCGGCGCCAAGTGATGCGCATCCGTATCGGCGCCGCGCACGATCTCCGCGACCACCGCCAAAGCCGGATCGCGCAAGTCGAACTTGTGGATAAACGCATCGAAACTGCACTGCTCGCCGACGTGGCTGAACGGCGCGCCGGGGATGTCATATGCGACAGCGCCTTCGCGTTCGGCTGTTTTGAACACCTGCGCCGTGGGCACATACAAAAGCTCCGCACGAGGATCGACAAAGCGCCGGATCAGCCACGGGCAGGCGATGCGGTCGATCTTGGGCCGCTCGCGCGTCACCCAGCGCGTTGGCCGGCGCGGCCCGAACAGAGTTTCAAGTTGGGATTCGATGTGACTTGCCGTCATCATGCGCTCCTTGCCCTCGAGCCGAGGGCGGAGCGGGACTTGGACGACAACCGTCTGAGCGGGCGCCCGCGTGACGAGCCCGCCGAAGCACTATGCGCCTCTGCGATCGTGACGTCCAGATTGCGCGAGCGCGATTGCTCCTCCGCGAAAGCCCCGCCCGTTCAGGACGCCCGGAGTCAGCTTCTTCCGGTCTGCCCGCGATGGCGCAGCTTCGCGTCGGCGAGCACGCACGCCAGCATGGCTTCCGCCACCGGCGCGGCGCGAATGCCAACGCACGGATCATGGCGGCCCTTGGTGGAGATGTCCGCATTCTGCCCCTCTCGCGTGATGGTGCGGCGAGGCGTGAGAATCGAGGAGGTAGGCTTCACCGCCAGCCGCGCCACGATTGGCTGCCCGGTCGAGATACCGCCCAGCACGCCTCCCGCGGCGTTCGAAACGAATACTGGCTTGCCATCATTACCGGCGCGCATTTCGTCGGCATTCTCGATGCCCGTGAGCGACGCCGCGCCGAAGCCCGCGCCGATCTCGACGCCCTTGACCGCATTGATGCTCATCAGGGCGCCGGCGATCTCCGCATCGAGCTTGCCGTAAACCGGCGCGCCCCAGCCCGGTGGCACGCCCGTCGCCTCGACCTCTACGATGGCGCCAATGGAATTGCCGTCTCTGCGCGTCTCGTCGAGCAACGCCTCCCATTGCTTCGCCGTTTGTGCATCCGGGCACCAGAACGGGTTCTTCTCCGTCTCGGCCCAGTCCCAGCGCGCGCGGTCGATTGCGATCTTGCCGACCTGCGCCACGGCTGCACGGATCTGCAAGCCGTCGCCCAGAACCCGCCGCGCGACCGCGCCGGCCGCCACGCGCGCCGCCGTCTCACGCGCCGACGACCGCCCGCCGCCACGATAGTCCCGCAGTCCGTACTTTGCGTCGTACACGTAGTCGGCATGCCCGGGCCGATAGAGATCGCGAATGTCGTCGTAATCTTTGCCGCGCTGATCGACGTTCTCGATCAGCAGAGAAATCGGCGTCCCTGTCGTCAGCGAGCCGTCCGTGCGATCGTCCTCGAACACCCCTGAAAGGATCTTCACCTCATCCGGCTCACGCCGTTGGGTGACGAAGCGGCTCGTGCCCGGCGCGCGCCGATTCAGCCAGAATTGAATGTCCGCGGCGCTCAACCGGAGCCCTGGCGGGCATCCGTCAACCACACACCCGATCGCCGGCCCATGGCTTTCGCCCCAGGTGGTGACGCGGAACAGGTGGCCGAACGTGTTGTGGGACATGGATAGCGGGAAGCCTTATATCGCGGATACGAGAAAGGGGAGCACGATTCCGTGTCCGGCGACGACCTCATCCCGCCTTCACCCAAGTACGATCCTGCCGCGCAGCCGCCGCCGGATGACGCTGCGCTGTTTGCGGAAAACGAGCCGTTCGCGCTGTTCGAGCGTTGGTTCAAGGAAGCGAGGGAGACAGAGCCGAACGACCCGAACGGCATGGCGCTCGCCACCGCCGACGCCTCGGGATTCCCTGACGTGCGCATGGTGCTGATGAAGAGCTTCGAGGACGGCGCGTTCGTCTTCTACACCAACAGCGACAGCGCCAAGGGTTCGCAGCTCTCTGAAAATGCGCGCGCCGCAGTAGTCTTTTACTGGAAGAGCCTCAGGCGCCAGGTTCGCGCGCGTGGCGTCATATCCTTCGTCTCCGACGCCGAAGCCGACGCTTATTTTCAAAGCCGCGATCGCGGCGCCCGTCTGGGCGCGTGGGCCAGCGCGCAATCGCGGCCCTTTGAAGATCGTCTCGCACTGGAAAAGCGCATCGCCAGGTACGCCCTCAAGTTCGGCGTCGGCGAAGTGCCGCGGCCGCCGCACTGGCGCGGTTACAAGCTGACGCCCCTCAGCATGGAATTCTGGCGCGACCGCCCGTTCCGCCTGCACGACCGGCTCGTGTTCACCCGCGACGAGCCCGGCCAGCCCTGGCGCAAGTCGCGACTCTACCCGTGAGTTCGGCGTCTTCTGGCCCCGTATAGCCCGATTCAGGTGATCGGCATTTGACCGCAGCCCCAACGTGCCGTTTTAATCAACCAACAAAAACAAGGGGAGGCGTTGGCAATGCTTGGGCTCATGCAGGATTGGCCGCTGACGGTCGACCGGATCCTCGATCATGCCAACGTGAGCTTCCCGCGCCGCGAGGTCGTTACTCGCGGCGTCGAAACCGGCGCCCTCTCGCGCACGACCTACGGCAACATCTGGCGGCGGGCCAAGCAGATCACCAACGCACTGCAGGAGCGCGGTATAAAGCTGGGCGATCGCGTCGCCACGCTTGCCTGGAACACCGAACGCCACCTTGAGGCCTGGTACGGCGCCATGGGCATGGGCGCGGTGTTGCACACCGTCAACCCGCGCCTTTTCCCCGAGCAGATCGCCTGGATCATCAATCACGCCGAAGACAAGGTGCTCTTCTTCGACACGACTTTCCTGCCGATCGTCGAGAAAATCGCGCGCCAGCTCAACACGGTAAAGACCTACATCGTCCTTACCGACCGCGATCACCTTCCCCAATCTTCGCTGCCGCTCATCGCCTACGAGGACTTTATCGCGGGCCACTCTCAGGAAGCGCAGTGGGGCGGCTTGGATGAAAACACCGCCTGCGGCCTCTGCTACACCTCAGGCACGACTGGCGATCCCAAAGGCGTGCTCTACTCGCATCGCGCCAACGTCCTCCACGCGATGGCCGCCAACCAGACCGATGTGTTCGGCTGCGGCGCCAATGATGTGGTGCTGCCGGTCGTGCCGATGTTCCACGCCAACGCTTGGGCCATCGCTTTCGTCGCGCCGATGTGTGGGGCAAAGCTTGTCATGCCCGGCGCGAAGCTCGATGGTCAAAGCGTCTACGAGTTGCTGGAGGGCGAGAAGGTCACGTTCACCGCAGCCGTGCCTACGGTGTGGCAAGGGCTCTTGGGCTTCCTCCGTGAAAACAACCTAAAGCCCACGACGCTCAAGCGGGTCGCCATTGGCGGTTCCGCCATTCCCGAAAATGTGCTGCGCGCCTTTGAGGAAGATTACGGCGTCGAAGTCATCCACGCCTGGGGCATGACCGAGATGAGCCCGATCGGCACCATCGGCAAACTCTTGCCCGAGCACTACACCCAGGATCACGAAAGCCAGATCAAGGCCAAGATGAAGCAGGGGCGCGCGCTCTTCACGGTCGACATGAAGATCGTCGACGACGAGGGCGTGGAGAAGCCGCACGACGGCAAGGCCTTTGGCCGCCTGCTCGTGCGCGGCCCCGCCGTAGCGCGCGCCTACTTTAGGAACGCCGGCGCCCGCAACGACAAAGGCGAGTGCCTTGAGAAGTGCGGGTATTTCGACACCGGCGACGTCGCCACTTTGGATCCGCTCGGCATCATGCAGATCACTGACCGCGCCAAGGACGTGATCAAGTCCGGGGGCGAGTGGATTAGCTCAATCGACATCGAAACCATCGCCATGGGTGCGGACGGCGTCGCCCTCGCTGCGGTCATCGGTATCCTCCACCCGAAATGGGATGAACGCCCGCTCCTCATCATCGAACCCAAACCAGGCGCGAAACCGACGAAGGAAGCTGTGCTCGCATTCCTCCAAGGCAAGATCGCCAAGTGGTGGACGCCGGACGACGTCGTGTTCGTCGAGAAGATCCCGCTCGGCGCTACTGGCAAGATCAACAAACTGGCGCTGCGGGAACAGTTCAAGGACTACAAGCTGCCGACGACGCAGGCGGCGGAGTAGGAACCTGATTGGGCCAATTGATCGGGGAACCGACCTTGCGTGTCGGCGTTCTTGTCGAGACCGCAGATCCGGAAGGTTCTACCCCCGCCATAACCCCCTTCAGTCTAGGTCGACGCCATAAGAGCGGCTCCGGAAGTTCCCGGAGCCGCTTTCATTTGTTCCCGCCGCAACAAAAAACGGCGCCAGTTTTAACCGGCGCCGCCTTCTGCCTTCGCGTCCCGGTATTTCTACCGTTTTGCGTTGGCGAGAGAGACAACACCCAGGACACTAGATCGTTCCGCGAGCGCTGCAGTTTTTTTCTGCGAGGCATAGGTCGTTCGAGCTAGCCGCGCGCTGGATGTGTACGCATCCGGACGGGCGTACAATCGCATCTCCTAGGCTAGGGGACGTGTCGTGCGCTACCGGATCGAATTCCTGAGAGAGACCGTCGAAGAAGGCGCGGTGTGCCACGTCCGCCCGCCGTTGGACGTCGAACTGGCCACAGCGCGCTTGCAGGCGCAGGTTTGGAGCGCGGGCGTGCGCGAGAACTATGGCGCGACCGGCTTCCAGATCCGCGACATGCGCAACCAAGGTTGCATCGTGACGCTGGAAGAGTTCGACGGCCCGCCGCCGATCATCCACTGACGTCTAGGCGGAGCGCTTCAGCCAGTACTCATTATCGACGCAAGGCGGTCCGTCGCAGCCGACGCGGCCGAGTTCGACCAATCGGATGATATGCGCGAGCACCGAATGGCGTGCGGCCGGATGCAGGCGCTTGTCCACGTCGGCGTAAATCACCGGCACGATATCTTTGATGAAGCGCTTGCCCGCTTGCATCTGCGCCACGATCTGCGCTTCGCGCTCCCGTCTGTGATCGATGAACGCCTGCACAAAGGCAGGAGCGTTGCGCACAGGTGGGCCGTGCGTGGGCCATAGCGTTTCAAAGCCGCGGTCGCGTACTTTCTCGAGGCTCTCAATGTAATCGGTCATGTCGCCGTCCGGCGGCCCGATCACTGTCGTCGACCAACCCATGATGTGATCGCCGGGGAAGAGCGCGTTCTCTTCGATCAGGGCGTAGGCCATGTGGTTGGCGGTGTGTCCCGGCGTGAACACTGCTTCGATGGTCCATCCCGGGCCGCGGAAACGATCCCCGTCTTCGACGTTCAGATCCGGCGTGAAATAGTGATCGTCGCCTGCCTCCAATCTGATCTCATCGCATTCACTCGGCTTCGGCGGGATCGTGCTGGCATAGACTTTCGCGCCGGTGCGTTCCGCCAGCGGATGCGCCGCCGGGCTGTGATCCATATGGCGGTGGGTGACCAAAATGTGCGTGACCCGCGCGCCGTCGATAGCGCGCATGATCGCATCTATGTGCTCTACATTGTCCGGTCCCGGATCGATGATCGCCACCTCGCCGTGGCCCACGATGTAGACGCCCGTGCCCTTATAAGTGAACGGTCCGGGATTGTTGGCGACAAGGCGGCGGATCAGCGGGCTCACCTGCTGCGCCTTCTCGTACTCGAAGTCCGTGTCACGGACGAAAGGGATTTTCGCCGCCATTAGCGGACCTCAACCAAGCACGAACTTACGAAAGGCGTCGCGCAGCATGTATGTCGCCTTGATCTTGTCCGGCAGATTGAGGCCGATGGGCGGGCCCATGTCGGTCTTGTTGGCATCGACGATATAGAGCTTGCCGTCATTGCGGTCCCGAAGCACATCCACGCCGCCCCAATCCAGACCGATCTCGCGCGTGAACGCGCTGATCTGATCCAATTCCCCGCGGCTGAAGACCTCTTCCGGGCTCCGCAGCAGCACCTCGGTATTCGTGTTCAGGAAGCGTTTGGTTACTTCGCGGCGCTTGATGAAAACCAGCACCGGCTTGCCGCCGATGGTGCAGGTGCGCAGGTCCTCCACCAGACTCAAGTCGGCGTTAATGCGATTGTCGACAACACGCTGATAAGCGCGTCCTGGAATCGCCTGCGTAGGGCATTGCACGATGCGCCCGTCATGGGCGGCGTTAATCTCGGACTTCTCGACCGCTTGGCCGGTAAACCTCATTGGATTGATTGCCAGCGGATTGCCGAACGCCGCTGCGCAGGCGCGCGCGACGTTTGTTTTGGAGACGTCGCGGCAGCCGAAATTCACCATTTTCACGCCGGTCTTGAGCTTCGCTGGCGGATCGTTGGGGCTGTAGGTCGAGTCTTCGAAGTGCATCACGACATCGGCTTGGGAGGCGTCCTTCACCAATTTCGCGCCGGCCGCACGTGATACGGAAAAGACCAGATACCAAGGCCGCGCGCGCTCAGGCGTGAAGGCGATGGTGAAGTTCGGGGCCAGGGCGGGAATGGCTTTAGCGGCAAAGAAATATCGAAACCACGCCGTGACCTGGCTGATGACCGACGGCGAGTATGGCACCCGAGCGCCAGTCTTACGGACCGTGAGGCCGGTCAGCCCGAACTCGAAGTCCTTGAGCCATACAGACCCGGAAGTCTGGAACACGCGGGGCGTTATATCGGTCACGAGGTTAAAGGCTCCGCGGCGCCGCGTTTGCTAGCGTGCGAGCCATGGAGCGCGCATTCGCAGTTTGTCTGTTCACGTTGGATCGCGTGCGCACTGTCCTGGTCGCCCTGTCCCTGATCGTCTTGATGAAGATGGCTTGGATATTGATTACGCCTGTCGCCGGTTAGGGTTTCGGCGCGAGTGTTTCGAGCGCCCCCCGCGCCCCCGACAAGTCGTACCCCGCCTTTTCCGCTAAGGCGATTATTTCATCCGGACGTCTGTTCCCCGCAAGCGCCTCGGCCATGGCCCAGGCTGTTATTGAGCGCCTGCCGGTTCGGCAATAGGCCAGGACAGGGCCCTTTGCCTCATCCAGCATCGTTGCGGTCTCGGCGACGATCGCGGGCGGCGGCGGTCCGGCGAACGGAAGCGCCCTGAACGCGAGTCCGGCGGCTTCGGCGGCTGCCTTGATTTCGGCTAAATTCGGCTGCGCGGGGTCCTCGCTCTGCGGACGATTGGCCACCAGTGTTGCGAAGCCCTCGGCGGCGGCGCGCGGGATGTCGCCCAGTTTGATTGGGCCGGTGGCGACGGCGAAGTCGGGGGTCACCCGTCGGAACTCGCTCATGATGACCAAGTTGACATGGCTTGCCTGGGAAGCAAGGTTCGCCGCGCTCGGGATCACTGCTTCGGCAGAAACTAGGACCAGGAATGCTCGCTCAAGCCGTTCGGCGCCTGCTTCTCGCGATTCCGACGCTTCTCGCCATCGTCGCCGCCGCCTTTGTGCTCATGCATTTGGCGCCTGGCGGGCCGTTCACGAAAGAACGCCAGATGCCGCCCGAGATCGAGCGGCGCTTGCTGGCCGAATATAAGCTAGACCTGCCGATCCACGAGCAGCTCGGTCACTACGTGCTCGGTCTGGTTCAAGGCGACCTCGGCCCCTCGATGACCTACAAGGACAAGGACGTCGTCGACATCATTGCCGAAGGCGCGCCGACCAGCGCCATCCTCGGACTGAGCGCCATGGTGCTCGCGCTATTCGTGGGCGGCGGGCTCGGCGTGATCGCCGCGCTCAAACAGAACAAGGCGCAGGATTATCTGGTGATGGCGCTCGCCATTGCCGGGGTGTGTCTGCCGCCGCTCGTCATCGGCCCGATCATGCAGCTCTTCTTCGGCGTGCAGTGGGGCATTCTGCCGTCGCAGGGTCTGTATCGCGATGAGTTCGGCCTCATCTATTTGTTACTGCCGGTGCTGACGCTGTCGTTGCCGCTGGTCGCCATCGTCTCAAGGCTGATGCGCGCGTCGATGATCGAGGCGCTGCGGTCCAACGCGATCCGCACCGCGCGCGCCAAGGGCCTGCCAGAGCGGCAAGTGGTCTGGCGCCACGCGCTGCCAATCGCCATGCTGCCGATCGTCTCCTACGCCGGGCCCGCGCTCGCCGGCGTTATGGCGGGCTCGTTTGTCATCGAGACGGTGTTTGCACTGCCCGGCATCGGCAAACAATTCGTACTCGCCGCTCAGCAGCGCGACTATACGCTCGTCATGGGCGTGGTGCTGATCTACTCGTTCCTGATCATCCTTCTGAACCTCGCCGCGGACTTGACCTACCGCGTGCTCGATCCGCGGTCCCGCACGCCATGAGCGACATCCTCATAGACGACGCCCCGCAGCCGCAGGCGATCAAGGGCCGTTCGCTCTGGGAAGACGCGCGCCGGCGCCTTATGCGCAATCCGGCGGCCGTGGTGAGCCTCTACGTCGTGGCGATCCTGGTGCTGATCGCCGTATTCGGTCCCTGGCTTTGGGTGCACAAGTACGACACGATCTTTCGCCAAAGCGTCGCCGTCGCGCCGACCTTCGAGAACATGCACCTGCTCGGCACCGACACAGAAGGCCGCGACATGCTCGCGCGCCTCATCCTCGGTTTACGCATTTCCATGCTCGTTGGCCTTGCCGCCACATTGGTGGCGCTGACTATTGGCGTCATCTGGGGCGCCATTGCCGGCTTCAGCGGCGGCTGGCTGGACGAGGCGATGATGCGTTTCGTCGACGTGCTTTATTCGATCCCGTTTGTGTTCTTCGTCATCGTGCTGATGACGGTGGTGCAGTTCGACGATCCTCTGCTGAATCTCGTGCTGATCTTTTGCGCCATTGGGGCAGTCGAGTGGCTTACCATGTCGCGCATTGTGCGCGGTCAAACGATAGCGCTCCGCAAGAAGGAATTTGTCGAAGCGGCCCGCGCCGCCGGCGCCAAACCGCTTGAGATTGTGTTCCGTCACATCGTGCCGAACGTCTTGGGCCCTGTCGTCGTGTTCGCGACGCTCAATATCCCGGTCATCATCTTGGCCGAGAGCTTCCTCAGCTTCATCGGCCTTGGTGTGCAGGAGCCGCTGACGTCGCTCGGCCGCCTTATCTCCGACGGCGCCCGTCAGATGATCAACGCCCCCTGGATGCTGATCTCGCCGGCTGTGACCATGCTGATCACGCTGTTGGCGCTCAACTTCCTGGGCGACGGCCTGCGCGACGCACTCGATCCTAAGGAACGATAAGGGAGTAGGGGAGTAGGGGAGTAGGTGAGTAGGTGATGACAGAGGCGCGCTCGTATCGTGATCCGGTGGGCAAGCTGCTTCGCTTGCTTGTTCGCAAACTGGAGTCGGAGAGCGCCTAATCCTATTCCCTTACTGACCTATTCCCTTACCCCTTAGGAGGTAATGCAATGGCGGCGTTTTGGACCGATCGCAGACGGCTTCTGGCCGGGGCAGGGGGGCTGACCGCCGCGGCGTCGCTCGGCGCCTGCGCCAACGCCCAGATTATCGGCTTCGACAAAACCAAGCGGTCGCTCGATATTTGTAATCAAGGTGAGCCGCTCTCGCTTGATCCGCACAAGGCGTCGGGCCAGTGGGAGAACAACATCATCGGCAACATGTTCGTCGGCCTGACCACCGAGGCGGCGAATGCCGAGCCCATTCCAGGCATGGCCGAACGCTGGGAAATCAGCGAAGATGGCCGCACTTGGACTTTCCACTTACGTCGCGCCCAATGGTCCGACGGCGAGGCGTGCGACGCGCACGATTTCGAATTCGCGTTCAAGCGCATCCTGAATCCAGAGAACCTGGCTGAATACGCAGCCATTCTCTACCCGATCAAGAACGCCGAAGCGGTCAATGGCGGCACGATGCATCCTGATAATGTCGGCGTCACCGCGCTCGATGACCTCACGCTCGAAATCCAGCTCGAGCATCCGGCGCCGTACTTGCCGGAACTGCTGATGCACTACACCTCGTATCCGGTGCCCAAGCATATCGTCGAAGCGCACGGCGACGATTGGGTGCAGCCCAACAACATCGCCGTCAACGGCGCCTTCACACTGATCAAGTGGTGGTCGAACTACATCGTCCACCTCGAGCGCAATCCGCGCTTCTTCGACGCCGCCAATGTCGTGATGGAGCACCTTTACTTCTATCCGTCGAATGACGTGAACGCTGCTGCGCGCAAGGTGATGAGCGGGGAGGCGGGCTGGTCTACGCGCTTTCCATCGAACCAGGTGGATCAGTTGCGCCGCGATCTGCCGGGCTATGTCCATATCGCGCCCTATCTCACCTGCAATTATTTTTCGTTCAACACGACGCGTCCGCCTTTCAACGACACACGTGTGCGTCAAGCGCTGGCTATGGCCTATGACCGGGATTTCGTCGCTTCGCGGATCTACCGCACCGGCGAGCGCGCCGCGTATTCATTCGTGCCTCCGGGCATCGCCAATTACCCGGGCACAGCGCGCTACCCGTGGGCGGACGTGCCGATCGCAGATCGCAAACGCGAAGCCGAACGGCTGCTACGGGCCGCAGGTTATGGCCCCAACAATCCGCTACGCTTCGAGTTCTCGCACCGCAACACCAGTGACAATCCGCGCGTCGCTGTTGTCGTGCAAAGCGACTGGCGCTCGATCGCGCCATGGGTGACCGTGGAGCTGCGCGGCGTGGAGACGCAGGTGCACTACGCTAATCTGCGCGCCAAGAATTTCGATGTCGGCGATGGCGGCTGGATCGCCGATTTCAACGACGCCAAGAACTATCTCTACCTGCTCGAAACCCGGACCGGGCCGCAGAATTATCCAGGCTACAACAATCCCGTCTACGACGAACTGGTGCACCAAAGCGATTTTGAGCCGGACGTTCAGGCCCGTGCTCAGCTGATGACACGCGCCGAGCAGATCGCGCTCAACGATGCGCCGATCTGCATGAGCGTGTTCATCAACTCGACCAACCTCGTTCACCCCGACCTGACTGGTTACGAGGACAACATCAACGACTATCACCGCGCACGTTGGTTCGGAATCAGGAACGCATAGGGGCTAGAACGGACCGCCGGCTTCATCGTCGCCGATCGCCTTGATCGCGAATGCGTAATCATGCGCGAGCTCACGCAGAAACTCGAACCGCCCTGCGCTGCCGGCGTGCCCGGCGCCCATGTTCATTTTCAGCAGAATAGGTCGCTCACTGGTCGTGTGCGGGCGCAGTTTTGCCACCCACTTCGCCGGCTCCCAATAGGTCACGCGCGGATCGGTGAGGCCGCCGGTGGAAAGCACGGCCGGATACGCTCTATCTTCGATGTTCGTGTAGGGGCAGTAGGAGGCGATATAGTCGTACGCTTCCGGATCCTCGAGCGGGTTGCCCCATTCGGGCCATTCCGGCGGCGTCAGGGGCAGCGAGGTGTCGCTCATCGTGTTGAGAACGTCGATGAACGGCACGCCGCCGATGACGCCGGCCCAGAGATCGGGCCGCATGTTGTTGATGGCGCCCATCAGCAAGCCGCCCGCGGAGCGGCCTTCGCACACGATGTTGCCGGGCCGCCCGTACCCGGCCCTGATCAGTTCTTCGGCGACGGTGGTAAAATCGGTGAAGGTGTTGCGCTTCTTGAAGCGCCGCCCGTCCTGGAACCAGCCGAAGCCCATCTCCGAACCGCCTCGCACATGGGCGATGGCGTAGATCCAGCCGCGATCGACCAGGCTGAAGCGGCGGATCGAAAAATCCGCGTCCATCGAAATGCCATACGAGCCGTACCCATAGAGATAGAGCGGCGCCGTTCCGTTGCGCGGCGTATCGCGCCGGCAGAGCACCGTGATTGGGATCCTTTTGCCGTCGCTCGCGGTGGCGAAGAAGCGGCCTGTTACGTAATCGTCCGGATTGTGGCCCGACGGGATTTCTTGCGTCTTGCGCAGCACCTGCGAGCGCGTGCCCATGTCGTAGTCGAACCATTTCAGCGGCGTCGTTGGCGACTCATAGACGTAGCGCAGCGTAGCGGTGTCGTATTCATAGCCGCCGCTCAGTTCGATGTTGTAAGCGTCTTCCGCCATGGCGATGTCGTGCTCTTGGCCGTCGCGATGGCGGATAACGATGCGCGGCAACGCGTTGGAGCGCTCAAGACGCACGAGATAATCTTTGGTCGCCCCCAGACCCAGAATGTAGCGGCCCTCCTGATGCGCCAGGAATTCGCGCCAATTCGCCCGCGCCGTGCGCCCCGGCTGGCAAGTCATGATTTTGAAGTCGACCGCGTCGTCCGCGTTGGTCAGCACGTACCAGCGTCCATCCCAATGCGTGGGCGAGTAGAGCATATCCGGTTCGCGTGCGCTGAAGAGCGTGGGCGCCGCTACAGTGTTGCTCGCCGGGATCGTGTAATATTCCGATTGGCTGCCGTTGCCGGCGCTGATCAGGATGTACTCGCGGCTTTCCGTGGGTGCGACGCTCAGGAAGAATCCGTCGTCCGGCTCGTCATAGACAAGCACATCTTCGCCGCCACGCGCCGGGCGCCGAAAGATCTTTGCCGGCCGCCCGTTGTCATCACGGAAGGTCCAGAAGAGCAACCGCGAATCCGGCGACCAGCAGAAGTCGCCGGTGCAGTCGTTGATATGCGCCGCGAGCGTCTCGCCGCTCACCAAGTCCTTCACATAGACGGTGTAGATTTCCGAGCCCTGTTCATCGACGGCGTAGGCAAACAGCGCATGGTCCGGCGAATGCTGTGCAGCGATGACTTTGTAGAACGTCTTGCCGCGCGCCTGCTCATCGACATTGATAAGGATTTGTTCCGGCCCTTCGGCGCCGCGTGGCTTGCGCGCATAGATCGGATGTTGCGCTCCGGTTTCGAAGCGCCGGTAATACTCCCACGCCCCATCTGGCGTCGGCACGGTGGAATCGTCTTCCTTCGTCCGCCCGCGCATCTCCTGATAGATGCGCTCCTGCAGCTCCCCCGTCGAAGCCATCATTCGTTCGCGATAGGCGTTTTCTTCTTCCAGGTAGGCGCGAATATCCGGGCGCAGCAGCGAAGGATCGCGCATCACTTGCTGCCAGTTGTCGTCCTTCAGCCACGCGTAATTATCCACGCGCGTGCGGCCCAGTTGCTCGATCGTCTTCGGTTCGACGCGGGCGATGGGCGGCTCGAGCGGCGTCGTGTCAGGCATGGCGGCATCCGTGGAGGCGCAGGCAGGAAGGAGGGTGATCACAGGCAGAGCGGCGCTGGCCTGGAGGAGTGTGCGGCGATTCATGGGCCGCCTTGTGCGGGGAAGGCCGCCGTCCGGTCAATGTGCTTACGACAGCCGCATCAGCAGCGCCGTGGCGTCATCGCTGGCCTTGAAGCGCGGATGCCGCTCGCCGCCTTTATCCGCGGCCTCGATCGCGCGCAATTCGCTCCCCAATTCTTGCAACCCCACACCCACGGCGGCTTGCACCAGCGCCGCCGGCTCATACACGCGGTAACGATCCGCCAGCGCCGAAAAGCCGTCCGTCATCAGCAGGAGATGCGCCGGCCGCTTCAGCTTGAGCGACCATGTCCGTGCATGATCTGCGCACGCCGGTTGCAATCCGAACGTCCAGGCCGCGCCTTCGTGGTTCATTGCCGCTCGCATCTGGCGCAGCTTGGCGATCACTGCGGTGCGTTGCAGCAATGGCTTGCCGGGATCCGGCGCTGTCGCCGCGAACTTCACTTCGTCGTCCACCGAGCCCGGCGGCCCGCCAGCCAGCTGCACGGCGCCGTCGGCGCCCAGCGCGAACACCCGGCAGTCTCCGAGATCGATTCCGTCAATGGCGCCGCGTGTGTTCTCTGTCAGCATTAGGAGTGACGCGACTGGCAACTGCCAGCGCTCGATCTCCTCACCTCGGGTAAGGTATGAAAATGCATTCGCCGCCGCTTCGCTTGCGTCGCGCACCGCCTCGCGCAAATCGCCATAGGTCCAATCATGAAGGGATGTGTTGGCCACTTGCGCGAGCCAGCTCGCGTCCGAAGCGGTCTTGGTCGCCGGCTTGTCGGTGAAGTCCGTCGCTCCGTCGATCACCCAGGCGGCGTTGCGCTGGAAACCCAACGTGTGATCGTTCTGCTTGCCGCGATCGCCAGCAAGCGAAATGGCTTCGATATAGGTCAGCATCAGGTCGGATAAATCAACGACATGACTTCGGCCACGCACGCCGGCCGCTCTTCATTCTCGACCTCGATGGTGAACTCGTTCGTCACCTGATAACCGGCGCCGCGCGCCTCGCAGGAGAGCATTTTCATCCGCATGCGGACGCGCGATCCTACTGGCACAGTGTTGGTGAAACGAACCTTGTTGGAGCCGTAATTGACGCCGCGGGACACGCCCGTGTACGAAACGATATTCTTGGCAAGAAACGGGATTAGCGAAAGCACGAGATAGCCATGCGCGATCGGCGCACCTAATTCCTTGGTCGCCCGCTCGATGTCGACGTGGATCCACTGATGATCGCCCGTCGCGTCGGCGAAACGATTGACACGGTCCTGGGTGATCTCCAGCCAATCGGAAACGCCGATCTCGGTCCCCACCAGGGTCTGGATGTCGGACAACGGAATTTCGCGCATGGGTGTCTCCTTGTAGTGGCAGTAAGGCCCAGGCGGGCGCTTGTCGAGTTGACACAGATGCGGCCCGGGGGAGACCAGCGCGTTAAGGCTGCGTTGCGTCCGGCGGCTTGTCGTAGATGCGAGCTGGCGCGCGCTTCGGAAGCCCCTCGATCCATTCCCTGAACCGCGCCGAATGCCAGTGGCTGCGAAGATTCCACCAGGCTTGGATGCCTGGCTGCGTGACGAGATCGGCCACCTGCTGCTCGATCGTGTGCCAATGTTCGGCGTCCAGCATCCCGCGCAGCATTTGCACCTGAGATGACTCATAGAAGCGAAACAGCATTGAAGTGAAAGCGAGAAAGCGGGCGCGTTCGTCAGGATTGAGGTTCTCGTAATCGGAAAGCCCGATGCGCCAGATGCGAGCAAACTCGCCATTGTCGGAAATGCCAGCGATGATCTGTTGATATCCGACCGCGTGCGCCTGTGATGTCTGCGCGCGCACCGCCTTGGTGTTCTGCCTGAGCTGGACGCCAACGAAGATCAGCGACGCCACCACCGCGATGGCGCCGATTATTTCGCCCAGATAGGACCACTGCTCAAGAGACATGGTTCGCTCGCCCGCAACCCGGCTGTGACCCTAGCGAAATGGTTACGCAGGGCCAACTGTCGCGGTTGCTCGTCCCTTCGACGCAGGCTAATCCGCCCTCATGTCCCTCGACCCGCTCGCGCCAGGCACGTTGGCCCTCGCCGAAGAATTCGGCCTCTCCCGAGACGAATACGACCTTGTCGTCGAAAAGCTTGGCCGCACGCCGAACGTCACCGAACTCGGGGTGTTCTCGGTGATGTGGAGCGAGCATTGCTCCTACAAGTCGAGCCGGGTGCATTTGGCCAAATTCCCGACCAAGGCGCCGCACGTCATCTACGGCCCGGGCGAGAACGCGGGCGCGATCGATATCGGCGAAGGGCTCGCCGCCATCTTCAAGATGGAGAGCCACAACCACCCGAGCTTCATCGAGCCGTTTCAGGGCGCCGCCACCGGCGTCGGCGGCATTCTGCGCGACGTCTTCACCATGGGTGCGCGGCCCATCGCGATTATGAACGCGCTACGCTTCGGCGAACCGGATCATCCCAAGACGCGCAAGCTCGTCGACGGCGTTGTGTCGGGAATCAGTTTCTACGGCAATTGCGTCGGCGTGCCGACCGTGGGCGGCGAGACGAATTTCGACGCGCGCTACAACGGCAACATCCTCGTCAACGTGTTCTGCCTCGGCATTGCGCCGAAAGACAAAATCTTTACCGCCGCAGCCAAGGGCGCGAACAATCCGGTTGTGTATGTAGGCGCCAAGACCGGCCGCGACGGCATCCATGGCGCGACGATGGCGTCGGCCGAGTTCGACGACGATGCGCATCAGCAGCGGCCGACCGTGCAAGTCGGCGATCCATTTCTCGAAAAACTGCTCATCGAAGCCTGTCTCGAACTGATGGCCACGGACGCTATCATCGGTATCCAGGACATGGGCGCGGCGGGCCTCACTTCATCGTCTGTGGAAATGGCCTCGAAAGGCGAGGCCGGCATTGAACTCGATCTCGACAAGGTGCCCGCGCGCGAAGAAGGCATGACGCCTTACGAATTCATGCTCAGCGAAAGCCAGGAGCGTATGCTCATGGTGCTGAAACCCGGCCGCGAAGCCGAAGCCAAGCGCATCTTCGACAAATGGGGCCTCGACGCGGCCGTCATCGGCACAACGACAGACACCGGCAATCTCACGCTGCGCTGGCACGGGCAGACGGTCTGCAACATTCCACTCGGTCCCCTGGCAGACGAAGCGCCGAAATATGAGCGCCCGTACGTGCAGCCGTTGAAGGCGATCCCACTGACAGAAGGCGAGCAACGTCGGCTTATCGAAGACTTTCCGGGCTTCGCCAAGGCGTTGACGACGTTGCTCTCGCAGCCGGATCAATGCTCCAAGCGCTGGATCTGGGAACAGTACGACCGCCACGTCATGGGCGACACGCTCGCCGACAGCGGCAGCGATGCGGCGATCGTGCGCCTTTACGGTTCACAACGTGCGCTGGCGATGACGTGCGATGTGACGCCCCGCTACGTCGAAGCCGACGCTTACGAGGGCGGCAAACAAGCCGTCGCCGAGGCTTGGCGCAATCTCACCGTCACCGGCGCGCGCCCGCTCGCGGTCACGGACAATCTCAACTTCGGCAATCCGCAACGCCCTGAAGTGATGGGCCAGATCGTCCATGCCATTGAAGGCTTGGCCGAAGCCTGCCGCGAACTTAGTTTTCCGGTTATCAGCGGCAATGTCAGCCTCTACAACGAGACCAATGGCCAGGCCATTCTGCCCACGCCCGCCATCGGCGGCGTCGGCATCATCGACAATCTCGAACGCCGCGCGACCGCCGATGCGCTAAAGCCGGGCGACGTCCTCATCCTCATCGGCGACACCACGGGCCATCTTGGTCAAAGCGTCTACGCGCGCGATCTCTTCAAGCTCGGCGGCGCGGCGCCCAAGGTCGATCTCGCGCGCGAAAAGAAGAACGGCGATTTCGTCCGCGCGCTCATCGCGGACGGCACGGTCCGCGCCGCACACGATTTGAGCGACGGCGGCCTTGCCATCGCCGCCGCCGAAATGGCGCTGGGGTCGAATGTCGGCGTGTCGCTCGGCTATCAAGGTGATCTCACCGACGCCCAATTCCTTTACGCCGAAGACCAAGCCCGATATCTGATCGCGCTCCCCGCCAACAAAGCCGATGCACTGGACCGCCGCGCCCGCGCCGCTGGCGTCAGCTACCTCGTCGTCGGCGAAGCTGGCGGCCGCGAGATCAGCTATCTCGGCGCTTCGAGTAACCTTGAGCGCGTGTCGCTCGAAGACCTGCGCAAGGCTCACGAAAGCTGGCTGCCCGCCTACATGAAAGTGGCGCACTAGCTCCCCCGAATGCGTGGAAGCAGTTAGGCTGCTGCGGCCGAACTCCTCCCCGTCTACGGGGGATGTCCGAGCGAAGCGAGGGGAGGGGGTTTGTGCGCGAAAACGAGAAGCGATCCCGGGTGTTTGCCAAGCAGCTCCGGAAAGCGATGCCGCGGTCCGAAGCCTTGCTTTGGAGTCATATCCGCAGGCGCGCGGTGAGCGGTGTGCGCTTCCGGCGCCAGCATCCGATCGGTCCCTATATCGCCGACTTCGCCTGCGTTGCCGCGACGCTAGTGGTAGAGGTTGATGGATACACGCACTGGTCGCCAAATGAGTTGGCGCACGACGCAGAGCGCACCAAGTATTTGAATGCGAACGGTTGGAAAGTGCTGCGTGTGACCAGCGCGGATGTTTACGACAGTATGGATGGTGTTTGGCTCAGCATCTCCGCGCACCGGCCCCCCCCCGCCCCGGGCGGGGCCCCCCCCCCCCCCC
>JBQTJK010000166.1:0-4753 GCA_052387215.1 Caulobacteraceae bacterium
CCAGCGTCGGAGCAGCCAAAGATAGGCCGCGAGCAGGAACACAAGGCCCGCGACTGCGCCGAATGTGGCGAGCCAAAGTTGCGAATGAAGCAGATCCGGCATCGGCGCTCTTTCTAGCGCCGCGCGGGCTCAGCGCGCCATCGCCGCCTTGATCGTTTCCAGCCGCGCCAGCGCGCGCTGGGCGGCGTCCTTCCTGGCGTCGGTGTTGGCGTCGCGGAGGTCCTCCTGTGCGTTCTTCAGGTCCTGTTCGAGCTTCGCCGGCTCGATGTCGGCGAGATCCACTGCTTCCTCGGCGAGCACGGTGAGTCCCTCCGGCGTCACGTCGGCGAAGCCGCCATTGACGAAAATGCGCCGCTCGGCGCCGTCATTGATGACCTTGAGCGCGCCCGGCTTCAGCGTGCTCATCACCGGCGCGTGGTTGGGCGACACGCCGAACTCGCCTTCCGAACCGGGCACAACAACGTGTTCGACGTCGCCGTTGAACAATTCGCGCTCCGGCGAGACCAAAGCGAAGTTCAGTTTGTCGGCCATGTCAGTTCTGCCTCGCCATTGCCGTGATGCGCGCCATGAAGCGCGGATCGCTCACCACGTTGGTTGGATAGACCGCATCCAGAATCGCCAACTGATTGTTCGGCAGGTGGATGTCGTAGGTGCGAAGCTTGAAATTCGGCTCATTGGCGTGCGCCTCGTCGCGCACAACGACGGCGGACGGGTGCGCTCGCTTGATGGCAACGTCCATCGCTTCGATGCCGCTCATGCAGTCGCCGCCCGCGAACCAGATGGTGGTGCAGGCGCCATCGCTGTGCATGAAAACGCCGCCCTCTCCTGTCTCGAAGCTTAGTGTTTCTCCAGGATCGCTGACGCCAAGCGCCTGTTTCTCGGCGGCGCTTAGAACGCGCGGCTGAAGCCCCAGACGGCCGCTCACGGCGCCGGCAATCGCGGCGACGGCGCCTTCCACGGCCAGCTTCGCGGCGACTTCGGCGACCGTCATTGCTTCCTCAGCTGCGCAAAAACGCGAACCGCAAATTGCGGCTTTTTGGGGCGCGCGCCTGGCTTCACGTACCCCACATCGAGCACCGCGACGCGCGAATTGCCAAGCTCGATCTGGTATGCGCGGGAGCGCATCTCCTTGTTGAGCGGATTCTCTTCATCCGAGATTTGGCGCGCCTTCGGGTGCGCGCGCATCAGCGCCGCTTCGAACACCTTCAGCGCCTTGTCGCAATCTCCGCCGTAATACCAGACCGTTGCTGTTGAACCGGCCATGTCGAAAAACACGCCATCCTCACCCGCCGGGTAGAACAGCGTGACCCCGCCTTTTGGCAGGCCAAGTTTGGCGCGCTCGTCAGGCTGCACGACGATCGGTTCAACCGGCGCCTTGCCCTGCACGGTGCCGGCGACGATCGCCACCGCCCCTTCCAGAACGAGCGTTGCCGTCAATTCAGCGGGCGAGGCGGCGGCTTTGTTCATGCCGCCTCCGCCGCGAGACGCTGCGCTTTGGCGACGGCTTCCTCGATCGAGCCGACCATGTAGAAGGCCGGTTCCGGGAGGTGATCGTATTCGCCGTTCACGAGGCCTTTGAAGCCGCGGATGGTGTCCTTGATATCGACGAGCTTGCCTTCGGAGCCCGTGAACGCTTGCGCGACGAAAAATGGTTGCGACAGGAAGCGCTCGATCTTGCGGGCGCGGGCAACGGTGAGTTTGTCGTCTTCCGAGAGTTCATCCATGCCGAGAATGGCGATAATGTCCTGCAGCGACTTGTAGCGTTGCAGCGTTTCCTGAACTTGGCGCGCGGTCTGGTAGTGCTCTTCGCCGACGACGTTCGGATCCAAAATACGCGACGTAGAGTCGAGCGGATCGACCGCCGGATAGATGCCCTTGGCGGCGATGTCGCGCGAGAGCACGGTGGTGGCGTCCAAGTGCGCGAACGAGGTGGCGGGCGCGGGATCGGTCAAGTCGTCGGCCGGGACGTAGATGGCCTGAACCGAAGTGATCGAACCCTTGGTAGTCGAGGTGATGCGCTCCTGCATCTGACCCATTTCGGTCGCCAGCGTCGGCTGATAGCCGACCGCCGAAGGAATACGGCCGAGCAGCGCCGACACTTCCGAGCCCGCTTGCGTGAAGCGGAACACGTTGTCGACGAAGAACAGAATGTCCTTGCCCTGATCGCGGAAATGTTCGGCGATGGTGAGGCCCGAGAGCGCGACGCGAGCGCGCGCACCCGGCGGTTCGTTCATCTGCCCAAACACGAGTGCGCAGCGCGATCCCTGTCCGCCGCCTTCTTTGTTCACGCCGGACTCGATCATCTCGTGATAGAGATCGTTGCCTTCGCGCGAGCGCTCTCCAACGCCGGCGAACACCGAGTAGCCGCCATAGGCTTTGGCGATGTTGTTGATCAGCTCTTGGATCAGCACCGTCTTGCCGACGCCGGCGCCGCCGAACAAGCCGATCTTGCCGCCCTTCGAATACGGGCACAGCAGATCGACGACCTTGATCCCAGTGACCAGAATTTCCGGCACCGGCTTTTGATCGACGAACGCAGGAGCGAGCTGGTGAATGGCGCGCTTTGCTGTCGCCTTCACCGGGCCGGCTTCGTCGACCGGCTCGCCGATGACGTTAAGGATGCGCCCGAGCGTCTCTTCGCCGACCGGCATGGCGATCGGCGCGCCGGTGTCGGCGACTTCCTGACCGCGGACGAGACCATCGGTCGCGTCCATGGCGATGGCGCGCACCGTCGACTCGCCGAGGTGCGTCGCCACTTCAAGCACGAGGCGGTTACCGCGATTGGTGGTCTCGAGCGCGTTGTAGATATCCGGCAGGTGGCCGTCGAACTCGACATCGACGACGGCGCCGATCACCTGCGCCACGCGGCCTTTTGATTGCTGTGCCATTTCTTCTTCTTCCTCGTCCGTTCCTTCAAAGCCCGCGTGGGCTACAATCCTAATTCAACAACCGCGCGGCGATCAGGCCCGCCGCCACCGCCAGAAACGGCGCGATGATCAGCGCGAGGCGGGCGGCGCGCTTCACTAGCCTTCCACCGCCAGGTCGACGGGAATGTTGTTCCGAGTGGCCTTCGAGTACGGGCAGACCTGGTGCGCAGCTTCGATTAGCTCCTGCACCAGCGCGCGCTCCAAGCCGGGGATCGCGAGCGTGAGTTTCGCGCTCAAGCCCAAGCCACCCTCTTCGCGGCCGATGGACACCTCGCACTTCACGACTGCTTTCGAGGCGTCGATCTTCTTTTGGGTCGCGACGAACAGGACGGCCGAATTAAAGCAATTCGACCAGCCGAGCGCGAAGAGCTGCTCGGGGTTCGTGCCTTCGCCCGAACCACCCAACCCTTTCGAGTGCTCGGTGTGAATCCAGAGTCCGCCTTCGGCCAGCGCGATCTTGCCGCCGGCGCGGCCGCCCTTGGAGATGGCTGTGGTCGTGAACAGTGCGTCTGCCATGCGCAATTCTCCTTACAGAGCCTCCGCCCCGGAGATGATCTCGATGAGTTCTTTGGTGATGTTGGCCTGGCGCTGACGGTTGTACCGGAGCGTCAGCTTGCGGATCATATCGCCGGCGTTGCGGGTGGCGTTGTCCATGGCGCTCATTTGCGCGCCGTAGAAGCCGGCTTGGTTTTCGAGCAGAGCCTGGAGGAGCTGGCCGTTCAGGTATTGCGGCAGCAGAGCTTCGAGGATTTCCTCTTCGCTTGGCTCGTATTCGTAAACCGCGCCCTTGAGGTCCGGCGGCTTTACGCCTTCCGGCGCGCGAGCGGGGATCAGTTGCAGCGCCGTCGGCGCTTGGCTGATGACCGACTTGAAGCGCGAGAAGAACAGGGTCGCGACGTCGAACTCACCGCCATGAAACAACTCCAGCAGCACTTCGCTGACGACATGCGCCGCATCGGCGCCGATGTTCCGGTATGCGGACAGATCGACATATTTTACGATCTTGTCGCCGTGCAGGCGGCGTAGCTGATCGCGGCCCTTCTTGCCGACCGCGAGAATCCTCACTGTCTTGCCGGCCCTCAGCAGTTCGTCGATCTTTTCGCGCGCAGCGCGCACAATCTGAGTGTTGAAGCCGCCGCACAAGCCGCGCTCGCTTGTCATCACGACGAGCAGATGCACTTGGTCCTTCCCGGCGCCCCGCAGCAACACTGGCGCGCTGTCGCCGGACACCGCCGCCGCGAGATTGGCGATCACGCGCGCCATACGCTGCGCATAAGGGCGCGCCGCTTCGGCTTGGCTCTGCGCCCGCTTCAGCTTTGCGGCCGCCACCATCTGCATCGCCTTGGTGATCTTCTGCGTCGACTTCACGCTGGCGATGCGGTTGCGAAAGTCCTTTAGGCTCGGCATCCCGGTTCCTAACGTTGCGCCAGCGCGAGCCGGCCGGCCACGCCGACGAAGAAAACACCGACCGCGCCCTCGAGCCAGCGCGCGACTGCGCCATTCCACACAATCGACCGCGCTCGCGAAGCCGCGAAAGCGATGAACGACAACCACACCAAGCCAAACGCGGCGTGGATCGCCAGCAGCATCACGCCGATCAACGGCGCATCTGCTCCTGTGCCGGCAAACTGCGGCAGTGCGGCGAGATAAAACAATGCAACCTTTGGATTGAGTGCGTTGGTGAAGAAGCCTTGTTGGAAGGGCTGCGCCAATCCCATTGTTCCCCCGCTTGCGGGGGAGCTGTCAGCACGCGCAGCGTGATGACTGAGGGGGCGATGCGCGACGCCATCTGCCGACTGCGCGGCTGCGCCCCCTTCGACCGCGCC
>JBQTJK010000167.1:0-5029 GCA_052387215.1 Caulobacteraceae bacterium
CGGCGAAGGATCTGCTTTAGGTCGCCGAACTCAGCGTCTCAGCCAACTCGCGGAGCGCGTGTGCGTCCTGCGCGCGCTCCCGCGGCAGAATGAGCAGGCCCTTCGGCGTGGCGACCACGAGCAGATCTGGGCCATCGGCGACAGCCGCCCTCACGCCGCTTTCCTTGATTTTCGTCGCATCCGCCGCGGCCGCAGGTCCGAGAACGGCAAAGCCGTCAGGCCCGCGCGGCGCGAGCCGCCACAGCTCCGCCCACGAACCAATGTCAGCCCAGCCAATGTCGCAGGGGATCACCGCTGCGCGCTGCGTCTTTTCCATGACGGCGACATCTAGGGGCGCCGACGGAGCTTCGACGTAGGCAGCGCCAAGACGGATGCGATCCCCTTCACGCGTCGCTTCGTTCATGGCCCGTAACGCGCATTCCCGAATTGCAGAATTGGCGTCGAACTCTGCGAGCATGATTTCGGCGCGGAAGAGAAACATGCCGCTGTTCCAAAAGTAGCCGCCGGCGGACAGATAGCCCTCTGCAGTCGCCGCGTCGGGCTTCTCGTTGAACGAGTCGACCTCGAACAACCCGGCGGCCAGCGTGGCGCCGCTCTTGATGTAGCCGTAATCCGTGGCCGGCAGCCTTGGCTTTATGCCGAAGGTAACGATGCGGTCGCGCGCGAAGGGTGCTGCGCGCGAGAGCGTTGCGTGGAACGCAGCGACGTCAGCAATCAAGTGATCGGAAGGGATCAGCAACACGAGTGCGTCAGGGTCAAGCTCCTGCGCAAGCGCCGCTGCAACCGCTGCAACAGCTGCGGTGTTGCGCGGCGCCGGTTCGATCACGATGGCGGCAGGGAAGACGCTAATCTCATCAAGCGCGGCTCTCACCGACGCGACATGCGTCTCGCCGCACAGCACGATTGGCGGTGCGAACGATATATCGCCGACGTTTCCATGCACGCGCGCTGCTGCTTCCGCGAACAGAGTGCGCGTACCTATCAGCGCATGAAATTGCTTTGGTCTATCTTCGGTGGAGAGAGGCCAGAGGCGCGTGCCCGCGCCGCCGGACATGATCGCGGGGATGATGCGATGCGCCATTAGACCCCGTAATAGCCTCTGTACCACTCAACAAAGCGCTTCACGCCGACTTCGATCGGCGTGCGCGGAGCGAAGTCGACATCGCGTGCGAGATCGTCCACGTCCGCGAAGGTGGCCGGCACGTCGCCGGGTTGCATGGGCAGCATGTTCTTGATCGCCTTCTTGCCGATCGCGTGTTCGAGAACCTCGATCACCTCCAGGAGCTTCACTGGCGAGTGATTGCCGATGTTGTAGAGCTGATAGGGCGCGTTCGAAGTTCCGGGATCAGGCGCATTGCCGTTCCAATTGGGATTCGGCTGCGGAATGCGATCGCCGACGCGAACCAGCGACTCAACTATGTCGTCGACATAGGTGAAGTCACGCTGCATCTGGCCGTGGTTGAACACGTCGATCGGTTGGCCGGCCAAAATCGCCTTGGTGAACAGGAACATCATCATGTCCGGGCGCCCCCATGGGCCGTAAACTGTGAAGAAGCGCAGGCCAGTCACGGGCAGCCGGTAGAGATGAGCGTAGGAGTGAGCCAACAATTCGTTGGCCTTCTTCGTTGCAGCGTAGACGCTGAGCGGATGGTCGACGTTCTGATGCACCGAGAACGGCATCTTGGTGCCAGCGCCGTAGACCGAACTCGATGACGCGAACACGAGATGCTTGGTCTTGTTGTGGCGGCAGCATTCGAGGACATTCGCGAAACCTTCGATGTTCGCCTTCACGTACGCCTGCGGATTGACCAGCGAGTAGCGGACGCCGGCCTGCGCCGCGAGATTGTAGACCAGATCGAATTCGTGCTCGGCGAAGAGCGCTTCCAAAAGGCGCGCTTCCTCCAGTCCCATTTTTGCGAAGGTGAAGCCGGGCTTTTCCTGCAACTGCTTCACCCGCGCCTGCTTCAGCTCGACGCTGTAATAGTCGGAGAGATTATCCAGGCCGATTACAGTACGGCCTTCCCGCAGGAGGCGATCTGATAGGTGATAGCCGATGAAGCCGGCAGCGCCGGTCACGAGCACGGGTTTCATTCTCAACGCTCTTGGCAGGTTCGCGGGGCGACGCGCGGTTGTCTTGAGTGTGCGGGTTCGATAAGTGGAGACGCCAGCGAAATCAACCGACTGCCGACAAATCCGAGTTAATCATGAACCAGCGCCGCCGCATTGCCGTGATCGGCTTGGGTTATGTCGGCCTCCCTGCGGCCGTCGCGTTTGCGCGCAAGGGCTTTTCCGTGGTCGGCTTCGAGATCGACGCGGCGCGCGTGGAGGAGTTGCGCAGCGGCGTCGACCGCACGCGTGAGGTGAGCAGCGAAGAACTGAGCGGGACAAGCCTCCGCGTCACTACCGACGCCAAAGACCTTGAGAGCGCGGATTTCTTCATCATCACGGTGCCGACTCCAATCGACGACGCGCGCGTGCCGGATCTCAGCGCCGTTCACGCTGCTTCCCGCACCGTCGGGAGCGCTCTGAAGAAGGGCGATATCGTCGTTTATGAATCGACCGTCTATCCAGGCTGCACCGAAGACGAATGCGGGCCGATCCTGGAGAAAGCCTCCGGGCTCAAGTCCGGGCTCGACTTCACGCTCGGGTTCTCACCGGAGCGCATCAACCCTGGCGACCGCGCGCATCGATTCGAAACCATCGTAAAGGTTGTCTCAGGGCAAGATGCGAGGACGTTGGACATCGTTGCCCAGACCTACGGCGAGGTCGTAACCGCCGGCGTGCATCGCGCGCCTTCCATCAAAGTGGCGGAGGCCGCCAAGGTCATCGAAAACACGCAACGCGATCTCAACATCGCTCTCATGAACGAGCTTGCGCTGATCAATGGCCGGCTCGGGCTCGACACAGGCGATGTACTGGCCGCGGCGCGTACCAAGTGGAATTTCCTAGGCTTCACGCCAGGATTGGTGGGCGGCCACTGCATCGGCGTCGATCCGTATTACTTGACGCACAAGGCGCAGCAGGTGGGTTACCATCCCCAAGTCGTGCTCGCTGGCCGGCGTGTGAATGACAGCATGGGCGCCCATATTGGCCGCGAATGCGCGCGTCTGCTGACACGCTTGGGCCGGGCGAACCCGCGCGTTGCGGTTCTGGGCGTGACGTTCAAGGAAGACGTGCCCGACGTCCGCAATTCCAAGGTGTTCGACGTCATCAGCGAGATTCGCTCGTTTGGCTTCGAGGTTGTCGCGCACGATCCGCATGCGGACCCCCATGTCTCCGAGGCGCACGGCGCGGCGCTCTTGCCTGTTGACTCGCTGGGGCGCGTGGACGCGGTGATCTTCGCGGTGGCGCACAAGGAGTTTCGCGACAGCGGCTGGACCTTGGCGAAAAAACTGCTCGGCGGCGAAGGCGTAGTAATGGATGTTCGCGGTTTCCTCGATCGCAGCGCCGCGCCGGCGAACGTTATGCTTTGGCGTCTCTAGCGCCGATGGCGGCGATGAGTGCCCCGGCGAGGATCAGTGTCGCCATCCACCATTCCTGCCACACGCTCCAGCCCACATTGGCCATAAGCCCAAACATTGCAAAAACGCCGGCGGCTGCGGCAGCCGCTGGTTTGTCGTGCGTAAACGCACGCGCGACATGCGCGCCGGTCAAGAAGATGATCGCCGCGGCGAGCAGGGCGCCGACTGCGCCCGTTTCGTACCAGATCTGCAAACTGGCGCTGTGGGGATGGACCGGGATCGCGCGCATCGGCTCGCCATCATAGATCGTCCGTTCAGTGGTCGCGCGTCCGGCATCGAGGCCGTGGCCAATCCAAGGCTGTTCCAGGATGCGCGCGCACGTGTAGCGCCAAATGCCAATGCGCGCGGCCCAACTGTGCGGCACGGCGTCGAACAGCGTTTGGCTCGCAAGCACAGGCGTGAGAAAGGGCGTCGTCACCATCCACACAGCCAGTCCCAGTGTCGGCGCGAGCATGGCGAGGCGAGGGGCCCAGAATGCGAAGGCGAAAAACGCTAGGCCGACGGCGAAACCGATGGCGGTGGAAAGCTGCCCGAACTGGAGCGAAATCAAGCCGGCCGCGATCGCCACGACAGGCGCCGCGGCCCAGCGCCAGGCGGCCGGGGAGGCTATCAACCAAGCCAGGGCGGGCCAAACCAGGGCCAGCATGACGACTACTCCGCGCGCCGGATTTTGGTTGAGCTGTGTCGCTGACTCGCCGGGCGCGGCGGCTGTGTTCAGGGGCATCGCCCAGACCGCCTCCACTGCCAGGAGATGCAGGAGCACGATGAGCGCAGCCAACGCGCCGGCCAGCGACAGCCGCGCAACTGCGGCAGAGGAAGCCGCACTTGCGAACAGGAGCCCGAGAGCGAGCAAAGCGGGGACTTTGAGATGGGTTTCCCCATCCCACGGCGACCAAGCACTCGACGCGGCCGCCCATAGCAAGAGGACGATCAGTAGGCCGAGGATTACAGGCTTTTTTTCAATAACTTGCAGAAGAGTCGATGGACGGATGGAGGCCAGGCCGGTGAGACCCATAAGCAGTGGAAGGCCGATCGCGCCGCCGACAGCGATTGCGGGAAGCAAGGCGAAGAAAGCGGCAATGGCCAATGCCGGACGGACCTGGGCGGCGCCTGAAATTGTTGCGGCTCGGTTCATCGTTTGCCATTCCGTAAGCAACATTTCAGCTTAGTCACGGGAGAAGACGGCTTAGCGCTTGTCGGGCGGCAAGTTTTAGTGCTTTTGTTACGCCTCAAGCGCGTATTGGGGACCCCAGTACGGGGACGGCGCGCGTGAGTCGCGCGGGAGTGTTGCATGGCTGGAGAGCTATCCCCCTTTGATCGGGAAGTGCGCGACACGATCGTAAAGTCGAGCTTAACCGGTGTTGCAGCGACAGCGATCGCCATCGTCACTTTCTCGCCAGCCGGCTTCGGCGACTGGATTGGCGCGAGCCTTGCGGCCGGTAGCGGCGTTGATGTGAGCGCTGCCGCTGCCGACAACCCGTATGTTGACCTTCCTCCTTTTTCCGCGC
>JBQTJK010000168.1:0-33648 GCA_052387215.1 Caulobacteraceae bacterium
TTCAATTCTTGGTCATCGATCGCGCCTGCGCCGTGAGCGCCGATGGCCTCGAACACGTCCTGAATGGAAATCTCGCGACCGGCATGGCGGCCCGCCATGATCGTGCCGCCGTAAAGCACGCAACCCGCAACATCCATGCGCGCCAAGGCCATGGCGGCGGCAGGAATGGTCTTGTCACAGCCGACAATGCACACAACGCCATCGAGCTGATGTCCTTCAACAGCGAGCTCGATCGAATCCGCAATCACCTCTCGTGAAATGAGCGAGGCCTTCATGCCCGGCGTGCCCATTGAGATGCCGTCGGTAACAACGATGGTGTTGAAATCGATTGCAACGCCGCCCGCTCTGCGAACGCCGCGGCGCACGTGTTCGGCCAGTCCATCAAGGTGCATGTTGCAGGGCGTGACCGACGACCATGTATTGACGACCGCGATCAGCGGCCGGGCAAAGTCTTCGTCCTCCAGCCCCGCGGCCCGCAAATACGCGCGCGCCGCCGCGCGATTGGCGCCGTGTGTGACGAGGGCGCTGCGCGGCGTTTTTGGAGGTTTTGCAGGGGAATCGCCGGTCATTGGGTCCGTTTCCGACCCGCGCACACCAAAAACCCCGCTGCCTTTCGGGAGCGGGGTTTGCGTGAACGGGTCCTGGTTGATCTTACATCAGGGTCCGCGCAGCACCTCCGCTCCGCTCATAAGAATAAGCGGCAGCGCAAGAAGGCCTACGATAAGTGAAACGAGCGCGCGCACGTCCGCAGCGACGATCGCCGCTGCCGAACGAGCAATGTCGCGCGCTTCTGTCTGCACGTAGATAAATCTCCCGAGATCACTACGACAGACTTTTTTTCGCGGTGCAACAGAAAACTGCCAGAGACGTCGGAAATCTCTCGCCTGATACATAAGAAGAAAAAAGAGGCGCCTGAATGTTGGGCAGCGATGCACGCTGCAGCTGCACACAAATCGGATGACAAGGCGCGCGGGTTGCGATATGACCTCCCTCGCGCCGATTTGATGCTCAGCTTGCGGGCGCGTTATAAGTACAGCTAAAGCGAAGGCTTAGTGTAGCTCAAGGCTCGCTCTGTCTCTTCGGCCCGCAAGCGCTCCTCAAAATCGCCGCGACCGTAAACGCCGGAGGCGAAGATGAGCGATGCAAACGTGGCGCAAGGCCTCGCCGACGAGCCGCAGCTAAGCGGGCTTTCGGGCCTCGAGCTGCTCCATGATTTTCACTTCGTGCTGCCGCATCTCGCGGCCTGGGGCAGCGTGGCGGAGGCGTTTCGCTGCGTTGGCGCCGAGCTGCAGAGTCTGCAATTGGTCCGCCAATCGACGGGGTTTTCCGGCCGATGTCGCATCAAGAGCGTCACCTCTGAGGACGCCCGGCGGCTATCGGGCTTGCTGATCGAAAGCGGCGCCGTTTTGCAAGCCAGCGTGGAACATCTCATGCTGAGAAGCGGATCGGCGTCATGACCGCGCTGTCGCGGCGGCGCGAAAAGCCGTGGCGGAATGATGATATCGAGGCGGCGATCCCGCCTGGGTTCACACTCGCATCGGGCGAGCTGCTCCCTGACGGCCATATCTGTTGCAGCCACGTCGGGGCAGCGAACGGGCCGCAGATTCTCGCCATGGGCGGGATTTCGGCAGGACGGGATGTATGCAGCGAGACGGGATGGTGGCGCGCGACGTTGATCGATGCCGACGCGCTCGATCTCGATCGTGTCGGCGTGGTCGGTCTCGACTTTGCGCCTCTCGGCGATGACCGTGTGCGTATCACGCCCAAGGATCAAGCGCGGCTCGTGTCGATCGCGCTCGACGCATTGGGTGTGGCCAAGGTTCGAGCGTTCGTTGGCGCGTCCTATGGCGGCATGGTTGGGCTGGCGTTCGCCGCTCTCGCCCCTGAGCGCCTCGAACGGCTTTGCGTCTTTTCAGCCTCCCACAGGCCATCCGCGTTGGGCGCCGCGTGGCGCGGCGTCCAGCGCCGCATCGTGGAGTTCGGACTAGCGCACAATGATGGCGACGGGGGCCTCGCGCTCGCGCGTCAATTGGCAATGACCACGTACCGCAGTCCCGCTGAGTTTGGTGCGCGGTTCGGCGTTGGCCTCGACGCGGGCGGCCGGTCGGCCGCGGACTTCTACCTTGAAGCGCGCGGGACTGCATATCCCGAGATCATGCGGCCGCGGCGATGGCTGTCTCTGAGCGAAGCCATCGATCGCCACCAAGTCGATCCAACAAAAGTCCTCACGCCAACCACATTGGTTGCGTGCGAGAGCGACCAATTGGTCCCGCTCGCCGACATCGCGGGGCTGAGCGAAAAGCTGCCGCGGCTGAACGCGTTTCACACAATCAATTCAATCTATGGCCACGACGCTTTCCTGAAAGAGACGGCTCAAATCGCCGCGATCGTCGCCGCAGTTCTGGAGGATGACTGAGATGTCTAGGCATGATGAGACCATCGTGTGCGGCGTTGGCATCAACGACGATCCCGCGCAAGGCGCCGTCATTCCGCCACTTTATCTCTCCGCCAACTACAGTTTCGCTGGCTATGGCGAGAAGCGGCAGTTCGATTATAGCCGCACCGGCAATCCAACGCGCGCGGTGCTCGCCGACGCTCTCGCTCAGCTCGAACGCGGGGAGGGGGCGGTCGTGACAAGCTCAGGCATGTCGGCGGTCGATCTTGTTCTGTCGCTCTTGCCGCAAGGCGCGCTCGTGATTGCGCCGCACGATTGCTATGGCGGGACGTGGCGGCTCTTCGATGCGCGTGCACGGAAGCACACGATCGAGGTCGCATTCGTCGATCAGAATGACGCCGATGCTTTGGGCGATGCGTTGGCGCGCAGACCGGCTTTGCTGTGGATCGAGACGCCCAGCAATCCGCTGATGCGCATTGTCGATGTGGCAAGTCTCGCCAATCGCGCGCATTCGGTTGGCGCCCAGGTCGTGGTCGACAACACGTTCCTGTCGCCGGCATTGCAGAAGCCGATTTCGCTGGGCGCCGATTTCGTCGTTCACTCCACAACCAAGTACATCAATGGTCACTCCGATGTGGTGGGCGGCGCTGTGATTGCGGCTCGGCAAAGCGATGTTGAGCAACTGGCCTGGTGGGCGAATTGCACCGGCGTCACTGGCGCGCCGTTTGACGCCTGGCTCACCTTGCGCGGGTTACGCACCTTGACCGTGCGCGTCGCCCAACAGCAAGAAGCCGCCGGAAGGATTGCTCAATGGCTGGCTGCGCACCCTCAGATCGCCCGGGTGCACTATCCGGGGCTTGAAACGCATCCCGGTCACGAGCTCGCGCGCCGCCAGCAGAGCGGGTTTGGGGCCATGCTCTCGTTCGAGTTGGGCGACGGCGATCCGCGCACGTTCGTCGCCACCTTGCAGCGTTTCACCTTGGCCGAGTCGCTGGGGGGCATTGAGAGCTTGGCGGCCCATCCCGCCAGCATGACTCATGCGGCGATGAGTCCCGAGGCCCGCGCAAAGGCCGGAATCAGCGACACTCTGTTTAGACTTTCGATTGGCCTCGAACACGAGGACGACTTGATAGCTGATTTGCAGGCCGCATTAGCGCGGTCGGCGTTGCAGGCGGCATGAGGGTGGCGGGGCGCGACGCGCGTTCCTACTCTATACAGCGCGAGGAGAACGCACGCCCAATGGAGCCCAACGAGGTCATGCCGCCCTTTCTGAGCGTGCGCGTCTTCGAGGCGGCGGCTCGTTCGGGAAGTTTTGCGCGCGCCGCGGAAGAACTGGGCATCACGGCCGGCGCCGTCAGCCAGCACATCCGCGTGCTCGAAGAGTTTGCGGGTCAGCCGCTCTTCCGCCGTCTTGGGCGCGGCGTCGAGTTGACTGAGTCGGGGCGCGCCGCATTCGCCCACGCCGGGGCCGCGATGGATGAAATGTTGCAAGCTGGGCGTGCGATGCGCGCAGGCTGGCGAGGCAAACGCATTGCGGTGTCCACCGCGCCGTCATTCGCGTCGAAATGGCTGATCCCGCGCTTGAGCAGGTTCCAGGAACTCTTTCCCGAGATCGAAGTCCGCTTGTCCGCTGACATGTCGCTTGTCGACTTCTCGGGGAGCGACATCGATTTCGCCATTCGCTACGGGCCTGGCGGCTACGAAGCGCTGCACTGCGAGCGGCTGATGTCGGAATCGGTGATCGTGGTGGCTAGTCCCAAGCTGCTCGAAGGCTATAAGCCGCTGCGCGCCAGTGAAGATCTCGTGGATCTGCCGCTCATTCATGACGACGCCGCCGAGCGCGATCCCTCATGTCCGACATGGGCCATGTGGTTCGCCGCGCGTGGCCATCGCCGCCAGGAAGCCGATCGCGGCTTGCGCTTCAATCAATCGAGTCTCGCTTTGGAGGCGGCGATCGCTGGCAAGGGACTGGTGTTGGCGAAGCGGCAGTTGGCGCTGCGCGACCTGGCTACTGGCGCTCTCGTGGCGCCGCTCGATGAAACTCATGCGCCGGTAAGCTTCGCTTACTGGCTCGTGTGGCCGCGCGGCCGCCGCTTCGAACGGGCGCAAACAGCGTTTCTGGAATGGCTGCGCGAGCAGGCCATTGAAGGCGATGCGGTCGCAGATCAGACCGCCTAAACCGACACTTTAGTTTGTTCACCTTCCTCACGCGAGACGCGCCGCCCACTGTTTAGGGCTCAGTTGGCCGAACCGGCCACGCTTCCGGGGATTGCGCGCCTTGTACCGTTACGACGCTGTCGACCGCCTCATCGTTGAGGAACGCGTGGCGCAGTACCGCGACCAAGTGCGGCGCTATCTGGCTGGGCTTTTGGATGAAGACGCGTTCAAGCCTCTGCGCCTTCAGAACGGCCTCTACATCCAGCGTTACGCGCCGATGCTGCGGATCGCCATTCCCTACGGCGTCTTGTCCGCCGACCAATTGCGTACGCTTGCCAACATCGCGCGCCGCTACGACCGCGGCTATGGCCACTTCACCACGCGTCAGAACATTCAGTTCAATTGGGTGAAGCTCGAGGAGACGCCGGATATTCTGGCCGAGCTCGCCAAGATTAACATGCACGCGATCCAAACCAGCGGATCGTGCGTCCGGAACGTCACGACGGACGCCTTCGCGGGGGTCGCCGCCGACGAGATCGTCGATCCGCGGCCCTATTGCGAACTGATGCGGCAATGGTCGACGCTGCATCCCGAATTCGCGCACTTGCCGCGAAAGTTCAAGGTGGCGTTCAACGGGGCAAGGCAGGATCGCGCGGCGACACCGGTGCACGATCTCGCATTCGATCTTTATCGCGACGACGCGGGCGAGGTGCGCATCATCGTGAAAGTCGGCGGCGGCCAGGGCCGGACGCCTCGCCTCGCCTCGGTGATCAAGCGCAATCTCCACTGGAGCGAACTGCTCAATTACAGCGAAGCCGTGCTGCGCGCCTACAACCGGCTTGGCCGGCGAGACAACATCTTCAAGGCCCGCATCAAGATCCTGGTGGAGTCGCTCGGCGCGGACACGTTCGCGCGCGAAGTGGACGAGGACTGGGCGCGGCTGCGCGGCGGCCCCAACACGCTGACCGAAGAGGCGCTGGCGCGCGTCGCTGCGCATTTCGTCGATCCCGATCTCGACCTCTCTCTGCCTCAGCCACGCAAGCGTGAGATCGATGTGCGCTTCCGGGCGTGGGCGGCGCGGAACGTGACGGAGCATCGCCACCCGCCTTATGCGGCCGTCACGATCAGCCTCAAGCGCCACGACATCGCGCCGGGCGATGCGACAGCCGGTGAAATGGATGCGATCGCCGATCTTGCCGACCGGCACAGCTTTTCCGAGATCAGGGTAACGCACAGCCAAAACTTGGTGCTGCCCTACGTCGAGCGCGCCAAGCTTCCCGAACTATGGCGTGACCTTGATGCGTTAAGGCTTGCGCGCGGTAATATCGGCCTCGCATCAGACATCATCTGCTGCCCAGGCGGCGATTTCTGCTCGCTCGCCAACGCCAAATCGATTCCGCTCTCAGCGGCGATCGCCGAGCGGCTCGCGCCGATCGAAGATGACCTCGGTCCAATCCAGATCAAAGTATCGGGCTGCATCAATGCCTGTGGCCATCACCATGTCGGCCACATCGGCGTGCTGGGCGTCGAGAAGGCGGGCGAAGATTGGTATCAGATCTTGCTTGGCGGCAAGGCCGATGGCGAGGGCCGCCTGGGCGTTCTGATCGGCAGAGCGGTCAAGGCCGAAGACGTGCCTAACATCATCGATCGCCTCGCGCGCCACTATCTCGACATTCGCAAGCCGCGGGAAACGTTCGTCGAAGCCCTCGAGCGGTTGGGCGTTGAAGCGTTCAAGCAAATTCTTGGACCTGAAACGGCGGCGGCGGCATGAGCGTGGTGATCGATCTCGGCGGCGAAGGGCCTGTCGTTCGCGGCGAAGCGCTCCCGCGCGCAGCAGAGCCGGTGCGTCCAGCCAACAATGGTCATGGCGACGTGCGCAAGAAGATAATCCCCGTGGTCAGGCCGCCCGCAGGTCCCTCGGTGACGAGTTGGGAAGGAGGCGGCTACGTTTCTTTCGCCGAATGGATTGAGACGCCGCCCGCGCGCGGCGCGTTGCTGTTACAGCCCGCTGACGATGCGCGCCGCCTTGCCGGGCGGCTGGAGACCGCCGAATTGGTCGCCGTCGACTTTCCGCGCATCGGCGACGGGCGCGGCTATTCTCAGGCGGTCGAGTTGCGCCGGCGTTTGAACTATCGCGGGCGCTTGCGCGCCGTCGGCGCCGTTACCGCCGATCAGGTCAACGCCATGGTCCGCGTCGGCTTCGATTCTTTCGAATTGCGGGCGGATCAGGATCCCAAGGACGCGCTCGCGGCGCTCACTTCGTTTCGCCAGCCCTATCAGGCGTCCCGCGATGCGGCTGGAGCGCTTGTCGCGCGCGCGGGGGCGGTTCTCGACGCCCGCATTGCATTGCTTGAGCGCGCGCTCGCCGAGATCGCGACGCTCCACCGGCCGGCGCTGGCGTCCAGCCTGTCGGCCGAGGACATGGTGATCACCGATGCGATCGCACGCCTAAAGCTGCCGATCGAGGTGTTCACGTTGAACACCGGACGGCTGCACGCCGAAACACTCGCGCTGCTCGGTGAGACGGAACGGCGCTACGGCGTCAAAGTGGCGGTGTATGATCCCGATCCGGGCGCCATCGATCTCTACGTCAAGGCCTTCGGGGCGGATGGCTTCTATGACGGCGTTGAACAACGCAAGCTTTGCTGCCGTATCCGCAAAGTCGAACCGCTCAATCGCGCGCTTCAAGGCCGCGGCGGGTGGATCACGGGCCAACGCCGCGAACAAGCCGTCACGCGTGGAAACCTTCTAGAGATTGAAGAGGACGCCGAGCGCGGCATAGCGAAGTTCAATCCGCTTGCGGACTGGCTTTGGGCCGACGTGCTCGCTTGTGCGGCGCGTTTTGACCTGCCCATGAGCCCGCTCTACGCGCGCGGCTATGTCTCAATCGGTTGCGAACCCTGCACGAAGCCGATCCGGCCCGGCGAAGATCCGCGCGCCGGCCGTTGGTGGTGGGAAACAAAGGACAACAAAGAATGCGGCTTGCATACGAACGCGACGACGCTGTGATCGGCGCGCCGGAGACGCTGACGGCGGACAATGTATTCGCGCGCCTGGATCGGCTCGAATCGGAGGCGATCTACATTCTTCGAGAACTCGCGGCCTTCGCGCGCCCAGCGCTCATGTTTTCCGGCGGCAAGGATTCCGCCGTGCTGCTGTACTTGGCGCTGAAGGCATTTACGCCGCAAAAACCGGCGATGAGGCTCCTGCACATCGACACCGGACACAACTTTCCGGAAGTGATCGCCTATCGCGACGCGCGCGCCCGGCAAACTGGGCTCCCACTTATCGTCCGCGGCGTGGAGGGCTCGATCGCGCGCGGCAGCGTCACGTTGGACCACCCCAGCGCCAGCCGCAACGCCGCCCAGGCGGTGACCCTGCTCGAAGCGCAGCAAGAATTCGAGTTCGATGCCCTCGTCGGCGGCGCCCGCCGCGACGAGGAGAAAGCGCGTGCAAAGGAGCGCGTGTTCTCGCATCGCGACGCTTTCGGCGCCTGGCGTCCGCGTGCGCAGCGGCCGGAGCTTTGGAGTTTGTTCAATCGCCGTCTCGGCGCGGGCGAGCACATGCGCGTGTTCCCGCTTTCCAATTGGACCGAGGCTGATGTGTGGGCCTACATCGCGCGCGAAGGCGTCGCCTTGCCCGACCTCTATTTCGCGCACGAGCGCGACGTTGTGCGCCGCGGCGAACTGCTAGTTCCTGTGACGCCGCTGACGCCAGCCGCGGCCGGCGAGCGCGTTGAGCGGCTGTCGGTGCGTTTCCGCACTGTTGGCGACGTCACCTGCACGTGCCCGGTGGAAAGCCGTGCGAGGAACGCGAGCAATGTGCTTGGCGAAACGCTCTCCGCATCGATCTCCGAACGCGGCGCGACGCGCATCGACGACCGCGCCAACGCCGCCGCCATGGAACGGCGCAAGCTCGAAGGCTATTTCTGATGGACGGCGGTGAGCTCGGCCCCGCGCTGGCGCGCGCAGCAAGCGCACAGATCCGGTTTATGACCGCCGGCGACGTCGACGACGGGAAGTCGACTTTGATCGGGCGTCTGCTCTTGGACGCCGGCGCGCTGATGCGGGATCAGGCGGCGGGAATCGGCGACGGTGACGCCGATCTCGCCGATATCACAGATGGGCTCGAAGCGGAGCGCGCACAAGGCATCACCATCGATGTCGCCTATCGCTACTTTGCAACGCCCGAGGCGAGGTTCGTCATCGCCGATGCGCCAGGCCACGAACAATACACCCGCAATATGGTGACCGCGGCGAGCGTGTCCGATCTTGCGGTCGTCGTTGTCGATGTGACGCGCGTCGAGCGCGGCCAATTGCGCCGGCAGACGCGCCGCCACGCCGCGATCGCCACATTGATGGGGCTCGATGTCATCGTTGCCGTCAACAAGATGGACGCCGTCGATTGGGCGCAAGGGCGTTTCGAGGAAGTGCGCGCGGCGTTCGCCGACCTCGCCGGCGAGCTTGGGCTTCACAACGTCGCCTGCGTGCCAATCTCGGCGCGGCGCGGCGACTATGTCGTGCGCCGTGGCGAGGCGGATTGGTGGGCGGGACCGACTTTGCTTGAGCTTATCCGGCGCACCAGCGCCAGAGGCGCCAAGGTGCGCGCCTCGTTGCGCCTGCCGGTGCAGGTCGTGCTGCGGGCGGAGGGGAGGCGCCTCTATGCGGGGAGACTTGAGTCCGGAACGCTGCATGCAGGCGACAAGGTTTCGATTGGCGCAGCGAAGGCGGAGGCGATCGTCGCCAGAGTCGCAATCGCTGGGCGCGATGTGAAGCACGCCGAAGCTGGCGCATCCGTCGCCATCGAACTCGACGGGGACCGGGATGTCGTGCGCGGCGACGTCATCACGGACGCGGACGCACGCTACGGCCGCAGCCTGGTCGCCGATCTCTGCTGGCTGGATGAGCACGCGTGGGTCAAGGGACGCCGCTATGTGCTGCGTCAGGGAACGTTGGAGACCCAGGCCCTGATTGATGAGGTCAGCTACGGCTACGACATCTCGGATTTGTCGGCGCGCGCGGCGCCCGGCAAGGTCAGTTTGAACGAGATCGTCAGGGCAAAGCTGAGCACGCGCGAGTCCATTCTGGCCGACCTCTATGAGTCGCTGCCTGGCACGGGCGCCTTTGTGCTGTTCGATACGCAAACAAACCAGACTTGCGCGGCAGGCATGATCCGTGAGGCCGCGTCATGACCGGCGCCGTCTATCTGGTCGGCGCGGGACCTGGCGCCGTAGATTTGTTGACGTTGCGCGCGGCGCGGCTTCTGGCTGAGGCCGATATCGTGCTGCACGACGCCCTTGTCAGCGCTGATGTGCTTGCCTTGGCCCCGCAAGCCAAACTGCTCAATGTCGGCAAGCGCGCGAATCGACCGTCGGTCGATCAGAGACTCATTTGTCGCCTGCTTGTGCGCTTGGCTCAAAGATATGAGACCATTGTGCGTCTGAAGGGCGGCGATCCAAGCCTGTTCGGACGCGCCGGCGAAGAACTCGCGGCTTGCCGCGCCGCCGGCGTGCCGGTGACAATCGTGCCGGGCGTCACCGCTGCCGTAGCCGGTGCGGCGGCGTTGGGCGTCTCGCTCACGCTACGCGGCATCTCTCGCTCGGTCGCATTCGTCACCCCAAGCCGCGCCCGCAACGGCGCGGACAATCAGCATTGGGCCAAAGCCGCCGTCGCAGCCGAGACCGCCGTCATCTATATGGGCGCGACGCAGGCTGACCTTGTGCGCGCCTCGCTGTTGAAGCGCGGCGCGCCAGCGTCTCGGCCGATTGCATTGGTGGAAAGTGCGACAAGCGGCGCCGAACGCATTCTTCGCGGGCGTCTTGAAGACCTGCCAGTGCTTGCCTCGCGACTGGGTGAGGGCCCTGCGCTGATCATCGTCGGCGAGGTCGTAGCTGAAGCTGATGTCGGGCGCCTAGCTGCGGCGAACGTCGCATGATTCCTGTGCTGCTTGATCCCCAATGGGCGCAGCTCGCTGTCATCGGCCGCGACACAATCGCGCTGCGGCGGGTGCTGTGGCTTCGCCAGGGCGGAGCTTCGCCAGACGTGTGGTCGGACGGGTCCTCGGCCGCGTTGCGAGAGGCATCGGGCGGCCGCTTCAACGAAGGCTTGCCGTCGGAAGAAGAGCTTTCCCGGTACCATGCCGTATGGATCGCCGGCCTCGCGCACGATGAGGCGCGTCGTCTCTGCGAAGCCGCGCGCGCAAGCGGTGTCCTGGTAAACGTCGAAGATGATCTCCCGCTCTGCGACTTCCACACCCCCGCCGTGGTGCGGCGGGGAAAGCTAACGCTTGCGGCCGGCACGGGCGGCGCCAGTCCGGCAGCCGCGCGCGCCGTGCGTGAGCGCCTCGAGGATGTGTTTCCCGAGACCTGGGGCGAGGCGCTCGATGAGATTGCCAAGGCGCGCCTTCGATTGCGCGCGCAGGGCGAGAACGGGGATGTGCTCGCGCGTGACGCTCGTGCGCGCTTGAACCGCCGCGAATTGATCTAAGGGGACGGGGATGGACGCGTTTTTCTGGCAATCGGTGCTCGTCGGTTTCGTCGCGCAATTGATCGATGGCGCGCTCGGGATGGCGTACGGCCTCGTCTCGACCTCATTTCTGTTGGCGTTTGGCGTACCCCCTGCGGCGGCAAGTGCTGCGGTCCATACGGCGGAGATGTTCACGACCGGCGTTTCGGGCGCGGCGCACGCGTGGCGGCGAAACGTCGATTGGCGCCTTGTGTGGCGGCTTGCGCCGGCGGGCGTCGTGGGCGGCGTCGTCGGCGCACTATCGGTCTCTTATCTCCCGATCGCGATCATCAAGCCTGTCGTCTCGGTTTATCTGCTCGCCATGGGCGTGTTCGTGGTATGGCTCGCAGCGCGCGGGCGTATCGCGCCGCCCGCCGAACCCAAAGGCGTGGCCCCCCTGGGCTTGGTCGGGGGCTTTCTTGATGCCGCTGGCGGCGGCGGTTGGGGCCCCATTGTCACCACAACTTTGTTGGGCCGCGGCCATTCGGCGCGCAATGCTGTGGGCAGCGTCAGCATGTCGGAATTCCTCGTCACGGTCGCCATCTCCGCGTCTTTCTTCCTGGCGCTTGGCAGCGTGCGTTGGACCGATATTGCGGGACTGCTCATAGGCGGACTGATCGCTGCGCCGATTGGAGCGGTCGCCGTCAACGTCGCACGGCCTCGGCTGTTGCTCGGCGGCATCGGTTGCTTCGTTGTGTCGATGGCGGTCTGGCAGATCGCAACTTCTATTGATCCGAACATCGCGTCCTTCACGGCGCTTGCCCGCGCTCCCGGATAACCATGACCCAAACTGCTCTTGCCGATCGCCCGATTCCTGCCCATCTCTTCTCAGCGCCCGTGCTCGATGTGACGCACTACACCGAGAAGCTGTTCGCGTTTTCGTGCGCCCGCCCGCCTGCGTTGCGCTTTCGCGCGGGCGAGTTCGTGATGATCGGTCTGATGGTCGGAGAGAAGCCTCTGCTCCGGGCTTATTCGATCGCAAGCCCTACCTGGGACGACGTGCTCTCATTTTACTCCATCAAGGTGCCGGACGGCCCGCTGACAACGCGGCTCCAGCACATCAAGCCGGGCGACGACATCCTTGTGGGCCGCAAACCGACCGGGACTTTGGTGCTTGATGCGTTGCGCCCGGGCGTCAGGCTTTTTCTCATCGCGACGGGGACGGGTCTCGCGCCCTTTGCGAGCCTTGTCCGAGAGCCGGACACGTATGCGCGCTATGACGAGGTCATTCTGACCCATACCTGCCGCGTTGACCGCGAACTCGAGTACGGACGCGAAGTGGTCGCCGCGGCCCGCGCCGATCTGCTCGTCGGCGATCTGGCGTGCGCCCGACTTCGGTATGTGACGACGTTGACGCGGGCGCCGCACCCCATCCAAGGCCGTATAACCAACTTGATAGCCGACGGCGTATTGTTCGCTGATCTCAATGCGCCGGCTCTCAATCCGGAACGCGACCGCATCATGATTTGCGGCGCAGCGCCCGTTCTGCGTGACATGAAGGCTATTGCCCTGGCGGCGGGATTCGATGAAGGCTCCAATCATCACCCCGGTGGTTTCGTGATCGAGCGCGCGTTCGCGTCTTAGGTCGGGACAAACATGGCTGACATCGCCCGCAGGACCGTCCTTCCTTCTGTGATTGCCGCCATCGGCAACACGCCGCTGATCAAGCTCAAGCGCGCGTCTGAAGAGACGGGCTGCACCATCCTGGGAAAGGCTGAGTTTCTCAATCCCGGGCAATCGGTGAAAGATCGCGCCGCCTTTGCGATCATAGAAGACGCCGAACGCAAGGGCCTGCTCCAGCCCGGCGGCGTGATCGTGGAAGGCACCGCGGGCAATACCGGCATTGGCCTTGCACTTGTCGGCGCGGCCTTAGGCTACCGCGTGATTGTGGTGATGCCGCGCACGCAGAGCGAAGAGAAAAAGGACGCCGTGCGCGCCCAGGGCGCGGAACTCATCGAGGTCGACGCCGTGCCTGCGGCCAGCGACGATCACTATCCGAAAGTCGCCCGCCGGATCGCCGAAGAGAAAGCCAAGACAGAACCCAACGGCGCCATCTGGGCCAATCAGTTTGACAATATCGCCAACCGCCAAGGCCATATTGACACGACCGCGCAGGAAATCTGGCGCGACACACAGGGCAAAGTGGACGCTTTCATTTGCGCTGTCGGTTCTGGCGGCACATTGGGCGGCGTATCCATGGGGCTTAAAGCCAAGAACAAAGACGTCGTAATCGGCATCGTCGACCCTGCAGGTGCGGCGCTTTACGACTGGTACAAGAACGGCGAACTCAAAGTGGAGGGGACATCAATCACGGAAGGCATCGGTCAGGGTCGGGTCACCCTAAATCTTGAAGGTGTGGCCGTCGATGAAGCTTTCCGCATCGAAGACAAGGACTGGCTGCCGGTCCTTTATCGCTTGATCCAAGAGGAGGGACTGTCGCTGGGCGGATCCTCAGCGCTCAACGTGCTTGGCGCGGTTAAGCTCGCAAGGGAGCTGGGCCCCGGCAAGACAATTGTCACCGTGCTTTGCGATTACGCGAACCGCTACGCATCGAGGCTATTCAATCCTGAATTCTTGCAGAGCAAGGGTCTGCCGACGCCGCCCTGGATGAATTGACCGCATCGGCGGCGCTCCGACGTTGATCGCGGCCGCGCCAAGCGTTTCGATTGCCCGGGCTGGAAACTCGATCCCCGCCTGGGAAGACAATCATGCTGCATTCGCTAGCGCCGCGCCTCGGCCTTAGGCACCCGCGCGGCGGTCTCCTCGCGCCAAGAAATTCTCCTTGATCTTCGCGGGCGGCGCAGCATTGCCTGATTATCCATGACACCGCACATCATCATTGCCTATGCCGCTGACGCCAGGGTCTTCGCCAACATTGCGACGCGGCGGCTTCGACGGCTAAAGGCAAAGGTTGAGCGCCGATCGTTGGACTCACTTAGAGGAGCCGCGCCGAAGGCGGATCGTGTAATTGTGTTGTGGTCTCGCCAAGCAACCAACATGGCGGCGCTTCTGAAATGTGTGCAGCGGGAGGACACAATTCGCTTTGCTCGCGTCGGACAAAACAGTCCACGCCGTGGCGCGCCGGCCATCGTCGAGCGCCTTCCGCGCGCCCGCGACAACGATGAGGCGTGGATGGCGTGGACCGGGTTCGCCGCGCCGGCGCCGGGTGCGGCGACATCAAAGCTAGAAGGGCGCTCAAGCTCTGGATCGCGGTGGGAAGGCTTGATGGCCGGCGCGCTGATGGGGCTCGTCGTTGCCGGCGCCTTTTACGTCTTCAGCCCAGCATTCGCGGGGAGCATCGACGCGGTTGTGGCGAGCATCGCCAACGAGTTGAAACTGGCGGCGTTCTGAGCGCCGCCAGGTCAACGCTCACAACGAACGACTGATCGTGACGTTTACGATGTCATCGGCGCCGCTAATGTCGGTGTCGTGGTAACGAACGTCGAGCTTGAAACCGCTCGCCGTCAATGAAGCCCCGAGGTTCCAGGTCTCGTAGTCAACGCCGGCATCGATGTCCTGGGAGCCGTAGCCTCCCGAAACGGAGATGGCGTCGCTTAGGGCATAGGCGCCGGTGATTTCCCCATAGAGCGCGTCTCCGGTTTCGCCGAAGAATTCCGGCGAATAATAGAGGGCGACGGCAAGGGTCAAGGAATCGACCGGCGCAAAGCTCGCCGCGGCCTTGCCCTCGACATAGTCATACTCGCCCAACGTGTCGGTAGAGCCGGGATAGAAATAGCCGATCACGCCGAAATCGAACGTCACGGGCCCGAGACTCGGTCTGAAGCCGGCATAGACATCGGTTTCGATCGTCTCGTCGGCGCCGAAATCGACGTTCGATCCCCAGACGCCTGCATAGAAAGGGCCGTTGCTGTAGTCGAGACTGCCTTGAATGGCGGGATTGTTGGATGTTTGCGTGACGCCGCGAAACACATAATCGCTGGTGAGTGCGACCGTGCCTGAGAATTGGCCCTCGGCGTGCGCCGGTCCAGCGAGCATCAGATTCGTGAGCAGCGTTGAGCCGAGCAGCATCTTGACCCTATTGATCATTGTCTTCCCCTTGGTGAGCGCGTCCGCATGCGCGCGATGAGAAGAAGTGTCCGCGCTGTTGTGTGACGAGGCTACGCGAATCCGGCTTGGCTTGCTGGATTCGCGAGTCGTGCCTGCCCAGGCGGCGAATGGCGCCTGCTTCGTGGGCGATGAGCAAACGCGCATACAAAAACAAAAAGCGCGCCGCTCTCGCGGCGCGCTTCATGCAGAGCAGCGCCCGTGCTTACATGTTGTAAGCTGCCTCGCCGTGACCAGGGAGATCGAGGCCTTCCTCCTCATGCGCCTTGGGTGCGCGCAAGAGCCCAACGATGCGCAACACGCCGAAGAGAACGAGGCTGATGGCGCCCGACCACAAAAGCGTGACGCCGACGGCCGTGGCCTGCGCCGTCATCTGGGTTACGAGGTCATAGGGCAACGCATCGCATGTGCTGATGTCGCCGTCGTTGAGGCACGTCGTGTAATCGACGATGCCCGCGCCGCCGAAGGCTGGGTTGACCAGAATGCCGGTGGCGAGCGCGCCAACAATGCCGCCGACGCAATGGATGCCGAACACATCGAGCGTGTCATCGTAGCCCAGGATCGTCTTCACGAAGGAAACGAAGATGATGCACACGGGCGAGACCGCGAGCCCCAAGGCGAGAGCGCCCATGGGACCCGCAAAGCCGGCCGCCGGCGTCACCGCCACCAAGCCGGCTACGATGCCCGAGCACATCCCAAGCAAGCTAGGCTTACCTTTTGTGACCCACTCAGTGAGCATCCACGAAAACCCGGCCGCCGCGGTCGCGAGGAATGTGTTGGCCATGGCCAGGCCCGCATAATAATTGGCTTCAAGGTTTGAACCGGCGTTGAAGCCGAACCAGCCGAACCAAAGCAGTCCGGTCCCGATCAGGGTCATTGTCAGCGAGTGCGGCTGCAGGGGCCTTCTATCGTATCCGTGACGAGGCCCTAGCACGAGCGCGCCCATGAGCGCTGCGATCCCCGCGTTGATGTGCACGACCGTTCCGCCGGCAAAGTCGAGTGCGCCCTTGCTCCAAAGAAAGCCGGCGCGGACGTCTCCTGGACTCGTCGCCACGCCGTCCGGGCCTGGCCAGAACCAAACCATGTGGGCGATCGGATAATAGACCAGAAGCGGCCAAGCGATCGCGAAAACGACGATGCCGATGAACTTCACACGCTCCGCCAGGCCGCCAAGCACCAGCGCGGCCGTAATGCAGGCGAAGGTCATCTGGAAGCAGGCGAACACGATTTCGGGGATGTAGACGCCGGTCGAGAACGTGGCGGCGAGGTTGTCGGACAGATCCGTGCCGTTATCGAGCAAGAAGAAACGCGTCGCGCCGCCAATCCAATTGTTGTAGGCGCCGCCATCGGTGAAGGTGAGGCTGTAGCCGACCAGCGCCCATAGAATCATGCCGATGACGGTCACGGTTGATACTTGCATCAGCACCGACAGCATGTTCTTGGTGCGCACCAGCCCGCCGTAAAAGAGCGCGAGCCCTGGCAGAATCATCACCAGCACAAGGACCGTTGAAACCATCATCCAGGTGGTGTCGGCCTTATCGGCGCTAGGTGCGGGCGCGGGTTCTGCCGCAGCCTCGACGTTTGCCTCCGCCGCCACGGCAATGGCTGGGCCAGCTTCAGTCGGCGACGGCGCTTCGAAGACGGCAGCTTCGGGAGGCGCCGCGACTGTCGCTTCGATTGTGGCCGGCGCCTCTTGCGCTTGCGTCTCGGGTGCCATCGCTACGCTGCTCACGAGAATAGTAAGCGCGCAGACAATGAGCGCCGCCCTATGCTTTATGTGTTTCGAGATCACTGCCATTGCTCCCTTGGCGGTTTCGGGGATCGCCAAGGCGCGCTCCTTGAGACGCTTTGGGCAAGCTGCGCGAGCTTCGGAATGCAACGTTTCCAGAAAAGTGCGCAGTTCTTAGGCGGACGGCGCAAGGTTTAGGCGGTGTTGCGCCGTATGCAGCAATGGGCCGTCCAATTGGACACCGATCCGCGAATGATCAGATGAGATCGCTCGTGTCTCGCCAACTGGGATGCACTTAAGGCCGAGCATGACAGGGGCGTTCCTTGGCGCTGGGTCCGTTGACTGTCTGGCCGCCCTCGGGTTAACGTGAGCTGGTGCGTTACGCTCCGTTCACCCAAGCCGTCGCCAATCCCGTCGGGATTGCGCTTGGCCATGAGCATTCGCATCAGAGCCACGTCCGCGCCGCGCATCATCACGCGCCGCGACATTGATGCTCTTCACCGCCGTTTGAGTTGAAGAGCAGGGCGCCGCCCAGGCGCACTCCATCCATCAATGTGCCAGGCGTCCGGGCGATAGCCCGACGCTCCACGCGTGAGCTAGCCATGAATCCGCAACGTTTGCATATCGCCATCCAGAAGAGCGGCCGGTTGGCCGAAAAGAGCCTCGACCTTATCCGTGACGCCGGCTTTCGCTTGGTGAAAAGTGCGAGCGACCTCGCTTACAGCGTCGAGAATGCGCCGATCGACCTGTGGTGTGTTCGCGACGACGACATTCCGACGTTTGTCGCTGATGGGGTCGCGGACCTTGGCATCGTCGGACGCAATGTCCTGGCTGAAGGCGGATACGGGTCGCTCAAGTCGGGCTTGGCGGAAGTCATGGCGCTTGGTTTCGGGCGTTGCCGTCTCAGCATCGCAACGCCTGAGGCGTTCTCATACGAAGGGCCAGGGTCTCTCGGTGGACTGCGCGTCGCCACGACATACCCAGTTCTCTTGAAGCGATTCTTGGGCGCGGAAGGAGTGGAAGCAGAAGTCGTCACCATGCGAGGCGCTGTAGAAGTGGCGCCGCGCCTAAGGCTCGCCGAGGCGATCTGCGATCTTGTCTCCACTGGCGCAACCCTGGAAGCGAACGGCCTCAAAGCGGTTGAGACCATTCTTGAAAGCGAGGCCGTGCTGGTGCGGGCGCAGCGCGAACTGGGTCTCGGGCGCGAGCGCATTGCCCAAAGTGTGGCGACGCGCTTCAGGGGCGTCATCGCCTCGCAGGGGGCCAAGTACGTGATGATGAACGCGCCGCGCGCAGCGTTGCCCGAGATTGGGCGCATTCTTCCGGGCGCTGATGCGCCTACAGTGACGCCGCTTGCGGGCCGCGACGATGTCGTGGCTGTGCATGCGGTCTGCCAGGAATCCGTTTTCTGGGAGACGTTGGAGGCGCTGAAAGCAACCGGCGCCTCCGCCATCCTCGTCCTTCCCATCGAAAAGATGATGTGAGGCGGGGATGAAGCGTCTGGAATGGAGCTCACTCTCGGCCGCTGAGCGCAGTGAGGCGCTGGCGCGGCCCAAACGACGCCACGATCCGGAGGTGGCGGAGGTCGTCCGTCGCATTTTCGATGATGTCGAACGCGAAGGTGAGGCGGCCGTCGCGCGCTGGGCGCGATCCTTGGACGGTCGCGTGCACGCTTGGCTTGAACTCAGTCCGGTCACCCTGGATGCGGCGCGCGGCAAGCTCGACGCGAGAGATTTGGACGCGATCGATTTCGCCATCGATCAAGTGCGCTTCTACCACGAGGCCAGCGCTCCTAGGCCGCAAACGATAGAGCCGACGCCCGGAGTGCAGGTCACGCGCATGTGGCGGTCGATCTCGAAGTGCGGCCTCTATGTCCCCGCTGGCGGCGCGCCGCTAATCTCGACGCTCATCATGCTTGCCGAACCCTCACGGGTCGCGGGCGTGCGAGAGCGCGTTCTGGTTAGTCCGCCAGGTCAGAGCGGCGACATCCATCCCGCGATGATTGTCGCGGCCGCGGCTTGCGGGCTGCAAGGGCTCTGGAAAATCGGCGGCGCGCAGGCGATCGCGGCGCTGACGTTCGGCGCAGGACTCCCCAAAGTCGACAAGATTTTCGGCCCCGGCAACGCTTTTGTGGCCGCAGCCAAACGCTACGCCGCGAGCCTTCCCGGCGGACCCGCGATCGACCTGCCGGCGGGACCGAGCGAACTCATGGTGATCGCCGACGCGGGCGCTAATCCGGTATTCGTCGCCGCCGATCTCCTAAGCCAAGCCGAACATGACGGCGATGCGCAGGTTCTGTTCGTGTCGCCCTCGGCTGAACTGCTCGATGCGGTGCAAACCGAAGTGGAGCGCCAAACCGAGACCCTGCCGCGGCGAGACGTCGTGCGCGCTTCGATGGCTCAAGCGCGGTTCATTCGCGTGCGCGACATCGAGGAAGCGGCGGATATCGCCAACGCGTACGCACCCGAGCATTTGTGCCTGCCGGTCGCTCAGCCATCGCGCATACTGGACAAGGTCGAAAACGCCGGCGCGATTTTCGTTGGGCAGTTCGGCGCGGAATCGTTTGGAGACTATGTCGCTGGGCCGAGCCATGTGTTGCCGACGGACGGGGCGGCAAAGGCATGGTCCGGCGTGAGCGCGGCGTCCTTCATGAAGTCGTTCACGATTCAGAAGATCGACGCCGAGGGCGTGCGCCGATTGACCGAACCTACCGCGCGCTTGGCGCGGCTCGAGGGTTTGGAAGCTCACGCGCGTGCCGCCGACGTGCGCGGCGCCGAGTCGACCGAAGCCTCGCAGGATCAAGTCGTCATCCGCCGCCGCCGCGCCGAACTGCTGCGCGAGACGCGCGAGACGAAAATCGCCTTGAGCCTCGACCTCGACAAACAGGCCCCGCCCACGATCGACACCGGCGTTGGCTTCTACGACCATATGCTCGCGCAAGTAGCTCAGCATGGGGGATTCGCACTGACCTTGAAATGCGACGGCGATCTCGACATCGACGCACATCACACGATAGAGGATTGCGCTCTGGCGCTCGGCGCCTGTTTGAAACAGGCGCTCGGCGAGAGGCGCGGCATCGCGCGCTTCGGCTTCGTGTTACCGATGGATGAGACTGAAGCCAAGGTTTCCATCGATCTCGGCGGGCGGGCCTATCTGGTGTTCGACGGCGCATTCAAAACGCCGGCGCTAGGCGCATATCCAACGGAGATGACGGAGCACGTCTTCCGCTCACTGTCTCAAAGCATGGGCGCATCGATCCACGTGACCGTGACGGGTGAGAACGATCACCACAAAACAGAAGCGTGTTTCAAGGCGCTCGGCCGCGCACTTCGGCAGGCCATCACCATCGAAGGAGCGACGTTGCCTTCCACGAAAGGCGTGATCGAATGATGACCGCCGTGGTCAAGCTTGGCGTCGGCAACACGGCGTCGGTCATGTACGCCCTGGAACGGCTAGGCGCCGCTGCGGTGCTCACCGACGATCCCGTCCGCATCACAGAGGCGGAGCGTGTCATTCTTCCAGGCGTCGGTGCCGCCGCGCATGCAATAGGCCTGCTACGCGATAAGGGCCTTCGTGACGTACTCGCCCGATTCACGCGTCCTCTGCTCGGCATCTGCCTGGGCCAGCAATTGCTTTACGAGCGGAGCGAAGAGGGCGACGCCGAAGGCCTTGGCGTGATCGTGGGCCGCGTCATGCGTCTGCCCGCATCGTGGCAAATCCTGGCGCCGCACATTGGCTGGAGTAAGGTCACGCTCGAAGGCGATCACCCGTTGCTCGACGGCGTCGCGACCGGCGCGTACGCCTATTTCGCCCACTCGTATGTTTGCCCCATCGGAGCGGCCACGCTCGCCACTGCCTTCTATGGCCAACGATTCTCAGCTATTGTTGCACAAGGCAACGTCATGGGTTGTCAATTTCATCCAGAACGCTCGAGTGCGACGGGCGCGCGCATTCTGCGCAACTTCCTGAACCTGCCATGCTGATCCTGCCCGCCATCGACATGCTGAGCGGCAAGTGCGTGCGCTTGACGCGTGGCGCTTTCGACGACGCCACGATCTACGGCGATCCACTTGAGCAGTTCGCGGCGCTGGAGGCCGGCGGCGCTACATGGGTCCACATCGTCGATCTCGACGGCGCCCGTGAAGGCAAGCCGATGCAGCATGCTGTACTGCGCCGCTTGGCGAAGAGTTCGCAGGTCAAAATTCAATGCGGCGGCGGCGTACGGCAGTGGGCGCATGTACAGTCCCTCTTGGATGCCGGCGTGGCGCGGGTCGTCGTCGGTTCCGTCGCGGTGAAACGGCCCAAAGAGGTGCGTGAGTGGATCGGTTCGTTTGGCCTCGAACGCATTTGCTGCGCATTTGACGCGCGCCCCGCTCGCGACGGCTTCAAGGTCATGGTCAAAGGATGGACTGAAAGCGCCGACGCAGGTCTGAAGGACGCACTCCATCTCTATTCTCCGGGCGCCTGCAAACACGTGCTAGTCACCGACGTGTCGCGCGACGGCGTCATGGGCGGGCCCAATGTCGCCCTGATGCGCGAACTCGCGGCGTCGCGGGGTGACTTGGAGATCCAAGCCTCGGGCGGCGTCGCTTCGCTGGACGATCTGGTTGCGTTGCGCGCCACCGGCGTCGCAGCGGCGATCGTAGGCCGGGCGCTCTACGAGAGGAAGTTCACACTGGAGGAAGCCCTTGCCCTCTAAGCGCATCATCGCGTGCCTCGACGTGAAGGGCGGCCGGGTCGTCAAAGGCGTGCGCTTCGAAGGTCATGTCGACGCCGGCGATCCGCTCGATCTCGCGTTGCGCTATCGCGACGACGGCGCAGATGAGATCGTCATTTATGACATCGCCGCATCGGCGCACGGACGGACTATAGATTTCGCCTGGCTCTCACGCGTCGCGCGCAAGATCGATATACCGCTTTGCGTCGCCGGCGGTATTCGCACCATCGAACACGCAATCGCTTGCCTCGAACACGGCGCCGACAAAATCTCGATCAATTCGCCAGCGCTGGAACGACCCGATTTCATCGACGAGCTGGCCGCAATCGCCGGATCGCAATGCGTGGTCATCGGCGTCGACAGCCGCGCCGAGGCCGGCGAGCGGGCCGTCTATCAATATGCAGGCGATGCGCGCGCCATCCGCAAGACGCCGCGCAAGACCTTAGATTGGATCGTCGAGGCGCAAGACCGCGGCGCAGGCGAGATTGTGCTGAACTGCATGGATAACGACGGCACGCGGAGCGGCTACGACGTCGAACAGCTCGCCGCCGCGCGGGCCCGGTTATCGATCCCCCTCATCGCGTCGGGCGGCGCGGGCAGCGTGCGACACTTTGCTGAAGTGTTTTCCGGTGCGGGTGTCTCGGGTGCGTTGGCGGCGAGCATCTTTCACTTTCGCAAGGTGGCGATTAGAGATGTGAAGGCGGCGGTGGCCGCGGCCGGCTTGGAGGTGCGGTCATGACGCCTGAAGACATCGCACGTGTCGATTTTGACAAAGGCGGCGGGCTAGTCCCCGCCATCATTCAAGACGCCGCCACCTTGCAAGTGCTGATGCTGGCCTACATGGATCGCGCGGCGATGAATGAGACGCTGGAGAGTGGCGAGGTGACATTCTTCTCGCGCTCACGCGGCGGCCGATGGCGCAAAGGCGAAACCTCCGGCCACCGCATGCTCGTTAAAGGCATGCGCATCGACTGCGATGGCGACACGTTGCTCGTCTGGGTCACGCCGCAAGGCCCCGCCTGCCATCTCGGCACGACGACATGCTTCGGCGACGGCGCGCCGCTGGGTCTCGGGCGGTTGGCGGCGCTTGAGCGCACGATTGCGCGTCGTGCAACGGCGCCCGCCGAAGAGAGCTGGACCGCGCGCTTGCTGGCGCAAGGCGCAAAGCGCGTCGCGCAGAAAGTGGGCGAAGAGGGTGTCGAATGTGCGCTTGCGGGCGCTGTTGGCGACGCCGAAGAATTGCGCGAGGAGGCCGCCGACCTGCTCTATCACCTCGCCGTGCTGCTGCATGCGCGCGACCTGAGCTACGCCGATGTCATGGCCGTGCTGACGCGGCGCGCGGAGAGCGAATATGCGCGGCCCGGCGCCTAAGCCCACGATCCTCCAAATTGAGCCGTATCGACCGGGCAGGGCGACGGCGCCCGGTTTCCCTCGTCCGATCAAGATTTCGGCCAACGAAAATCCGCTTGGCGCCAGTCCCGCGGCGCGCGCGGCCTATGCCGAAGCGCAACGCAGCTTGCACCTCTATCCGGACCCGCGCGCGAATGCGCTGCGCCAAGCGCTCGCGGCTAAGCACGGGCTCGATCCGCAGCGCATTATCTTTGGCACGGGCTCCGACGAAATCTTCGCCATGGCGTGCCAGGCCTATTTGCAACCGGGCGACACGATGGTGCAGCCGCAATACGCATTCGCCGCCTGGGCGATCGCTGCGCGCTCGTGCGGCGCAGTTGTGCGGTCTGCGCCCGAGCGCGACTATCATGTCGACATCGACGCCATGCTGGCCTCGGTGGATGGGCGCACGCGCGTCATGTTCATCGCCAACCCGGCCAATCCCACCGGCACGCGTATTCCCGCGAGTGAGATTAGGCGCCTTCACGCCGGTTTGCATCCGGACATCTTGCTGGTGCTGGATGGCGCTTATGCCGAATTCGACGATGACGATAACGAGTTCGCTGTCTACGCCGATGCGCCCAATGTGCTCATCACGCGCACCTTCTCCAAGGTCTACGGCCTCGCGGCGCTACGCATCGGTTGGGGCTGCGCGCCGGCGCCTGTCATCGATGTGCTGAACCGCATTCGTCTGCCGTTCAATGCGAGCATGCCTGCGCAAGCCGCGGCCCTCGCAGCGCTTGGCGACGGCGCGTTCGTCGCCAATTCGGTTGCGCATGCGGTTCGCGGGCGAGAACGCCTTGCCGCCTTATTGGAGAGCTTGGACCTGGTCGCGCTTCCCTCAGCCGGAAACTTTGTTACGGCGCGCTTTCCGCCGGACGCGCCGATCAGCGCTAGAACAGCGACCGCAAACCTTGCTGAGCGTGGCGTCCTCGTGCGCGGGCTTGAGCCTTACGGCATGCCGGATTGCATCAGAGTAAGCGTCTGCGCTGAGAAGGACTGGGCGCAAGTGGAGCGCGCGTTGCACGGGACGCTGGGTGGCAGCGGGGCGGCATAGAAGCCTCGGACGCACTGGAGCTGGCGTCCGTCGCAGGGCGCCGGTTCGCTCAGTTTGGCGCCGCGGGGCTGTTTCGGCCATGCCTTTGGAACGCACCAAGCCCTCGCCCTGGATCGATGGCAACCCTGCCAGTCCACTTGCCTGTCGCCTTACATTGAGCGCGAAGGTCTAAGCTAGGCTCAAGCCGCGAAGCTCTTTGGCGTGACGCAGCCGCTGTCGTTGCGGCGCATTTCGCGCGCGAGCGGTGCGAACGAAGGGTGCGCGTCACGCTCCTCGTAATGACGCATACCTTCATTGTGATGTACCGACCGCGCCGCTCCCAAGGGCTGCGGGTGCATCACGTGGCCTAAACCGGCGTGTTGAGCGCGGCTTGCGCCTGCATCACAAGCCTATCGGCGGCGGCGTAGTCGCCACTCTTGATCAGAGAGAGCGCTTCGCGCAGCGGCTCGGCGCAGCTGGAGAGACCTTGACGCTCTGCCTCACCGGCCGCGAATTTTGCCATGTCATACACGCGCCGGCGGTCTTCCGGGGCGGCTGTATCGCTCAAGTGCACGCGCAGGCGGCGAAGCACCGCGCTGAGCGGCGGCGGTTCGCCGGCGTCATCATAGCCGCGCCGATCGCCCCAGCGTTTGCCGAGGCCGCGCTTTCTGCGGTCGGGTCCGAAATAGACCTCGTTATCCACCCATTTACGGATCATCGTGTGCAAAAAATACGCCCGCATTGCTAACGCGCTATTAGCGCTCTGACGTCACACGCACGCGTGCCGTCGCAGTGCCGGCGTCTGCGGTAGCGCGGTGCCGCCACTGTATGTGCTTACGAACGCGTGCGGATGAGCCCTTCCTGGGCAGTTGACGCTATCAAGGTTCCATCGTTGCGATAGATTGCGCCGCGATTGAATCCACGCGCTCCGGACGCGGTGGGGCTGTCCTGAGCGTAGAGATGCCAGCGCGAGAAGTTGGTCGGGCGGTGAAACCAGATGATGTGATCGAGGCTCGCGGTCTGCACGCCGGACATCCACGACACGCCGTGCGGCAGCATCGCCGTTCCCAACAGAGAGAAGTCCGAGGCATAAGCGAGCAACGCTTGGTTCAAGGCGACATCGTCACCAGCGTCCTCGCGTGCGCGCAGCCAGACGTACTGCTCGGCTGCCCTTGCCATCGGGTGGAGCAGCGAGACAGGGTCCACGGGCCGCATCTCGATCGGACGCCTGCGCAGCCAGCGCTTTTGCTCCTCAGGCAGGCTCGCGAGTTCGCTCTGCTGGCGGTCGAAATCGTCCGGCAGATCGTCGGGCGGCGACACCTTAGGCATAGCGCTCTGGTGGTCGAAGCCGCCTTCGTTGATCTGGAACGAGCAGGCCATGTTGAAGATCTGCTCGCCCTTTTGAATGGCGATGACCCGGCGGGTCATGAAGCTGTGGCCGTCGCGCGAGCGTTCCACTTGATAGAGTACCGGAATGCTCGGATCGCCTGGACGGATGAAATAGCTTTGCAGCGAATGGCAGGTGCGGTCGCCGACAGTGCGATAGGCGGCCAACAGTGCTTGCGCCACCACTTGGCCGCCAAAAATGCGCTGGCGTTCCTCGGACGGCGAGAGGCCGCGGAACAGATTGACCTCGATTGGTTCGAGGGTGAGGACTTCGATCAATTCGTCCATCACGGACATGGGCGCAATCCGGGCTCGGGGAGAGTCCCGGCTTATGGGGGGTCCGCCCCGCGCACAAGCGCGGCGGTGCAAGGCAGCCCTACGGAATGAGATTGCCGCCGGCGTCGCACCAAGGCTCGTGGAGGCCGCGCCAGGGGCGGGCAAGGCCCTCGGCGATGAGCGTTTCGCCCAGATCGCGCCCGTCAATCAGCACGAATGCGATCGTGCGGCCATAGCGATCGATCCGCCCCGTCGGGCGCAGCTCCAAGTTCTGCGCTCGCGTGATCAGAGTGCGCGCCAGTTCAGTGGCGCGATTGCCGAGTGCGCGCTCGGCGTCGCAGCGGGCGCGCGGGCCGGTCTCCGGCGTGTCGATGTTGACGACGCGATATGTGATGTCCCCGAGCACATCCTCGAACGTATCGCCGTCGATCACATGCATCTGGGGTCCGCCGTCGCCGCTGCGTCCGGGCGAACCCTGAGGCGCTTCGCCGCTCGCAACGTGGGTTGTGTCGGCGCGCGCGGCCGGCGTGGGATCGCTCGACAGAAACACAGCGCCAAGGCACGCGACAACAAGAGCCGCAAATGCGGCGAGGCCGACAGGAAATCTGGATTTCGCCATGGCCTCAGCCAGGCGCTTCAAGTGTTACCAAGTGGTGAACGCCATGCGGCGCAAAACGCGGCTTGCTCAGGAAATTCGCAGCGCTCACCTAGGCGCTCTGACGATCGCCATCCTGGCGGCCGGTGAAGCGCTGTTCCAGCATCGCAACCGTATCGGCGACTTGTTCGAGCGTACGCACGCTGCGCTGCTCGACGCCCAGGATGCGCTCCTCGACCCGGCGGCGCAGCGCGTCGAACTCGGCGGCGAGATTGTAGTCGATCTCGGGCTTCTCGAGCGCGGCGAGGCGGCGATCGTTGTCGCTGACGAAGCGGACGATGTCGGCGCGCAGCGTTTCCAGGGCTTCGAGCTGATGTGTCTCCATCGCGCCCGTGCGCTGCTCGATCGCCGCGAGTTCCTCGGGCGCGACCGAAGGAGGGGGAGCCGCAGCTTGACGCTGCTCGACCGCGCTCACGCGCCATTGCAGCGCGGCGATATCATCGGGGGTGGCGACGGGCTTGTCGCGCGCGGCGAACTGGTCGAGCTTGAGATCGGCGAGCGCGACTTCGAGCTTATGCACGCGCTCATCCGCCTTCGCCGCAACCTCCGCGCTTTGGCTCGTCACCCGGCCGAGCATGCGCACCAGATCGGTGACGCCATCGGCGGCGACACTGGCATGGTTCTCGTAGGCCGCGAGGCGCGCGCGCAGCTCTTCGATGCGCTGCAACAGCTCTTCATCCGTACGCTCGGCGAGGGCTTGCGTCAGCACGCCAACTTGCGCCTCGAGGGCGGCGAGCTTGGTTTCGGCGCTTGCATCGCTGAGAGCCGCCTCAACTTGCGTGACGCGCTCCGCCAATTGCGTTTGCGCGCCGAGCGCCAGGTCGATCACAGTGAGCCGTGCGGCCGCGCCAGCTTGGTACTCGCGGATATTGCTCAGCTGCGCATCGACACGGCGGCGAAGCTCGTCGATCAGATCGGTCGTGGCGGAGGCGCTGTCGGTTAGCCTGGCATCGAGCCTTGCGTCGCCGCGCGCGATGTCTTGGGCCAGCTTTTCCAGTGACGCCAAGGTGGAGGATTCGACGCGCTCGGTTTCCGCGCGCAACGTGAAATGCGTCTCGGCGTTGTCGCGCTCATGGCGGGCGAAGCGGGATGCAAGCGTATCGAGTTCGTCCCCCAGCTCGCTCTGCACCCGCGCCACAAGTTCCGCCGCGCCGGTTTCGGCGCCCGCGATCCGCTGCAGCATGGTCTCGCGCAGCGCGGCGAGGTCGTTGGCCGTGCCAGTTACAGCCGCATCGACTTGTTTCAGCCGGGCCAGAGCGCCTTGTTGGCGCTCGCGGAGATCGGTGATTTCGGTGGCCAGATCGCTATGGACGCTCTCCAGCGCGGCACGGCCGTCCTGGACCGAACGCTGCAGGTCGGCCGCCAGCGCAGCGCCGGCCTGGCGCAGCGATTCCGCGGTTTCCTCGAGCGAGGTCTGGGCGGCGTCCTCGATGTCTGTGAGTTGGATGCGGAGCTGCTCGTTGGCCCGCAAGCTCATCATCTCAACGTTGTCGACGCGGTCGGACAGCGCTTCCATGCGCTGGGCGGCGTCGCTGAAGGCCGCATGCATGCGCCGCCGGGTCTCATCGACGCCGTCAGCAACGCTCTGTTCGAGCGATTCCCGCACGCCCTTGAGTTCGACGATCAAGTGCGCCACGGCGGCGTCCGCCTGCGCGGCGGCTTCATCGGCCGCGGTGGCGACATCGTGGAGGCCGGCCCCAAGCCGATCGCTGATGTCTTGCGCGAACGCGCTGAAATCGCCGGCGACGGCGTGCTTCAGCGCCTCGTGGGCGTCGGCAAGCACCGCGGCGCTGGTATCGGCGCGCCGGGCGACGATCTCGACGTCATCTACGCGCTGGCCGAGCGCCTCGCTCCTGTAGTTAAGACCGCTGAAGGCTTGCGAGAGCGAGGCGTGCGCAGCGGACGCCTCATCGTCTCGGGCGACGGCGTTTTCCTCGACGTCGGTGATGTGAAGGCGCACCGCGGCCAGTTGCGCGGCCAATTCGGATAGCGCCTGCTGCAGCGCGTGTGACGTGTCGCCCGCCAGGCCCTCGACCTCGCCGACGCGGGAGGTGACGTCGAAAAGGGCGGTGTCGAGTGCGTGCAGCGCGCCTTCCAGGCTGCCGACGGAGCTTTCGAGCCGGCGCTCCAAGGTGCGGAAGCGGTGGCGGACGCCAAAGTCGCTGGGCTCGGTCGCCGGCGCGGGCTCGAGATCGGCGGCGAGCGCGCCGACCTGCTCGGTGAGTGCGCTCTTCAGCACCATGTCGGTCACATAATCGGCAAGGCTGACGCCTAGGCGGTGCGCTTCCTCGACCGCGTGGTCGCGGGTCTCAGGGTCGACGCCCTTTAGAATCCAAGATGTCTCGCCCATTATCCGCCTCGCGCGTGCCCACCTGATTTTGATGCCGCATCGTGCTTAAGGCCGCGTAAAATTTGGGGTTTTGCTTTCATTAAGGCGCCGAATCGATGGGCGAGGCGCCACAATTCGTTCAGCGTTTGCTCATGCCTATTGCGGCGGTGACAATTCCCCGTCTTTTGGCGCCCACGCGCCCCAAATCATGTCATCCTGCGTCCGTTGTTTGGGCGGATCGGGCAGCTTGCGCCGAAGGTCGACTTACGGCCGCCAGATTCGCATGGCTTTTTGTTAAGCGTCTCGGAGCCGGAATACTTATGTAAAGTTGGCCGGGACGCGACGGAGGCACGATGTCTGAGGATCTTTTTCGCAGCTACGTCCGCTCGTTTGAGCAGCGGCGCGAAGCGGAAATGTCGCTGCAGGACTTCCTGTCGCTCTGCCGCGACGACCTGATGGCGTACGCCACGGCGCATGAGCGCCTGCTGGCCGCGATCGGCGAGCCGAGGATGGTCGACACGTCAAAGGACGCAAGGCTCGGCCGCGTGTTCATGAACCGCACGATGCGGTTCTATCCGGCGTTCGCCGAATTCTACGGCATGGAAGAGACGATCGAGCGCATCGTCGCCTTCTTCCGACACGCGGCGCAGGGCTTAGAAGAGCGCAAGCAGATTCTCTACCTGCTGGGTCCCGTCGGCGGCGGCAAGTCCTCGTTGGCCGAGCGGCTCAAGGCGCTGATGGAGGAGCTGCCGATCTATGTGTTAAAGGCCGGGGACGATCTCTCGCCAGTGTTTGAACACCCGCTCGGGCTGTTCGATCCCGAGAGCTGGGGCCAACGTCTCGAGGATGAGTACGGCATCCCGCAGCGGCGGCTAACGGGCCTGATGAGTCCGTGGTGCATCAAGCGCCTGGACGAATTCGGCGGCGACATCACCAAGTTTCGCGTGGCCAAGATGAATCCGTCGCGGCTGCGCCAAATCGCCGTCGCCAAGACCGAACCCGGCGACGACAACAACCAAGACGTCTCTTCGCTCGTCGGCAAAGTGGACATCCGCAAGCTCGAACTGCACGCGCAGAACGATCCTGACGCGTATTCGTATTCGGGCGGCCTAAACCGGGCCAACCAGGGCTTGCTCGAATTCGTCGAGATGTTCAAAGCGCCGATCAAAATGCTGCACCCGCTGCTGACGTCTACGCAGGAAGGCAATTATGTCGGCACCGAGAATATCGGGGGCATTCCGTTCAACGGCATCGTCATGGCGCACTCGAACGAAGCCGAATGGCAAACGTTCAAGAACAACAAGAACAACGAGGCCTTCATCGACCGCATCTACGTGATTAAGGTCCCCTATGTGCTGCGCGTTCAGGAAGAGCAGCGCATCTACGAGAAGCTGATCCGCGGCTCCGAATTGTCCGAAGCGCCATGCGCGCCGGGCACGCTGGAAATGCTAGCGCGCTTCTCGGTGCTCTCGCGCCTTAAAGAGCACGAGAACTCGAACGCATTCGCCAAGATGCGCGTCTATAACGGCGAGAGCTTGAAGGAGGTCGATCCGAAGGCGCGCACGTTGCAGGAGTACAAGGACGCCGCCGGCGTCGACGAAGGCATGGACGGCATCTCGACGCGCTTTTCGGTCAAAGTGCTCGCCGCCACCTTCAACCACGACACCCAGGAAGTCGCGGCCGATCCGGTGCACTTGATGTATGTGCTGGAGCAACAGGTCCGGCGCGAGCAATTCCCGCAAGAGCAGGAAAACAAGCTCTTGGAGTTCATCAAGGCCGAGCTTGCGCCGCGCTATGCCGAGTTCATCGGCAACGAGATCCAGAAGGCGTATCTCGAATCGTACCACGACTTCGGCCAGAACCTGTTCGACCGTTATGTCGATTACGCCGACGCCTGGATCGAGGACATCGACTTCAAGGATCCCGACACCGGCCAGTTGCTCAATCGCGAACTGCTCAATCAGGAGCTCTCGAAGATCGAGAAGCCTGCCGGCATCGCCAATCCGAAGGACTTCCGCAACGAAGTGGTGAAGTTCACGCTCCGCGCACGCGCTGGCCATGGCGGCAAGAACCCGTCCTGGACCAGCTACGAGAAGATCCGCGAAGTGATCGAGCGGCGCATGTTTAGCCAGGTCGAGGACCTACTGCCGATCATCACCTTCGGCTCAAAGAAGGACGGCGAGACCGAGAAGAAGCACGAGGAATTCGTGATGCGCATGGTCGAGCGCGGCTACACCGAGCGGCAAGTCCGGCGGCTGGTCGAGTGGTACATGCGCGTCAAGCAGGCGGGGTAGGGCGGCGCGCGCATGAACATTATTGACCGCCGCCTTAACCCGGGCGGGAAAAGCTTCGCCAACCGCCAACGCTTCCTGCGCCGCGCGCGCGCGCAAGTGCGCAAGGCAGTGCGCGAGGCGTCCTCCAGCCGCTCCATCAAGGACGCCGGCAAGGGCGGTGAGATTTCCATCCCGACGGGCGGCGTGCACGAGCCGCACCTGCATCGCTCGCGACAGGGCGGCGTTCGCGACTACGTTTTGCCGGGCAACAAAAAGTACATCGAAGGCGACACCATCCCGCGCCCGGAGCAGGGCGGTGGGCAATCGGGCGCGAGCGACAGCGGCGAAGGCGAAGACGAATTTCGCTTCGCGCTGTCGGACGAGGAATATCTCGATCTCTATCTCGAAGACCTGGAGCTTCCCGATCTCGCCAAGCGCCAGGTCGCGGGCGCGACATCTGTTCAGTGGCGCCAAGCGGGCTTCTCCGTATCCGGCCCGCCCTCGCGCATCTCGGTGCCGCGCACGCTCAAACATTCGATGTCGCGCCGCATCGCGCTGAAGCGGCCGAAGGCGGATGAGATCAACGCGCTTCGCGAAGAGATCGAGAAGCTCGAACGCAAAGGCGGGCACTTCGAGGAGCTGGTGAAGCTCCGCAAAGAGCTTGAACACATCATTGCCCGCTCCAAACGCATTCCCTACATTGATCCCGTCGACGTGCGCTACCGCCGGCTCGAATCGACCCCGAAGCCGATCGCCCGAGCGGTCATGTTCTGCCTGATGGACGTGTCCGGCTCGATGAACGAGCACATGAAGGATCTGGCGAAGCGCTTCTACTCGCTGCTCTATCTCTTCCTCAATCGCCGCTACGAACACGTCGACGTCGTTTTCATCCGCCACACGCACGAAGCGCAGGAGGTGGACGAACAGACCTTCTTCTATTCCCGCGAGACTGGCGGCACCGTAGTTTCCACAGCGCTGTTCAAAATGGCCGAGATTGTGCGCGAGCGTTACCCGGTCGATCAGTGGAACATCTACGCCGCGCAAGCGAGCGACGGCGACAATACGTCGAGCGACAACGCTGTCGTTCTGGGCCAGCTCCGCGATGTCATCCTGCCGATCTGCCAATACTATGCGTACGTGGAAGTCGGCATGGACGATGAGGATGATCATCCTGGCGCCGGCGAGCCCAGCACCAATCTCTGGCGCGCCTACCGCCGCGTTTCCGTCGATGCACCGTTCGCGATGCGCAAGGTCAAGCATCGCCGCGACATCTACCCTGTGTTCCGCGAATTGTTTGCCCGCCGCCCCGAAGGCGTTGTTGCGGATGGCGCCTCATGACCATGCTGGCCGATTCAAAATTGCTCTATCGCGGCCCCGACTGGGATTTCGATCTGATCCGCCGCGTGCACGACGCGTGCGGCGAGATTGGCATCAAGGAGATGGGGCTCGACCCCTATCCCAATCAGATCGAAGTCATCACCACCGAGCAAATGCTCGACGCCTACGCGTCGACGGGGATGCCGCTCTTTTACCGGCATTGGTCGTTCGGCAAGGAATTCGCGCGGAACGAAGCGCTCTATCGCAAAGGCTATCAGGGCCTCGCCTACGAGATCGTCATCAATTCCAATCCCTGCCTCGTCTACATCATGGAGGAAAACTCCGCGACGATGCAGACGCTCGTGATCGCGCATGCCGGCTACGGCCACAGCCACTTCTTCAAGAACAATTACGTATTCAAACAGTGGACCGACGCCGACGGCATTCTCGACTATCTCGAGTTCGCCCGCGGCCTCATCGCGAAATACGAAGATCGCTACGGGCAGGAAGAGGTCGAGCGCTTGCTCGACGCCGCGCACGCGCTGCAGAGCCACGGCATCCATCGCTTCCCGCGCAAGCGCATGCCGGATTTGCGCTCGGAAGAACGCCGCGAGGAGGAGCGGCGCTTGCACGGCGAGCAATTGTTCAACGATCTTTGGCGCACCGTGCCGCAAGGCAAGCGCAAGGCGAACAAGGACGAGGATGCGCGGCGCAAGGCGTTGCTCGGCCTGCCGGAAGAAAATTTGCTCTACTTCCTGGAGAAAACTGCACCGCGTTTGCGCCCCTGGCAGCGCGAAGTGCTGCGCATGGTGCGGATGATCAACCAGTATTTCTATCCGCAGAGGCAAACCAAGGTGATGAACGAAGGCTGCGCGACGTACACGCATCATCGCATCATGAACCGCCTGCACGAGAAGGGGCAGATCGACGACGGCGCGTTCTTAGAATTCCTGCACTCGCACACCAGCGTCGTGCTGCAGCCCGGCTTCGACGACCGCCGTTTCTCCGGCATCAACCCGTATGCGCTCGGGTTTGCCATGTGCTGCGACATCGAGCGTGTCTGCACCAATCCCACGGACGAAGACCGCGAGTGGATGGGCGACATCGCCGGCAATGGCGATCCCTACGGCACGCTCCGCGACATCTGGGCCAATTACCGCGACGAGAGCTTCGTCTCGCAATTCCTGTCGCCACGCGTCATCCGCGAGTTCGGCCTCTTCCGTGTCGTCGACGACGAGGACGAGGACGAGATGAACGTGGCCGCCATCCACGACGAGCGCGGCTATCGCAAGATCAAGCGCGCGCTCTCACACCATTACGACATCGCCTATCGCGATCCCGACATCCAGATCGTCGACGTCGATCTCGCCGGCGACCGCAAGCTCATCCTGCAGCACCGCGTGCTCGATGGCGTGCTCCTG
>JBQTJK010000169.1:0-29586 GCA_052387215.1 Caulobacteraceae bacterium
GCGCTTGCTTCTAAGGCCGCTCAGCCGCTATAGCGGCTCACCCCGACGGGACGGGCGCGTAGCTCAGCGGGAGAGCACTACGTTGACATCGTAGGGGTCACAGGTTCGATCCCTGTCGCGCCCACCACCCTAGGCTCGCTCCGCGAGCTTCGGGTGGCTTACGCCACATCTGCATTCGAGCGTAGGGTGTCCCCCGAAGCCTCGGCGAAGGGCGACCGGTGCAGACGTTCTACGTTCTATTTGCTGCGAAGTGAGGCATTCCCAAACGAGCGTTATACAGGCTTCACGACTGATCTGGAATCCAGGATCACGAGCCACAACGCTGGCGCATCAAAGCACACGGCAAAGTATCGTCCTTGGCGGCTCGTGGCGTATTTTGCCTTTGCTGACGAGCGTCGAGCCAAAGAGTTCGAGTTTTACTTGAAGAGCGGCTCCGGTATGGACCTTGGTAGAACGGCATTCGCCTGTTCGCTTCGTCCTTAGCTTACGCCACACTCACCACTAACTCCTTCAGCCGTTCGCACATCGCCGAGCGCGCGTCCACCAGCCCCGCAATCACAGTGAAATGATTGGCGCCTGGAATTTCTTCATAGCGCGCCTCAACGCCGTCCTCGCCCCATGCGGCGACGATGGCCGCGCTTTGGCGCAGGTATTCGCTGCTTTCGTCGCCGCCGACCACGGCGTCGAGAATTTTGCCTTCCGGCGCCGGCCAGAAGAGGGGGCTTAACGCCTGCGCTTCGGCTTCATCGAGGCCGAGCTTTTCGTTGATGCTGGTGGGGATGAGCGGGGCGAGTTCGAACAACCCGGAGATGGCGTAGGCCGCGGGCACGTGCGCTTCCGTCGCGAGCAGGCACGCAGCGAGATGGCCGCCGGCGGAATGGCCGGCGACAATCACCGGCGCCTCCGACGCGCGATGCACGATTGAGCACGCAGCTCGCACCTGTTCGACGATGTCGCCGATGCGCACGTTGGGACAAAGATCGTAGCTCGGCACGGCCACCGTGATGCCCATCTGGTTCAAACCGCGCGCGTGCACGCTGTGAAAACTCTTGTCTACCGCCTGCCAGTAGCCGCCATGGACGTACATAACCGTGGGACCAGCGCCGGCTTCGAACAGATCAAACGTATGGCGTTCGCCCGATCCGTATTCGATCACGCGCGGGGGATTGATGTTGCGGTAGGCTTTGCTTTCCGCGGCCCAGCTGGCGATGATCGCCGGGTGCTCGGGCACGCGGGCGCGGTTGTTGTATTCCTTCTCGAGGTCGAGACTCATTTCGAGTCGGGATAATCGAAGCCCGGCCACTTCGAGCCGTAAATCTGGTAGCCAAGGATCGTGTAGGTCTGCGCCACGTTCGGGTGCGCACGGATGGTTTCGGTCACGACCTTCTGGATCGAGTTGAGATCGGGATGCTCGATGCGTACTAGTAGATCCCACTCGCCCATGATCGAATAGATATCCATGATCTTATCGCTGCCGTCGCGAAGCGCGTTGCCGACCGCTTCCGGCGTCGCGCTTTGCACACGGACAAAAGTGAACAGGCTATGGTCTGCCATGGGGAGCACTCCTCGTCGCACTCTAGCGCGGCGCGACGGCGGTTGTCTCTATTTCGATCAACGCCGCGTCTTCGATCAGCGCCTTCACTTCCACCACCGCCATTGCCGGATAGTGCCGCCCCATCTTCTCGCGCCAGGTCGCGCCGATTTCGGCCAGCGATGCGAGATAGAGGCGCTTGTCGGTGACGTACCAGGTCATGCGCGCCACGTGCTCGGGGCCGGCGTCGGCGCAGCGCAGCACCGCCAAAGTGTTGTCGAGGGTCTGCGCGAATTGGGCGGGAAGCGTGGTTGCTTCGAACTTGCCTTCGGGCGTCCAGCCTATCTGGCCGGCGACGAAAACGATGCGGCCTTCGGCCTCGACGCCGTTGGCATAGCCCTTCGGGCGCGGCCAGCCTGGCGGGAGGAGCGTTCTCATGGTTCGAATCCTGCGAATCGAGCGATGGCCGAGCGAAGATCGCCCGGCCAAGGCTCAGCCTTCATCGTCGCGAGATCGGTGAAGACCACCGTCTGATCGAACCGCGCGACGGGGCGATCGCCGATTGTGGCGAGATGCTTCAGGTGCATCGACGAACGGCCAATGCCGTCGACACCCAGGCTTTGGCGCAGCGTCTCGCCCATGCGGACAGGCGCGACGAACTCCGTTTCGAACCGCACCGTGGGCACGCCCTTGTGCTGATCGACGTGCAGCGCCTTGAATGAATGGCCGAGGCTGGCAAACCAGTCTTCCACCGTTTCATTCACCAGCCCGAAGAAGCGCGGGTAGAACATGATGCCGGCGGGATCGCAGTGCTCGAAGCGCACAATGATGTCGCGGATGAAGCGGCTCATGGCGCTTGCCGCAGCTTGAAACGTTGCAGCTTGCCGGTATGCGTCTTCGGCAATTCCCTAACGAACTCGATCGCGCGCGGATACTTGTACGGCGCGATGGCTTGCTTGACGTGATCTTGCAGCGCGCGCTCGTCGGCGTTGGCGCCGGGTTTCAGCACCACGAAGGCCTTGACGATCTGACCGCGCTCTTCGTCTGGCACGCCGATCACCGCGGCTTCGGCGACGGCGTCGTGCGTCAGCAGCGCATTCTCCACCTCCGGCGCGCCGATATTGTAGCCCGACGAGACGATCATGTCGTCGGCGCGCGAGACGTACCAGAAATAGCCGTCGGCATCGCGGCGATAGATGTCGCCGGTGACGTTCCAGCCGTTGATGACGTAGGTCTTCTGGCGCTCATCAGCGAGATAGCGGCAGCCCGTCGGTCCGCGAATGGCGAGGCGGCCTTCGCCTTCGCCTTCGAACGGCTGATCGTTGTTGTCGAGCAGCGTGGCTTCGTAGCCGGGCACGGCCTTGCCGGTGGCGCCGGGGCGGATGTCGTCGCCGCGGGCGGAGACGAAAATGTGGATCATCTCGGTCGAGCCGATGCCGTCGATGATGCGGATGCCGGTGCGCTCGAACCATTGGTCGGACGTCGCGCGCGGCAAGTGCTCGCCGGCCGAGACGCAGGTGTGGAGCGACGCGAGCTTCGCCATGTCCTGCTTCATCAGCGCGCGATAGCCGGTGGGCGAGGTGAAGAGGGTGGTGGCTTTGTGTTGAGCGATAGTGTCGGCGAGTACATCGAAGCCGGGCTTGGGCGGCAATGCGACCGCTGCCCCAACGGCGGCCGGGAATACGACCGATGCGCCTAATCCGAAGGTGAACGCAAACGGCGGCGTGCCGATGAAGATGTCAGTCGGTTTCGGCTGCAACACGTGACGTGAAAACGTGTGCGCCATCGCAGCGATGTCCCGATGGAAATGCACGCAGCCTTTAGGCTTACCAGTCGTGCCGGACGTGAATGGGATGAGCGCTGGATCGTCAGCCGCAGTGGCGATCGGTGTGAAGGCGTCGCCGGCGCGGGCCACGTCGTGCTCGAGTTCATCAAGATAAGAGAATCGCGTCAGCGTGGGAGACGTACGCCGCGCGGCGTAGAATTCCGCCTCAAGACTGTTGTCGACCAGGGCGTGAGACACCTGCGCCTTGCCCATGATGGCTTGCAGTTCGTTGGCCCGCAGCATCGGCATCGTGCCGACGGCGACGCCGCCCGCGCGCCACACCCCCCACCAGATCGCCATCGCCAGCGCGGAGTTGTGGGCATGGATTAAGACGCGGTTGCCGGGAACAAGGCCCATGTCGCGCGTGAGCACATGGGCGATGCGGTTCGCACGGCCGAGCAGATCGTCGTAGCTCCATGCTTTTGCAACAGAGAGCACAGCGGGTTTGTCGCCGAAGCCATTTGCGATTGTCGCATCGAGAATCGAGTTTGCATTGAAATGGGTCGCGAATTGCAGCTCGGGCAGCGTGAACCTCAGCTCCGGCCAATCACCTTTCGGCGGCAGGTGGTCGCGAACGAAAGTGTCAATGTGTGCGCTCATTGCGTGTCCTGCGCGAGCGTTTGGCGGGCGATGATGACCTTCTGCACTTCCGACGCGCCTTCGTAGATGCGCAGCGCGCGGATGTCGCGATAGAGGCACTCGATTGGGTGGCCGTGGACGACGCCCCAGCCACCGTGGAGCTGCACCGCGGCGTCGATCACTTCTTGCGCGGTGTCGGTGGCGTAGAGTTTGGCCATCGCGGCTTCGCGGGTCACGCGGGATGCGCCCGAATCCTTCGTCCACGCGGCGCGGTAGACGAGGAGGGCGGCGGCATCGATCTTCAGCGCCATGTCGGCGATCATGGCTTGCACCATTTGCAGCTCGCCCATCGGCGCGCCGTTGATCTGGCGCGTCTTGGCGCGTTTGAGCGTTTCATCCAGCGCGCGGCGGGCCATGCCGAGCGCAGCCGCGCCAACGGTGGAGCGGAATACGTCGAGCGTCGCCATCGCGATCCTGAAGCCTTCGCCGGCTTTGCCGATGAGGTTTGAGGCCGGCACTCGCGCGTTCTCGAATTTAAGGTGCGCCAGCGGATGCGCGGCGATCAGCGGAATGCGTTCGGCGACGCTGAAGCCGGGCGTATCCGCATCGACGATGAAGGCGCTGACGCCCTTGGCCCCAGGCGCTTCGCCGGTGCGGGCGAAAACGACGTAGAAATCGGCGATGCCGCCATTGGAGATCCAGGTCTTCTCGCCATTGAGGACGAAGTCATCACCATCGGCGTGGGCGGTAGTGGCGAGTGCTGCGGCATCGGAGCCGGCTTCGGGTTCGGAGAGTGCGAAGGCGGCGACTTTCGTGCCGTTGGCGACGTCAATCAGATAGCGATCGCGCAGTTCGGGCGATCCGAACAACGAAATTGGACCAGTGCCGAGACCCTGCATCGCGAACACGAAGTCGAGCAAGCCAGAGTGGCGTGCAAGGTGTTCACGAACGAGGCACAGTGTCCTTACGTCGAGCGGCGTCCTGTAAGGAACGGCGTGGGTGAGGATGCCGCCTTCGGCTAGTTCCGCGAGAAACTCCGCGCACGCGGCGTCGACTTTGTCTTCGCTGACGTGATGCGGGAAAGGCGATTCATCGAGCCAGGCGTTGAGTGACGCGGCGAGGTCACGGTGACGCGCTTCGAAGAAGGGCCAGTTGAGATAGCTGCGATCGGCCATCAATCGCCCTCGAACACCGGCTTCTGCTTCGACGCGAAGGCGACGTAGGCGCGCTCGAAATCTTTCGTCTGCATGCAGATGGCTTGCGCCTGCGCTTCGGCTTCCAGCGCTTGCTCCAAGCTCATGTTCCATTCTATGTTGAGCTGGTTCTTGGTCATGGAATGCGCGAACGCGGGGCCGTTCGCAAGATCGCGCGCAAATGCCTGCGCTTCGGCAAGCGGCGTATCGGTGAGCTTGTTGAAAAAGCCCCAGGCCGCGCCCTCGTCAGCGCTCATGGAGCGCCCAGTGAACAAGAGTTCGCTGGCGCGGCCGTGGCCGATGATGCGCGGCAGGATCGCGCACGCGCCCATATCGCAGCCGGCAAGGCCGACGCGGGTAAACAGGAACGCCGTCTTCGCGTTCGGCGCCGCGAAGCGGAGATCGCTTGCCATCGCTAGGATCGCGCCGGCGCCGGCGCAGACGCCTTCGACCGCGGCGACGATCGGCTGTGGGCAGGCGCGCATCGCCTTCACGAGATCGCCGGTCATGCGGGTGAAGCGCATCAGCTCCGGCATCGTCATCTTGGTGAGCGGGGCGATGATCTCGTGCACGTCGCCGCCGGAGCAGAAATTGCCGCCAGCGCCCGTAATCACGATAGCGCGGCAGTCCTCGGCATAGCTGAGCCGGCGGAAAAGATCGCGCAGTTCGGCGTAGCTTTCGAACGTCAGAGGATTCTTGCGCTCGGGGCGGTTGAGCGTGACGGTGGCGACGCGACCCTCGACGCTCCAAAGGAAATGCGTGGCGCGGTAGTCTGCGCTCTTCCAGGCATCGCCAATCATGGCGTCGCTCCCTTCGTCAGCTTGCGGCGCAGCGCCGTCTTGGTGGCGTCCAACAACCGCATCAGCGCTTGTTTGTCGGCTTGCGTGAGATCGCTCAAGAGCCGATCCACGCAAGCCGCGTGCGCCTTGGCCATCTGCTTGAATACGCCATCGCCCTTAGGCGTCAACCGCACGCGTTGGATGCGGCGATCGTTTTCGTCAGGCTCTGTTTCGATCAGGCCGTCGGCGGAAAGGCGCGTTCGCAATTGCGTGACGTTGCCGTTGGAGACGAGCAAGTATTGCGAGACTTCGCCGAGCGCCAGCGGTCCATGGCGGTCGAGCGCCGAAAGAAAGTCAAAGCGGGCGATCGTGCTGGCGAAGCGTTCGCGCATGAGCGCATCGACTTCGCGCTCAATCAGCCGGCTCGTGGTGAGGAGTCGGAGCGAGAGCCGCACGGTATCGCGCGCGTCCGCCATCAGATTTCACCACCCGAGATCGGAATCGCCGCGCCGTTGGTGGCCGCGGCGCCGTCGCTGCAGAGCCAGACGATGGCGCTGGCGACTTCATCTGCGGTAATGAGACGCCCTTGCGGATTGCTGACGTAGAGCATGGCGCGCGCTTCAGCTTCGCTGAGTCTGGTCTTGCTAGCGATATTTTCGGCGGCACGGCTGATGATGTCGGTCTCGACATAGCCCGGGCAGACGGCGTTGACCGTGACGCCGCGTTTGGCGGCCTCATGCGCAAGCGCGCGCGTCATGCCGATCATGCCGTGCTTAGAGGCGCAATAGGCGCTGATGTATGGGCCACCCTTGAGGCCGGCGATGGAGGCGACGTTGACGATGCGGCCCCATTTGTTGGCATACATGTCAGCGAGCGCCGCGCGGGAACAAAGGAACGCTCCGGTGAGGTTGACCGCCAACACTCCGTTCCACAGCGCGAGGTCGGTGTTGTGCAGCGGCGCAGAGGGCGTGATGCCGGCGTTGTTGATCAGGATGTCGACCGCCCCGTAGCGATCGCGCGCCGCGGCGAAAGTGGCGTCGACAGAGGCCTCGTCAGCGACATTGCAGGAAAGGCCGTGCGCGTTCTCAAATTCCTCGGCGATCTCCTGAACGCGTGCCCCGTTTCGCGCGGCCAACGTGAGCTTGGCGCCTTGCAGAGCGAGGGCGCGTGCGGCGGCAAGGCCGATGCCGGTGCCGCCGCCGGTGATGAAAGCGTGCTTGCCGGAGAGGTCGCTCATACTTTCTCCGTGATCTGTTCGCGCCGCTGGGCATTCCGCCGCAACTGCCGCTCGCCAGCTTCATATTGCACCGGAGCGCGCACGCCGTCATAGCCCAGCTCTGCCGCGGCGCGCAGCGACCAGAACGGATCGACCAGGTGGGGACGCGCCAGCGCGCAGAGATCGGCGCGGCCGGCGGCGAGAATCGAGTTGACGTGATCGGGCTCGTAAATGTTGCCGACGGCCATGGTGCGCACGCGCGCTTCGTTGCGAATGCGGTCGCAGAAGGGCGTCTGGAACATGCGGCCATAGACGGGACGCGCGAGCGGCGTGGTCTGGCCGGCGGAGACGTCGATCAGATCAGCGCCGGCTTGGCCGAACGCTCCGGCGATTGCGATGGAGTCTTCCGCGCTCAAACCATCAGCATGCCAATCGGTCGCCGAGATGCGCACGCTCATCGGTTTATGCTTCGGCCAGGCGGCGCGCATCGCTTCGAACACTTCGAGCGGGAACCGCAGCCGGTTTTCTACGCTGCCGCCATACTCGTCCGTGCGCTGATTGCTGATGGGCGTGAGGAAGGACGAGAGCAGATAGCCGTGGCCGCAGTGCAGTTCGAGCATGTCGAAGCCGGCTTCCTCGCCCATGAGTGTGGCGCGGACGAAATCGGCTTTGACGCGATCCATGTCGTCGTACGTCATCTCGCGCGGAGTGGCGTTGTGCTCGGACCAGGGAATGGGCGAGGGGCCGACGGTCTCCCAATTGCCTTCCGGCAGCGGCTGATCGGGATGGCCTTCTTCCCACGGCACGCGCGTCGAGCCCTTGCGGCCGGCGTGGGCGAGCTGAAGCGCGAACTTGGCGTTTGTGTGATTGTGCACGTAATCGACGATGCGCTTCCATGCGGCAACGTGCTTGGGATGATACATCCCGGCGCAGCCCAGAGTGATGCGCGCGTCGGCCGAGACGTCCGTCATCTCGGTGAAAATCAGCCCAGCGCCGCCGCTCGCGCGCGCACCGTAGTGGACGAGATGAAAGTCGTTCACTTCGCCATCAACGGCCGAATACATGCACATCGGCGACACGACGACGCGGTTGGCGATTTCCAACTCGCGAAGGCGCAAGGGTGCGAACATAGGCGGCGCCGGATCGTTGTCGTTACCGGCGAACCAGCCTTCGACGCGACGGAGGAAACTGGTGTCGCGGAGGCGCAAGTTCTCATGGCTCACCCGTTGGCTGCGGGTGAGCAGGGAATAGGTGAACTGCAGCGGATCGAGATTGGCGTAGCGGTCGATGTTCTCGAACCACTCCGTCGAATTGCGGGCCGCGTTCTGCAGCTTCAGCACTTCGACTTGCCGCTCGGCGTGATACTCCGCGAGCGCTTCGGCCAGCGGTTTGCCGCCGTGCAGCACTTGTGCAAGCTTGATCGCGTCTTCGATCGCCAACTTGGTGCCCGAGCCGATGGAGAAGTGTGCGGTGTGGGCGGCGTCGCCCATCAGGATCAGATTGTCGCGATGCCAGGTCTGGCAAACGATTCGCGGGAAATTGAGCCAGGCAGAGCCGCGCAGATGCTTGGAATTGGTGTCGAGCGTGGCGTCGCCAAGATATTTGGCGAAGAGTCTTTCGGCAGCGCGGCAGGTTACCTCCTGGCTCATCGTATCGAAGCCGAAGCTGCGCCATGTCGCTTCGCTGCACTCGACGATGAAGGTTGAGGCATTCGGCTCGAACTTGTATGCGTGGGCCCAGATCCAGCCGTGCTCGGTCTGCTCGAAGGCGAAGGTGAACGCCTCGAACGCCTTGTTGGCGCCGAGCCAGATGTATTTGTTCGGGCGGAGGTCGACATCGACCTCGAAGTGATCGGCGAAAGCGGTGCGCAGCTTTGAGTTGGCGCCGTCGCAAGCGAGCACCAGATCGTAGGCGCCGAACAATTCGGGGGAAGGATCGATCTCGGTGCTGAACTCAAGGCGCACGCCGAGCTCGCGAGCGCGTTCCTGCAGAATGTTCAGCAGCCGCTTGCGGCCGATTCCGACAAAGCCGTGGCCGGAAGAGGTGATGGTCTGGCCGTGAACGTGGACGTCGATGTCGTCCCAATGGGCAAAGCCGGCCTCGATGGCGTCGGCGCTCTTGGCGTCGTTAGCGCGCAGATTCTCCATCGTCTGATCGGAGAAAACGACGCCCCAGCCGAACGTGTCGCCCGGATCGTTGCGCTCGAACACGACAACGTCGTGCCGCGCATCGCGCAGCTTCATGGAAATGGCGAAGACGAGGCCGGCGGGACCGCCGCCCACGCAGGCAATGCGCATGCGTTAGTTTATATATGAAATATCAGGGCGGAGCAAGTCCGGCCTGCTTAACGCCGGTAATATCTCGTGGCGGCAATGGGCGCTTAATTCGACCAGTAAACATACTCTTGGTCTTCGCTCCACGGCGTGTTGAGCGGCACGTCGATCCGAACCGGCCCTTCGATCAGTGCGGGCCAGAGCGGCGGCGGCATGTTCTCGTTCTGCGCCACGATCATGGCGCGCATGGCGGCCACGCGCCCCGGTTCTTGAGCGGAGAGATCGCGCTGCTCTGTCGGGTCCTCGCGCAGATTAAACAGCCAGACGCGGTCGGGCGTTTCGGAAACTTGCAACTTCCAATCGCCGTCGCGGACGGCGAGGTAGGGGCCGGACCGCCAGAACAGCCTTCGGTGCGGCGCGCCTTGCGCTTCGCCGCGCAGAAACGGAAGCAGGTTCACGCCATCGCTTTGCGGTTGGGCCGGTGCGCCCGCGGCGGCCGCAGCGGTGGGGAAGATGTCCATGTGCGTCGCAGGCCCCGCTATCCGCGCGCCGGCGGGCAGGTGGCCGGGCCAGCGGGCGAAGAAGGGTGAGCGGATGCCGCCCTCGAAGAAGGTGGATTTCCAGCCGCGGAACGGCGCGTTGATGTTCGGTTGGCCGGCATACCAGGCGCCGCCATTGTCGCTGACAAAGATAACGAGCGTGTTGTCGTCGATGCCTTGGTCACGTAGCGCTTGCATGACACGGCCGACACCGCGATCGAGCGCCAAGAGCATCGCGCCGTAGACGCGGGACGTGTGATCGGGGATTGCGCTCAGCGCGTCGTAGTCGGCGCGGGCGGCCTGCAGCGGCGTGTGCGGGGCGTTGAAGCCGAGATAGAGGAAGAACGGCCGGTTGCGGTTGGCCGCGATGGCGGCAACGGCTTCCTCGGCGAAGTAATCGGTGATGTAACTTTGCGGGCGAAAGCGCGCTCGCTCGCCAGCGCCGTTCCAATCGACAGCGTATTGCAGATTAGCCCACAAGAAGCGGTCGATCGGATCGAAGTCGAGCGCGGCGTTGACCACATTCGGATCGCGGGGCGGCAGATACATCGAGGCGCCTTGCATGAAGCCCAGCGTTTCATCGAAGCCTTGCGCCTCAGGACGCATCTCCGGCACTTCGCCCAAGTGCCACTTGCCGATCAGCATAGTCTGATAGCCCTGCTGTTGCAGAACCTCGGCAACAGTGACCTCGCCCGGCGGCAAGCCAAGCGTTTCGCGCGGCGGAACGTCGTGCGCACGCTCTCCATGGAAGATCGGTTGATGCAGCGCGTTCGGGGCTGAATGCGAAATGTAGCGCGCAAAGGCCTGCGGCGCGGAGGTGAACTCGAAGCCGAAGCGCGTCGGGTAGCGTCCGGTCATGATCGCGGCGCGTGACGGCGAGCAGGTGGCGTTGCTGGCGTATCCCTGATCGATGCTCACGCCCTCGCGCGCAAGCGCGTCGATATTTGGCGTTTGCACGATGCCATTGGCGAAGCCGCCGTTGAGCGAGATGTCGTTGTAGCCGAGATCGTCGGCGACAATGACGATGATGTTTGGCGGCCGCGCGCCGGCCGGCGCCACGGCCGGGCCTTGCGACCACGCCACATCACGGTATCGCCCGATCGGATGCTGAATGTTGCCGATGATCCCCGGCAGGTAATACCAATTATAGTGGAACAGCAGCACGCCGCCGAGCGCCAGGAGCGCCAACACGCCGCCGATGATCGCGAGGCGTTTCATTTGGGCGCTCCCTAGAAGCGAAGATGATGTGAACGTTGCATGCCGCCCTCGCGCGGCAGCGAAATCACGTCGCCATCGCGCATGGCGAAGACCGGCCCGTCATAGGTGCGCTTGGCGTCTTGCACGAAAGTGTGCACGAGGCCTGGCATCGGTGTCTGCGGCAGGAAGTGCGTGATGGCGAGCGCGCCGACACCGGCTTCCTGCGCCACGCGCCCGGCGTCTTCTGGGCTGGTGTGATAGTCGAGTATGTCGTGAAAAATGGCGCCGATGTTCTGCCGCCCGGAGTCGAGCGCGGCTTGTCGCATGATCGCGTCGAGGCGCGGCGAGATGGCCTCGTGCACCAGCAGATCCGCGCCGCGCGCTGCATCGGTCAGCGAAGCTGAACGCGCGGTATCGCCGCTGATGACAAGGCTGCGTCCCGCGTACTCGACGCGATAGCCGACGGCATCCGTCGGCGCGTGATCGACGCGGAAGGCGACGATGCGGACGCCGCCTTCATTGCGCAGCTCAACCTCGTCGCCATCGTTCAGCGGAACGGCAAACTCCTGGGCACGCATCCCTGCGCCGCTCGGCGGCATCACCTCGGGGCCGTGATGGGTGACGCGATAGCCCTGGTCGATCGCATAGGCCTGGTTCAGTCCGGCGACAACGCGGCTCGTGCCTGTTGGGCCCACGACACGGAGCGGCTCGCGTGATGGGCCCATGGCCCAATGCTGCAAGGCGACGGTGTCGAGGCCGTCGATATGATCGGAATGCAGGTGCGTGAGGTAGACCGTTTCGATCTCGCTCTGCTGCACGCCCATCTGCGAGAGCGTTTCGGACGATCCGTCGCCGGCGTCGAACACGAACGTGTGCGGGCCGGCGATCACGGCAAGGCAGGGGCCCGCGCGTGCGCGGTCGGGCAAAGGCGAGCCGGTACCGCAGAAAGCCGCGTGCAAACCATCCGGCAATTGCGCTGCCAGCGAAGTGCGCATGGCGTTCTGGGCAGTCCGCTCCACGAGCAGCATGGCGATATCGCTGCGGAAAACATAGGCTGCGGCGCCGCCGGCGACCAGCAGCGCAGCTAGGCCGAGCGCCCATGTCCTTGCTTTCATGGATGTCTCCCCGGTCCCCCAAACGCCGCTTGACGCAGGCGTCCAACAATAGGCACTATAAGTGCCAATATATGCGGCGCCGGTTGCTGTCAATGCGGCCCGCGAAGGGGGGAGACCGCCATGCAGGTTCTGCGCACGCCCGACGAACGTTTCGCCAATCTGCCGGATTTTCCGTTCGCGCCGCACTTTACGGATGTGCGCGACGCGACTGGCGTGACGCTGCGTATTGCAGCAATTGACGAAGGCCCGCGCAACAAACCACCGGTTTTGCTAATGCACGGCGAGCCGAGCTGGTCCTTCCTCTATCGCAAGATCGCCGCGCGCTTGGTCGCGAACGGCCATCGCGTCGTCGCGCCGGACCTGGTCGGCTTCGGCCGTTCCGATAAGCCCGCGGCGCGGGAGGACTATACTTACGAACGCCACGTGAAGTGGATGAGCGACTGGCTCCTCGCCAACGATCTTCGCGACATCACCTTGTTCTGTCAGGATTGGGGCGGCCTGATCGGGCTTCGCCTGGTTGCAGCGTTCCCGAAGCGCTTCGCGCGGGTAGTCGCCGCGAACACATTCTTGCCGGCGGGCTCAGGCGCCAATCCGGCATTCGAAGCCTGGCGCAATTTCAGTCAGATCGTGCCGGTGTTTCCCACCGGCAACATCATCAATGGCGGCACGGTGCGAGAGCTCAGCCAAGCGGAGCGGGATGCGTATGAAGCGCCATATCCCGATGAGAGTTACAAAGCCGGCGCGCGTCAGTTTCCCGCGCTGGTGCCGGTCGCGCCGGACATGCCGTCGGTGCAGGAAAATCTCGAAGCCTGGAAGGCGCTCGAGACCTTCGACAAGCCATTTCTGATTGCGTTCAGCGATCAGGATCCGATCACGCGCGGCGCCGACAAGCGTCTGCAAGAGCGCATTCCCGGCTGCAAAGGCCAGAAGCACACGACAATCATAGGCGGCGGACATTTCCTTCAGGAAGACAAACCGGAAGAGATCGCCGACCTGATCGACGCGTTCGTGAAGGCCGCAGCGTGAGCGCACGCATCGCCAAGATCGAATCGGCCGAGACCGACGGTCGCCGCCAGCGCTCTGACGCGAGCCGGCGTCGTATTGCGCTCGCCATGCTCGACTTGCTGCGCGAAGGCGAAACCGACCCGAGTGCCGACTCGGTGGCTGAGCGCGCCGGCGTCGGCCGGCGCACGGTGTTTCGCCTGTTCGAAGACATGGAAGGCGTCTATCGCGAAATGCATGCGGTGATGACTGAGCGGCTGATGCCGCAAATCAACGTGCCTCTCACCGGCAAGACGTGGCGCGAGCGGCTCGACGAAGTCGTCGAGCGCCGGGCCAAGATGTTCGAACAGATGCTGCCGGTGAAGACGGTCGCGGATGCGCACCGCTATCGCTCGAACTTTCTGAAGGCCGAACACGCGAACATCACGCGCTTGCAGCGTGAAACCTTGCGCAAAGTGCTTCCGGCCAACTTGGCGAGGGGCAATGTATTCGAGGCCCTCGATCTGGCTTTCAGCATCGAAGCCTGGCGGCGCTTGCGCTCCGAACAGGGCCTAAGCGTCAAGCAAGCGCAGGCTGTGCTCCGGCATATCGTGAGCGCTCTGGTCGGTTAGGGCGCGTCGCCCACAGTGCGGAAGCCGATGTGCGACATGCCCAGGCCTTCGTCGCCGGGCTGGCGCGCGCTACTGCGGAAACGCGAGCAAAAATTGTCGGCGCAGAGCTGCGAACCGCCTTTGATCACCCGCATGCCGGCTTGCGCGTTTGGGCGCGCGATGTCTGTCGGCGGTTCGCCGACGAAGCGGTCGCTGGTCCATTCCCAGACATTGCCCGTCATGTCGTAAAGGCCGCGATCGTTGGCGGCAAAGCAGCCCACGGGCGCTGGGCCCGCGAAACCGTCTTCGCCAGTATCGCGGAACGGGAAGACGCCCTGCCAAGTATTGGCGGCCGGCGCGCCCGCCGCATCAAACGCTTCCGCACGGCGGTCGGCGGAGGCGGGCGCTTCGCCGCGGGCAGCGAACTCCCATTCATTCTCAGTCGGCAGCCGCCGTCCGGCCGCGCGCGCGTAAGCCTCGGCGTCCTCGTAGGCGACAGCGACGACCGGATAGCGCTCGCGGCCTTCGATAGACGAGCCCGCGCCCTCCGGACGGCGCCAGTTTGCGCTGGGATCGATGCGCCAGCGCGCTTGCGCGCGGTCGAATACAGCCGCGCCGTTTGGCGCGCCGTCGTGCTCAATGCGTTCGGCGACCGTGACGTAGTTCGTGGCGTCAACGAAGGCGGCGTATTGCGCGTTGGTCACTTCGTGCACGTCGATATTGAATGCGCCGACTTCACCGACGCCGCCGCCGCGTTCCTCCGGTTCGAAGATGTGTTGGCCGCGATCGACGCGGCCGCCGGGCAGGGAGATGGTCGCGCCAAGCACGAACGGCGTATCGCATTGATCGGCGCGCATCGCCGGCTGCGAGCAGGCCGACGCCGTCAGCGCCATCGCGCAGCCCAGAAGCGTAATCCATCGCACCAACCCATTTGCTCCCTGCCGTGCGGCGCCCGAAAAAACTGGGCGCCGGACTTGCAACCCGCCCCGCCGCTCGCCATTAAGCGGGCCTCCGGAGAGGTGCTAGAGTGGCTGAATAGGCCGGTCTCGAAAACCGGAGTACGTGCAAGCGTACCGAGGGTTCGAATCCCTCCCTCTCCGCCAGTCTTCCTAGCAGCGGGGAAGCGTCTATTTCGCAAGCATCAATCGCCGCAAGCGTTCGCTCGCGCTTGACTTGAAGAATGCGGAGGATCGGCGCGTATTCGCGGGGGCTCGCGGCGGCGACGAGCAGACGTTCTACAGTCTTGCCCGCCCTCAGAGCGCCTGGAGCGTCTGCCATTCGACCTCGCGAGGTGATGAAACGGGGCGACGTCCGTTGGATGCTTTGCGACTGCGCCAACGCAACTGTAACTACATGCTCAAGGCGATCTCGGGCGTCCATAATGCGGATTGTCACCTCGCGAAAAGCGAGTAAGGTTCGCCCCTCGGCTGAACAACTAGCCTAAGGGGGGCGCGTTCATGAAGCTGGCGCATGCAGCGAGGCGAGCAACCCTCGCCGGACTCGTCACGGCTCTGTCGCTTACAGTGGCGATGGACGCATGGGCGCAGCAGCAGATACCAGGTTGCGATCGCGTGACCGGCCGCGCCCGCTATGACGCGCTGCCGGGTACGATCCAGCGCATCCTCGACAACCCGAATGCAAGCCCCGAGGATTTGGCGCAGGCGCGGGCGGATTGCCGAAACATGAGCAGTTCGCAGCAGGTTTCGGTGAGCGGGGTGATGTGCGTCGCGCGCATAAGCCTGATCGAGGCGAGGCGCAGCGAAGGGAGGCGGCGCGAAAACTATGGCGACGCCCGATGCGCTGCGCACCGGGCCAGTCGGGTTGCGCGAAATAACCCAACTGTTCGCAGAGAAGCCGACGGATATTGGGCGGAAGCGTTGGTCGGTCTGCTGAGCATGGGCGCCGGCGATCCGGCTGTTTACGACAGGGAACTCACCAACGTTCACGTCGCCCAGGCATCGGCGGTGGTGCATAGGGCGATCACCGACAGGTATCTGAATCAAAACCGTGTCGACCTCGCCCGGAATGAAGTGAACGCGCACCTGAGAAGCAACGACCGCGACCGCGCGCTCGCGTTGATCAGCATTGCGCGGCACCAGGACAGGTCGGGGGCAAGCGATGCTGTCGTGCGCCAAACGCTCGAAGAGGCCTATCAAGCGGATCGAACCTCGCTGGCCGCGAACAGCGCGCTGGGTAGTGCTTATTTCGACATGGGCCACAATTATTGGGGCACAGCCGAGCCGTACCTGCGGACCGCCACGTTGATAAATCCGCCTCCGGTCGGCGAAGAGAATTTGCAGGAACAGGCCAATTATTATCTCAGCGTGATCGAGGCCGATCGCGGTAACCTTCCCGCCGCGCGCGCCTACGCGGATAGTGCAGGCAATGAAGCGCGCGCGCTGCGCCAAGCTTGCTTGGTGCGTCTACTGCAAGGCGGAAACGCCGTGTACAACTGGGTGCAGGGGCAGGAAGTCTCCGGCCAAACGGAAGGCGAGCAACGCTGCCGTCAACCCGGAGCGACACCTGAAGGACAATTACTGCTTGGCATGTTCTGGTTGCGACGCGCCCAATTCGTGGCCCAGGCTTACAGGCTTACAGGGGGTGTCCTTGCCGACCCTGGCCGGCAAAAGTGGGATTACGCTGTTCAACAAGCAAGAAATGCGTTTTTTGCTGGCGATAGGGCATTGACGAACGACCGGGCAGAGTTGAATTGGCCCGGTCACGGCGACGATGTCACGCTCCGGCAAATGATCGATTATGCCAACGAGCTCAGAGATTATTACGGAGCCCGCTGTGAACGCAGCGAAGAACCGCTCCCCGACCCGCGCGCCGTACCGGTGGAGAGAGTCTTCGAGTACTACAAAATCGTGCGCCCAAGAGGATCGCCGCTCCGCTGCATGCCTGGGTGAAGAAGGTGAAACTGAGCTTGCAGTCGATAGACTGCTGACGTGAGAATGGTGCAATCATGAGCCTAACGACCTACGATGGACGCAATCTTCCGAGCGTCTTCTCCGACATCCCAAGCCGTAACGAAGTGCAAGAGGCGCGCAGGCGTATCGGTCGGATGGGAATGTGGATATTCTTGTTGGTCGGCGCAGTCCTACTGGCCATCGCCGTCGCGGTCGCTGCACTTTACTTTTACAACCAACAACGGAACGATATCGTTGTGCTTCAAGAGGCGAACGGTCGTCTCCAAGCTGATTCCGCGGCCTATTCGGGTGTCACAGGATTGAGAGACCAAGTTCTGACGGAACGGCGCGCCTTGCTCGACATTCTGGAAGGGCGCGGGCGTAATCTGACTCAGGAGCAAATAAACCGTGGCTGGAGAGCCGCTCGGAATACCTGTGCCGGTCCGCCTAACGCGCTGCGGTGTTTCCGTGCCGAGCAAAACGCATCGCGCGCGACCAACGAGCCCAGTCAGACTTGGACGTGGCTGCTGGATCAGACGACCACTGTGCTTCAATACGAATTGGACTTCGTGAAAGAGGCCAAGCGAACCGCGCGCACAGCGCAGTTGAGCGTGGGCGGCCCTGCGCTTCCGCCGCCAATATGTGACCCGGTGACGGGCGTCTGCCGCCGGCCATAGCTGTATAACGTTTATCTTCTGGAGTTTCGCACATGGGTTTGTTTGACGCCAAGAAGGACGACAAGTCCGGGTCGACGAGCATATTCTCAGTTGCTGCAGCGTATGACCCGTTCAACATCGACAAGCTCAAGGATAGCCATCGGTACCGCGACCTGGGTTGGCAGATTCCGGAGGCCTATCTGGCTCTGCTGTTCCTGGCCGCCGACGCAGACGGGCAGTTCAACCCCGAAGAGAGGCTCGAGCTTGAAACCACTGCCCGGCGCGCCCCCGCTTTGCGCGCGTTGATGCAGAGAAATGAACTCGGAGGGCACGAAGCGTCGGCATTGCGTAAGATCAGTCAGAACAAGCAGGCCGCGCTCGACGAAGCTTGTGCAACTTTGCCGTCGGATATGTGCTTGTCGGTGTTCGCGCACTGCGTCGACCTGATGTTGGCCGATGGTGACTTCAGCAAAGTCGAACAGGATTGGGTCGAAGCGCTCTATCCCAAGCTCGACATCCCCGAGAGCCACGCGCGCCGCATTGTGGAAGTGCTGCTGCTCAAGGGCCGCTACTAGGGCGCGGCGCCGGGAGCCTCAGCCCCGGCAAAAATGCCCCCTTCCGCATTGACGCGGCCTGGGCGTTTCCCTTATATCCGCCGCTCACCGCCCGGGCGAGCTTCGTCCGGGCGCACGAATTTTGGCGGTAACGATGTTCGCGGTAATCAAGACGGGCGGCAAGCGATACCGGGTGGCCAAGGACGACGTGATCGTTGTCGAGAAGCTCAATGGGAAGGCTGGCGGCAAGGTCACCTTCAGCGACGTGCTGATGACGGGCGACGGCAAAGCCGTGAAGCTCGGCAAGGACCTCTCGGGCGTCACCGTCACGGGCAAGCTGGTCGAGACCAAGAAGGGCGACAAGGTCACGGTGTTCAAGAAGCGTCGGCGCAACACCTATCGCCGCAAGGCGGGGCACCGTCAGTTGGAAAGCCACGTGCAGATCACCGCGATCGGCGCGGCCAAGAAAGAAGACAAGGAATAAGAGGGCGTCATGGCTCACAAGAAAGCAGGCGGCAGCTCCCGCAACGGCCGTGACAGCCCCGGCCAACGGCTCGGCGTGAAGCGCTTTGGCGGCCAGAGCGTCAATGGCGGCGAAATCCTCGTGCGCCAGCGTGGCACCAAATTCCATCCGGGTTCAAACGTCGGCCTCGGCCGCGATCACACGCTCTTTGCCTTGTGTCAGGGCCAGGTGCAGTTCGCGACCAAGCGCGATGGCCGCACGTACGTATCCATCGCACCGCTCCCGGTGGCGGCGGAATAGGCGAGACGGATCGATTTCCGGATCGCCTTCAACAGGGCGATCCGGTTCCCGAGATTAGCGTGGGGCGCCCGGATCACAGGCGCCCCATTTGTTTTGCCCCGCGCGAAGTAAGAGCCAGGGAGGCTCGTTATGCGCGACGTGATCGAGATCGAGACCGAAAGACTGAAGCTGCGTCGCCTGCGCATGAGCGATGCGCAGCGCGTCGCACAGTTCTGCGACGATCCGGGCGTTGGCCGCAATCTGGCGATGACGCCGCTCCCGTATCTCGGCGTCGCCGCGGAGGGCTGGATCCTGATCACGCGCGCACGTGCGCCGCTTGGGCGCGACTTCGTCTACGCCGTCGATCTACCCGGCGAAGGGTTGATCGGCTGCGTCGGCGCACATCAGCGCGATGGCGACGGCTTCGAGATGGGCTATTGGTTTGGCCGACTCTACTGGGGCCAAGGCCTCGCCACCGAAGCGGCTACGGCGTTTGTCTCGGAAGCGGGCAAGCTCGGCGTCCTGGAAGCAGGCCACTTCGTTGACAATCCCGCGTCAGGCCGCGTGCTGACGAAGGTCGGTTTCGCCTACACCGGCGAGATCAAACCAATGTTCTCGCTCGGCCGCGGCGAAAGCGTCGTCTGCAAACGCATGCGCTATGCGCCGGCGCTTGAACGCGGTGCGCCGGCGCGCGAGGCTGCCGTGATGCACTGAGCAACACGCTTCCCGGACGCATCCCCGGCTCTGAGCCGGGGTGCGATCCGGGATCCAGGGGATGACGCGCGGCGCGTTTGCCCCTAGGTCCCGGCTCTCGCCCCGCTTTCGCGGGGCATTCGGCCGGGAAGCGTTGAGATGGTCGATCGCGTTGTTCCACTGACGCCAGATCTGTGGCCCGCCTTCGAGCGTCTGTTCGGCAAGAACGGCGCATGCTCCGGCTGTTGGTGCATCCACTGGCGCGTGCCGCGTCAGGACTACATCGCTTGGCGCGGCAACAAGGCGAAAACGTTCTTCAAGCGGCGCGTGATGAAGGGGCCGCCGCCTGGTGTGGTTGCGTTCATCGGCGATGAAGCGGTCGGCTGGCTGCAGATCGGACCGCGCGCCGACGCGCCGCAATGGAATACGCCGCGCCGTGTTTCGGCGCCGTTGAAGGAGGGCGATGCGGAAGACGGCAGCGTCTGGGGCGCGACCTGTTTCTTCATCAAGTCGTCGGCGCGCGGGCGGGGCGTGATGGATACATTGCTTGAAGGTGGGCTCAAATATGCGCGCGCCAACGGCGCCCGCGTCGTTGAGGCGTGTCCGATTGACGGGAGAACCGGCAATGTCGATGCGTATGTCGGGCTGATGCCCATTTTCCAGCGCGCCAAGTTCAAAGAGGTGGCGCGCCGCAAGGCGAACCGGCCGCTGATGCGGCTCACCGTGCGCAAGCGGCGCTAGTCGACGCCGATGCGGCGCAAAAAATCGGCGAAGCCATCCTGGAGGTTGCCGATCAACGTGTCGACATCTCCAGCCTGCACGACGAAGAATACGAGATAGCCGAGAATGAACAGATAAGGCATGGCGCGTTCCAGCGTGAACGCCCGCATCGCCTTTGATGCGCCCATGCTCTGGTACTCCTCGAACAGAGGCGTGTGGCCGAGGTCCCGCTCGCAACGCGTAATGATCGCGTACTTCGTCCGAAGCGCCTTGTTGTAATAGGCGTTGCTCGTGCGCCAGATGACGCAGGTGAGGATCAAGGCGAACGCGCACCATGCGAACAGCGCCGGATTGAGATCGCCTTGCTCCCGGGCGATGAGACCAAGGCCGCCGACGCCCGCCAGATTCAAGGTGAGAAAGATATTGGAGAGTTCGCGCCGCGCGCGCCGCGCCTCGCGCGCCTCCTCGACCAGCAGTTTGTAGACGTCGAAAGTGATATTGTCGGCCATCGTGTCCCCCCGCTGGCGCGCGAATGTAATCCGGCCATGCGCTCTTGTCTTGCGAGTGGCCTTGGAAAAACCGTGGATTCTGCCTAGTTAGTCAGGCGCGGCCGAAGCGCCGCGGGAGATCATTCATGGGATTGCGCGTAGCCGTCGTTGGCGCCACCGGAAATGTGGGCCGGGAAATGCTGACCATCCTGGAAGAGCGGCTTTTCCCCGCCGATGAAGTGATTGCGCTCGCCTCGCGCCGTTCGGTCGGCGTCGAGGTCAGCTACGGCGACAAGACGCTGAAAATCAAAGACCTTGAGACGTTCGATTTCTCCGGCGTCGATCTCGTGCTGATGAGCGCGGGCGGCGCAGTGTCGAAGGAATGGTCGCCGAAGATCGGCGGGACCGGCGCGGTAGTGATCGACAATTCCAGCGCCTGGCGCATGGACCCGCGCGTGCCGCTCATCGTCCCGGAAGTGAACCCGGACGCGATCGCGGGCTACGACAAACTCAACATCATCGCCAACCCCAACTGCTCGACCGCGCAGCTCGTCGTCGCGCTGAAGCCGCTGCACGACCGCGCCAAGATCAAGCGCGTGGTCGTGGCGACGTATCAATCCGTCTCCGGCGCTGGTCGCGACGCGATGGACGAGCTCTGGAACCAGACCAAGAAGCTCTATGTCGCTGACGAAATCGTGAAGGAGCACTTCACCAAGCAGATCGCCTTCAACGTTATCCCCCACATCGCTGAGTTCATGGAGGACGGCTACACGAAGGAAGAATGGAAGATGATGGTGGAGACCAAGAAAATCTTGGACCCCGCCATCAAGCTGACTGCGACCTGCGTGCGCGTGCCGGTTTTCGTCGGCCACTCGGAAGCCGTGAACATCGAGTTCGAGAACCCGATCACCGCCGAAGAGGCGCAGGAAATCCTGCGTGAAGCGCCCGGAATCATGCTGGTGGACCGCCGTGAGGATGAAGGCTACATCACACCCGTTGAATCCGTGGGCGAGTTCGCGACGTTCGTCTCGCGCGTGCGCGAAGACGCAACCGTCGAGAACGGCGTCTCGCTCTGGTGCGTCAGCGACAATTTGCGCAAGGGCGCTGCCCTCAACGCCGTCCAGATCGCCGAGCTGATGCTGAACAAAGGCTTGTTCAAGCGGTTGCGGGCGGCATGAACTCACATCCGTGAGGATGTGAGATGAACTGACATCTGCTGTTACAAAAAGTGTATGCAGGCTCGTCACGTGAAGAGTGGCGAAACGGCACGTGCGTTCCTATTTGAGCGGCGAGGGGACGCATGCTTGCCATCGCCATCGAACAGCCATCGGACACTGACCTAGACACAATTCACGCGGTACTGCGTGAAAGCTATTGGTCGCCCGGCATCCCGCGTGAGGTCGTTGCGCGCGCGTGCGAGAATTCGATCTGTGTCATCGCACGCGATGAAGCTGGCGACCTGATTGGCTTTGCCCGCGTCGTCAGCGACAAGGCGACGTTCGCTTGGCTCTGTGATGTTATCGTGTGGCCGGGCCGCCAGGGCCGCGGTCTCGGGCGTGAGCTGGTGCGGACGCTGCAAGCGCACGAAGAATTGCAGGGCCTGCGCCGGTGGTTGCTCGGCACCAAGGATGCGCACGGCGTCTACACGCCGCTCGGCTTCACGCCGGTCGACGCGCCGGAGCGCTTCATGCAAATTAAAGACCCAAACCCCTACGGGCGGCGTGCATCATGAGCGAGGCCACCGCTCCGATAACGTCTTCGCCATCCGAGGCCGAGCGGCGCGCGGGATTCATCGCTGCCGCGTCCGCCTACATCATGTGGGGCTTCCTGCCGCTCTATCTGAAGCTCTTGGCCGAGATCGACGTACGCGAAGTGCTTGCGCAACGGATACTCTGGGCGGCGCCGTCCGCGTTCATCGCGGTCTTCCTCATGAGCGGTTGGCGTCTGGGTTGGCGCGAGATCGCGACGGCGTTGAAGCCGCGCATGCTCGTCACGCTCGCTGCGTCCGCCTGCTTCATATTCGTGAACTGGGGTCTTTACGTCTATCTGGTGCTGAGCGAGCGCGTGATCGAGTCTGCGCTCGCTTACTTCCTCGCGCCGCTTGTGAGCGTCGCCGTCGGCGTGCTGTTCTTCGGCGAGAGGATCACGTTGGCGCAGGTGATAGCGCTGACACTGGCGCTGGTCGGCGTGGTCGTGCAGGGCTTTGCGCTCGGTGCGCCGCCCTGGATGGCGCTGGCGCTATGCGCGACATGGTCGGTGTACGCCGTCATCCGCAAGCGCGCGCCGGTGCCTGCCGCCGTCGGCTTGCTGATCGAAAGCTTGGCGCTCGCACCGGTTGCGGCAGGGCTGCTGTTCTGGGCCGCAAGCGAAGCGCCGCTTGGCTTCACGACGGATTGGAGCACCGCTGTCCTGCTCGCGATTGCGGGGCCGGTGACGGCAATCCCGCTGATGGCGTTTACGTTCGGCGCGCGGCGCGTGAGTTTTGTGACGCTGGGCTTGCTGCAATTCCTGGCGCCGACGCTGCAATTCACAACGGGCTTGGCATTCGGCGAGCCATTCACGCCGCTCCGGGCGGCGAGCTTTGTGCTGATCTGGGTAGGCTTGGCGTTCTTCTCATGGGATACGTTGCGCCGCGCCAGAACAGTATGAGTGATCTGATCTATTACGTCATTGGCGACGTGCACGGCGAGATTGGCAAGCTCGATGAGCTGCTGCAGCTCATCAGCGCCGATGCCATGCGCCGCAAGCTACCGCACAGAATCGTCTTCCTTGGCGACCTCATCGATCGTGGACCCGACAGCCGCGCCGTCGTGGAGCGCGCCATGCGCCTTGTGCTGACCGGCGAGGCGTTGGCGATCAAGGGCAACCATGAGGAGCTGATGCTGCATGCGGTCGGCAGTCGCGAATCCATCGGCGTCTATTGGTGGGCTGAGAATGGGGGCGATGAAACCATCGCGTCCTACATGCTGGTCAATGGCGTGTACGACGATTTCCGCGACGCGATCGACGACGCACACGTCTACTGGCTAAGCACGCTGCCTGTCATGATCCGCGACGACGTGCGTGGCCTGGTGTTCGTTCACGGCGGCATCGACCCGAAGACCTTCCCCGAGTGCAGCGACGAGGTGCGATTATGGACGCGATCGAAGGCCTTCTTCGACTCCGAGCGCTGGCCAGCGCGCGAGGAAACGAGGGACATATTGGTCATCCACGGTCACACGCCGACGGCAGACTTCGAACCGGACGTGCAGCGCCGTCGCATCAATGTCGACACTGGCGCGTGCTTCGGCGGGCCGCTTACGGCTGCAGTGCTGGCGCCGGGAGAGACGCCGCGCTTCTTGCGCGCATGAATGCGGCGGCGAGGACAAGCCATGCTGCGATGGGGCAAATCGGGAGCGCCACGTATTCGCCTACGGCCACTGTGAGCCCCGCGCCCCAGGCGAAGATGGCAGCCGCATACTCCGACGGAGAACGCGGTGCGCCAAGCATCGCGGCGCCGACCAACAGCAAGATGAAATCGTAGAAGAAGAGATACGGCGAAACCAGCAGCGTCGCCGCGCAAAGCGCGGCCCCGGCAATGTTGCGATCGCCGCTGCGGAACAGCAAACACGCCATAACAACGGCGCCCGCGGCGCTGAGCGCATGCAGACTGATCGCGACCGCGTGGGAGGCCCCAAGCCCAAGCAAATTGGCGTAGAGCGAGGCATATGCCGGCGTGGTGATGCGTTGTTCGCTTATGAGGCGTTGCGAGGCGGCAAGGCTATCGAAGAAACGCAAATACGAGTCGAAGCCGAACACGAGGCCGGCGAGCGTCACGAAGGCGGCGGCGGAGATCGCCGCAGCGAAGAACGCGTGCCATCTGCCGGAGAATACAAATAGCAAGGGCCACATCACCGCCAAATGGGGCTTGATCGCCAGCAGGCCGACGAGAGCGCCGGCTACGCGTGGGCGCTTATCGAGCCAATAAAGCGCAAGCCCCGAAATGCCGGCGATGAGCATGCCGGCCTGTACTGTACCAACCTGATAGAGAACCGCCGGCGCGGTGGCCGGAAAGATTAGCGCACGCGCGTCAGGCAGGAAGCGGCGGATCACGGCGCCGAAGAAAAGCGCCGTGCCGACAAGGAAGGAGATCGCCGCTACCGGATAGGGCGCCAGCGCCATCGCGCTTGCGACAAGCAGAAACGTCGGCGGCGAATTCCACGGCGCATAGTAGCGCACATCCGGCGCCACAGCCTGCTGATATGGCCACAGTATCGCCCGCTCATGAATCTGGTCGGCGTGCCCGTCGAGTGCGGCGCGGCCGGCGCTCCAGAACGCGATGAAGTCGCCGAAGAACGGCTGGCCGCTCGGCAGCGTCATGTTCTCGGCGCCGGCGATGCGCCAAAGCATGACGACCAACATCGAAAGGGCGACAAGGATCGCCGTTGCTTCAAAGGCCCAGCGTTTCACAGGCATGAATAGAGCGCATCGATTAGTTTCAGCGAACGCGGATCCCCCATGATGTAGTGCGATTGCTTGTTCATGACGTAGCCGACGGAAACGCCGGCGACTGGATCGCCGAATCCAACCGAGCCGCCGCTGCCCGAATGACCGAGCGCTTCTTGGTTTGGACCATAAACTCCGTTCGAGTTGCCGATGATCCCAGTACGCCAATCGATTTTGTACGGCAGCACCAGATCGTCGCCGAACCAGCGACGCTTCGTCAGCGCATCGAATGCTTCCTGCGAGATGATGCGGCTGCCATTGATGAGACCGCCCGTGGCGTAAAGCTCGAAAAGCCGCGCAACGCCCAGCGCTGTCCCGTGGCCGTTCGCGGACGGGATTTCGACCTTGCGCCATTGCGTCGAGCCGCGGACGGGCGCCGCCCACTTGGTGAAGAACGCAGCCTTGCGTGGCGGCGTGATCTCACCGAAATCGCCCGCTCGCGTCGGTTTCTTGATCTCTGACGCGCGCGCATGATCGCTTTCAGGCGTGCCGATCTGGAAGTCGATGCCGAGCGGCGTGCAGATGTCTTCGCGCAGAATCGTGCCAAGCGAACGCCCCGCCGCGCGCTGCGCCACCTCGCCGGCGATGTAGCCCCAAGTCAGCGGGTGATATCCACTTGCGCTGCCCGGCGGCCAGAGCGGCTTGAGCGCTGCGATAGCCTCGGCGCATGCCGGTGGATCGAGCCAGAGGTCGGGATCGATCGGCTCGACAAAGCCGGGCACGCCGGCTTGGTGCGCCAGCATTTGCGCGACCGTGACCTTGTCCTTGCCATGCGCGCCGAACGCCGGCCAAAGCCAAGCGACGGGCCTGTTGTAGTCGAGCAGACCTTCATCCACGAGCAACGCCATGACGATGGCGCTGACGCCCTTGGTCGTCGAATGGACCGGCGCGATCGTTTCTCGCATCCACGGCCGCGTGTGCTCGCGATTGGCCCAGCCGCCCCAGATGTCGACGACGACCTCGCCGTCGCGGATCGCCGCGAAGCCCGCGCCCATCTCCTCCGCAAGCCCGGCGTCGAAAGCGTCGCGCACGCGCTCGAAACCCGGCGCGACATAGCCTTCCGTCATCACGCCATCTCCAGATGGCGCGCGCGCGGCCAAGTCACAGGATCGTCGAGCACGGCTTGCGCCTCCGGCAACAGCAGGTCTTCGCTTTCGGCTGCGAGCGAACGCACGATCACGTCATAGACGGTGCCGGTCGCGCCCTCGAGCGCGATCGCCGGCGCGTCGCCGCGGACGCGGCGGCCGACGAACAGCGCCGAGAGCAGATCGCCCGTCCCCTTGGGCGCGCGGGGCAGTCGCGCGGTTTCGCAGAACCAGTCGCCGGTTGGCTGAGAAAGCAGGTTGCCCATGCCCAGCCCCGTGCGGATCGAAGAACACAGCACCGGCTTGCCGATGCGCTTGGCCACGTCGCGGGCGGCGTTGAGGTTGTCGATCGCGCGCCCCGCGATGAGGCCCAGTTCGAAGCTATTCGGCGTCAGCCAATCGGCGTGCGGACAGAGGCCATTCAGCGCAGCGTCGGCGATCGCCTCGCTCACGAACAGCTTGCCGTCGTCGCCCAGCACCGGATCGCAGACGAAAATCGTCTTTGGGTTGACTGCTTTGATGCGCTCGACCGCGTCGAGGATGACGGCGACCTGTTCGGGATCGCCGAGGTAGCCCGTGAGCACGGCGTCGATTTCGCTGAAGACGCCATCCGCCGCGAGAGCTTCGATCAGAGCCGCCAGCGTTTCCGCCGGGATCGGACCGCCGCCGGGCGCGCCGTGGTCGGGACGGCGGCCAAGCAGCACGGTTGGCGCCTGCAAAACCCGCACCCCCAGCCGCTCCATTGCGAACGCCGCGACGGAATTGCCGACGCGGGCGCCGACAACCTGGCTTTGGATCGACAGAATCGTCTTCACGCGGCTAAGAAACCTCTGCTGGCGATGTTCGCCTGCGTCGCATCCCCGAGCAAGAGATGACAGCACGCCCGCGCCGTTCCTGCCTCTATATGCCAGGCGCCAATGCGAAGGCATTGGAAAAAGCGAAGTCGCTTCCGGCCGACGTATTGCTCTTGGACCTGGAAGATTCGGTGGCGCCGGAAGCGAAGGCGGCGGCTCGTGAGCAGGTCGCCGCCGCGGTGAAGGCCGGCGGCTACGGCAAGCGCGAAGTGATCGTGCGTGTCAACGCGCTCTCGACGCCGTGGGGCAGGGATGACATCGCCGCCGCGGGGGCCGCGCGGCCGGATGGCATTCTCGCGCCGAAAGTCGAGGGCGCGGCTGAGGTCAAAGCTCTCGACGATGCGATGACTACAGCAGGCTTTGGTTTCGAAGCTTCGCTATGGGTGATGATCGAGACGCCGCGCGCGATCCTGAACCTGGCCGAAATCGCCGCCGCCGCGACGGGCACGCGGCTCTCGGCGTTCGTCATGGGGCTGAACGATCTGGCGAAAGAGACGCGCGCGCGGGCCAGTTCCGGCCGCGCCGCATTCCATGCGCCGATGTCGCTCGCCGTAACGGCCGCGCGCGCCGAAGGGCTGACTGCGATCGACGGCGTGTTCAACGATATCGCCGACGCGGCGGGCTTCGAAGCCGAGTGCCGCCAGGGCCTAGAGTTCGGTTTCGATGGCAAGACGCTCATCCATCCGAGCCAGATCGAGGTCTGCAACGCGGTGTTCGCGCCATCGGAGGAGGAGGTGGCCCGCGCGCGCGCCGTGATCGTGGCCTTCGCGCTGCCCGAGAACGCGGGCAAAGGCGTGATCAAAGTGGACGGCCGGATGACGGAGCTGCTGCACTTGGAAGAGGCAAAACGGGTGGTGGCGGTGGCAGAAGCGATTGGGGATCAGTCGTGAATGACATTGTCTATGTGGTGACCAATCCCGCGATGCCGGGATTGGTCAAGATCGGCATCACACAAAAAACGATCGAACAGCGACTGAGAGAGCTTGATCAAACCGGTGTACCGCTGCCTTTCGAGTGTTTTTATGCGGCGATAGTTTCGGATTGCCGGGCGGTGGAGCGTGCGCTTCATGAAGCATTTGACGATCATCGATTGCGCAAGTCGCGGGAGTTCTTTCGTCTCTCGCCTGAGAAGCCAAGAGCTATAATTCGACTTCTCGCTCGACAGGAAGTGACGCCTGGAGCGGATGTCGTGGACAACGATGACGATCAGCGCGCGCTGGACGAGGAGAGAGAGCGCCGCTCACGTTTCGATTTTGAGAGCGTCGGCATACCAAACGGTGCCGAGCTTAGCTCTGTGTTCGATGACGCCGTGGTTTGCACTGTCGCGGGCCGGTCGAAAGTTTTGTTTCGTGGTGAGCTAACCTCTCTCAGTCGTTCAGCGCTCGCAGTCGCCCACGAGAATGGGTTTCGATGGAAAGCTGTCCAAGGACCTGCATATTGGAAGTATCAGGGCAAGACACTCGATGAACATCGCCATGAAGAGGGCGAAGAATAGCAGATGACCAAATCCAATCCCGGCAACTTCTTCGAGGACTTCGCGCCCGGACAGCAGATCGCGCACGCGACGCCGCGCACGCTTACCGAAGCGGACGCAGCCCTCAACATCGCGCTCACCGGCGCCCGGCATGCGCTGTTCGGCGCCGACAGCTTCGCGCAGAGTTGCGGACTGCCCGGCGCGCCGATCGATCCGCTGCTGGTGTTTCACACCGTGTTCGGCAAAACTGTGCCGGACATTTCGCTGAACGCGGTGGCGAACCTCGGCTACGCCGAAGGGCGTTTCCTCGCGCCGGTCTATCCTGGCGATACGCTGAGCGCGGTCTCCGAAGTGCTTGGGCTGAAAGCGAATTCGAGCGGCAAGACCGGCGTCGTCACTGTGCGCACCACCGGCTTCAACCAGGACGACGAGCCGGTGCTCTCTTATGTGCGCTGGGTGATGGTCAACAAACGTGACGCGAGCGCTCAAACGATCGACGCACCGCCGATCACGCCAAAAAACGTCGTGCCGGCAAATGAACTCGTGCTGCCGCCGGGTCTCGACTTCTCAAGCTACGACTGGACGCTCGCGGGCTCGCCGCACGTGTTCGAGGATTACGAGGTTGGCGAGAAGATCGATCACGTCGACGGGATGACGGTGGAGGAGGCCGAGCATCAGCTCGCAACGCGGCTCTATCAGAACACCGCGAAAGTGCATTTCGACGCACTGGCGCAGAAGGACTCGCGCTTCGGCAGGCGGCTCATCTATGGCGGCGTCTCCATCTCGCTGGCGCGCGCGCTATCGTTCAATGGCCTCGCCAACGCACAGCTGATGCTCGCCATCAATGGCGGGCGCCACGTCAGTCCGCTGTTCGCGGGCGATACGCTCTATGCCTGGTCGGAAGTGTTGGCGAAAGACGATCTCGGCGGCGCCGGCGCGCTCAGGCTGCGGCTCGTTGCTGTGAAGAACCAGAACGCCGTAACGTTCCCGCTCAAGACCGACGCCGGCGAATACGATCCCAACGTCGTGCTTGATTTCGATTACTGGGCCGCGATCCCGAAACGCTAGCCTCCTCGCCCATCGAGGG
>JBQTJK010000170.1:0-24137 GCA_052387215.1 Caulobacteraceae bacterium
TCGCAGTGTTGGCGCCGAGATTGACGCCGACGGCGGCGGTGGAATTTGTATAGCGCAGCCAGTCGCCGCCTAGCCCCATGTCGGCGATGGCCTGCTCGATGCTGGAAACCGCGCCGCCCTTGAAGAAAGTGAAGCTCGTTCCGTTCCAGGCGACTTCCAAGGTCTCGGCCCCGGAATTGCCTTGGCAGACGATGGTGTCGACGCCGGCGCCGCCATCGATAGAGTCGACGCCTTCGCCGAACGAGTAATTGATGGTGTCGTCGCCGTTCCCGCCATTGACGATGTCGGCGCCGGACAGGCCGTAGATGCTGTCGGCGTCGTCGCCGCCATTGATCGCATCGGCGCCGTCGTCGCCGACGATGGTGTCATTGCCGGCCCCGCCGTCAATCGCATCGTCGCCGGCCCCGCCGCGGAGGATGGTGGCGACGCTCGAACCGGTGAGCGTATCGTTGAAGGCCGAGCCCCACGCATTCTCGATATTGGCGATCGAGAGAAAGCCGCTCGCCGCGCCAGTAGCGAGATTGATGCTGACGGCCAGCGTCGAGTTATGATGCCTCAGCCAATCTACGCCCGCGCCCATGTCGGCGATGGCCTGCTCGACGCTGACGACGGCGCCGCCCTTGAAGGCGGTGAAAGCCGAGCCATTCCAGATCACGTCCAAGGTCTCGCCGCCGGCATGGCCCTGCGTAACGATGGTGTCCGTGCCGGCGCCGCCATCGATGGCGTCGACCCCGTCGCCGAAATTGTAGTTGATGGTGTCATTGCCGGCGCCGGCGCCGATCGTATCGGCGCCCGAACCGCCGGTTATCGTGTCGGCGCCCAAGCCGCCGTAGATTTCGTCGCCGCCGTCACCGCCATAGAGCACGTCGCCGACATCGCCGGCGCCGGCGTTGAACGTCAGACGGTGAATCTGCCCGTCCAATCCGACGCCGTAGAGCCGGCCTTGGCCGTCCAGCGCGAAGGAGGCGATCTGATCGAAATCGCCGCCATTGACGACGAGTTGATCGTTGCGGCGCGCGACGTCTTCAGCGCCGCCCGCGGTGGCGCGTAGCGTCCAGAAATTGCCGGTGATGAAATCGGCGAAGACATAGAGCCCCTGCCCGCCGGCATCGGGTCCGCGAATGACGTAGCCGCCGGTGACGGAGAAGCCCTGCTCCGGTCCGCTGCCGTGCCCGTAGTCGTGAATCGGATGCGTGAAGAGCGGACTGTTCGCGGGCGGATTGCCGGAGCGCGTGTCATCATAAATCTGCGTGCCTTCCCAGACGACCCAGCCGAAGTTGCGCCCGGCGAGCGTTCCGGCCGGCACGAAGTTGATCTCTTCGCGGGCGCCCTGGCCGACATCGGCGATCAGCATGTCGCCGGTCGCTGTGTCGAAGCTCGGCCGCCAGGGATTGCGCAGGCCGATGGCGAAAACCTCGTCGGCCCCGGCGACCCCCACATAAGGATTGTCGCCCGGGATCGCGTAATTGCGTCCGGCATCGGTAGGAAAGCCATCGCTGTTGACGTCGATGCGCAATATCTTGCCCAGCAGCGAGTTGGTGTTCTGCGCGTTGTTGCCGGGATCGCCGCCGCCGCCGCCGTCGCCGGTGGCGACGTAGAGATAGCCGTCCGGTCCAAACGCGATCCAGCCGCCGTTATGATTGGATTGGCCTGGGTGGTTGATGGTTATCACCAGCTGGCGCGTGGTGGACGACACGTCGGGATTGGCGCCGCGCGTGTACTGCCAGATCTCGTTATTGCCGGCGGCGTTGGTGACATAGATGTAGTAAAGACCGTTGCTTGCGTAGCTGGGATGGAAGGCCAAACCCAGCAGGCCCTCTTCGCCGCTCGCGCCAAGTTCGTTGTCGGCGATATCGAGGAACGGCGTCGCAAGCATTTGGTTGGACGACAGGTCGAGAATTCTGATCGTGCCCCTGTGCTGCTCGATGATGAAGAACCGGTTCGGATCCCCAGGCGGGGAAGCCGCGAACACCGGATTGAACAGTCCCGCCGCGATCAGGGTTGCATCGATCGCTCCCGCGCCGCCGCCGACATCGCTGGCGCCGAAGCCGTAGATAATATCGGCCCCGCCGCCGCCGTTAATCGTGTCGCCGCCTTCGCCGCCGGAAATGACATCTGCGTCCGCCGTGCCGGTCAGCAGATCTCGGCCGGGCGTTCCGTTGATCTCGGGCATGACAGTGATGCTCCTCGCTCGGGAAAGCTAACGCCGCAAAACCCCGTCGCCGCGCCGGCTGAACTGGCGCGATCCTCTGTGAAATTCAAGCGCATCTCCCAAGGTTCCGCCGCCATGAGCCATCGCGGCCGATGCACGGCGCGGCGAGGCTTTCGCGAGAGACAGGACCGCCGTGGAATCCGCTCTGCCGGGTCGATCCAGAGGCCTCGTCCACCTCTCCTTGCCCATCCCGCACGGCGGGGCGAGCGCGAGTAACCTTACTCTTCGCCGTTCTTGGCCCCGCATTTGCTCCGAATTGGCGCACGCGCCCAGTGTGGCGAATCTGAAATTCGCCCACCGCGCGATGGAGGGCAACGAGCGAATTTCAGATTCAAGGCCACACAAGAAGCTTGTGAATCTAGTGTCCTTATTGGATTTGAAGTTCGCCCTGCGTGTGATCCAAATTGGAGTAGCGAACTTCAAATCCTGGACACTAGGGAGAAACCAACTCGCCTCGCTGGCATGGGCGTTGCAGCCGGCGGGTTAACGCCCGTCATCCCATGGGCGCGCGGGAGTTTACGATGTACTACGGACAAGAGGACGACGAACGCGATCCGTTCGAAGTTTTCGGCGATGCCGAAGCTTCGCACGACGATGTCGCTGACGAATTTGAGCAGGAGCTCGACACCACACGTCACGATGAGCCGGCGGTGGTCGAACCCAAGCGCGAGATCAAGGTGAAGACGGGCTTCTCGTGGGCTGGTTTCGCCGGCGGCCTGATGGCGCTGGTGTGGATCGGCGGCGCGATCGGCGGCCCGCTCAGCTATTTTGGCGTCGACGCCGTGATGGCGATGGATCCGGCGATGCAAGCCGGCTTGATCGCTCTGGCCTTCGGCCCAGCCCTGTTGTTTTGGGTCGCGGCTTCAGCTGCTGGCGAAGCGCTGAAGGCCCGCACGCTCGCGGCCGAGCTGACGCGCATGGCGCGCGAAGCTTCGCTGCCGGTGGAAGCTGGCGAAGCGCAAGCGCAGCGCTTGAGCAACATGGTTAAGTTCGAAATCGAGTCGTTGAACGACGCGGTCTCGGCTGCATTGGATCGCCTGGCGGAACTGGAAGCCGCGGCGCAACGCAATGCGGCGCTGTTCGGCGAAGCGGTAGCGGCTTCGCGTGAGAACACGCAAGCGATGGCCGACACGCTGGCGCGCGAGCGCGATGCGCTCGTCGAAGTGAAATGCGACATCAAAGACCAAACCGACGTGATCGCCAACTCGATCGGCCGTCAGGTCCGCCTGATGCGCGAAGCTTCGAAACTGGTGAAGACGGAAGTGACGGCCGCCGAGGATGCGTTGGAAACGCACCTGACCTCGTTCGCAGCTTCCGCGAGCGTGCTGGGCGATCGTACGGTGCAATTCCACGCCGCTGCCGACACGGCGAACGCCGCTGCGGCTTCGCTCAACGGCTCGATGACGGAAATGCTCGGCGGCTTGGCCGAAGCGACTCGTCTTACCGAGACGGCGAAGAAGTCGACCGCTGAAGCTGTGCTGGTCGCCAACGAAACCGCGAGCGCGGTGCGTGAAACGACCCGTAGCGCGGTGACGGAAGCCAAGCGCGCCGCGCAACTGATCCGCGCCGAAGCGCAAGCGATGCAGGAACAGGCGGCGGACACGCTGGCCCGTCTGCAAGACGCCGCCAACGCAGCGCGTGCGGCTTCGGAAGAAAGCCAAGCGGCGGCCGACCGTCACGCCGCCTCGATCGAGAAGCGCCTCGGCGCTCTCGCCGCGACGGCTGGCGCGAAGAAAGTCGCGGTTGCCGCGAAGCCCGTCGAGCGCTTTGTCGAGCGTAAGCCGGAGGCGGTTGCGTACGCGGAGCAGGACGAAGTTACGACGCTGCATGCAGCGGCCAATGCGGCCGTGGCCCGCGGTGGCTCGCGTCCGCGCGTCCAGAGCCGCGTCGAGGTTGTCGCTGAACAGCCGAAGCGCGTGTTCAAGGGCTTCGGCTCGTGGGGCAATTTCATGCCGCAGCGTGAAGAAGTCGCTCCCGTCGCAGCCAACGAAGGCGCATTTGAGCTGGCCGATTTCGGCCGCAACGAACCGCCTGTCGATACCGATGCGGTGCTGAAGTCTGGCGCGATCGATCTCGTCACCAATTCCGGCGTCGATCTCGACGAAGTGCTGGATGCGGCCGATCTCGCGCGCATCGCTCGCTGCTCGCGCGAAGGCGCTTCAGCCCGCCGCCGTGCGGTGATCGATGCAGCGCCCGGCGCCGTAACGCGCATCTCGCGTCACATGAAGCGCAACGATGAGGCGCACGACACCGCCGTTCAGTTCCGCTCGCGCCCAGATCTCGCCAAGAGCGAGAAGAAGAGCGAAGGCTCGGAACTGGTTCGCGCCTACCTGTTGATCGACGCCGCTCTGGCTTGATCAGCCTCGGCGGCTGAGGCTCGCGCTTCAGCCGCCGCATTCGCCGCAAACTCCCCAATGCGCGCGCTGCCTTCCCGGGCGGCGCGCGCAAGCGCTTCTGCGGCGACGCTCGACGAGCGCCCGCTGACAGGCGCCTGCGTTTCGACAAGAGTCGACGCGACGATGCGGCGGCCCTGCTCGACCAGGCGCACTTCGGCGCGGAAGCGCGCCGTCATGCCTTCTTCGCGCACCTCGAAGTCGAGTACTTCCCAGCGGATCTCGTAATCGGCGCGGGCCTCGCCGCTGCGAGTCGACGCGCGGAAGCGGCCCTGACGGATGACGGTTTCGGCCAGCATCTGTTGCAGCGCGTCGGCGGCGCGGTTCGACCATTGCGATTGATCGACATAGGCGATGGTGTCGCCGGTGCGCCAGACCAGATCGAAGCCCAGGATTGCGCGTTCGCCCGTTGGCTGGGCAATGGCGATGACGGCGTTGACCGGTTCGCCTTGCAGTTCCTGCACGTTCTGCGCTTCGAGCACGTACGTGCGCGGCGGCGGCGGCGGCTTCGGCAATAGCGAAATGCAGCCGGCAAGTAATAGCGCGGAAAGGAGAAGCGGCGCAGCGCGCATCATGGGTCTAACTCCACGGTCGGCCGCGGGCTGCGCGGCGTCAAAACAGATGGGTTTTCTTCGATGTTGTTGGCCACGCGGCTGATCGAAGCGGCGGCGCGGCGGATTTCTTCGGCCGCGAGCGCAAGCTCGGGCAGCGTTTCGCCAGCGGCGACGCCGGCGGCGTCATTCACTTGGGAGATGACCTGATCGAGCTCCGCCAAATCGCTCTGCATCTGGCGCGCGAGCACAGCGACTTCGCGGGCGGCCGAGCCGGATTGGGTGACGACCGAGTTCTGGCTGGCAAGTTGATCGGAGACCGTTTCCAGGTTCTGCACGATACGGGTGACGCGGGCGATGTTCTCATCGGTCAGCAGATCGCGGACGGCGGCCATCGCCTCGCTGGCGCGCAACGCGACTTCTTCGCCGCGCGCGACAATGACGTCGATCTGGCTGCCTCTGCCTTGAATGCGCGGCGGCGGGCCGGCAAAAGTCGGACGTAGCAACTCGGCATCGGCGCTGCCGGCGGAGAGCTGGATCAACGTGACGCCGGTCAAGCCGATGGGTTCGAGTTGCGCTTCGGTATCGGTCTTCACCGGCACATCGGAAGAGACGCGGATGCGGGCGATGACGCGATTGGTGTTGTCGGGGTCGATGCGGAGCGAATCCACTTCGCCGATCTTGATGCCGTTGAAGCGGACCTCGCCGCCTTCAGTGAGGCCGCGCACTGGATCTTCGAAAACGACATCATAGGTGTTGTAGCCGCGGCGCAGATCGCCAGTGGTGATCCACATGGCGAAGAGCATAATCAGCACCGCGCCGATGATGGTGGATGCGCCGATCAGAACGTAATTGGCTTTCGTTTCCATGAGCCCTAACCTCCCGCGCCGCGTGTCGCCGCGCGGCCGCGCGGTCCTGAAAAATATTCCTTCACCCAACCCTCGGCCTTGGCGGTGATCTCCGGGATCGTGCCGATGGCGGCAACCTTGCCTTTGAACAAGACCGCGACCCGATCGCAGATGGCGTGCAGCGTGTCCAAATCGTGCGTGACGAGGAAGACGGTGAGGCCGAGCGAGCGGGCAAGCTCCTCTGTCATGCGGTCGAAATTCTCGGCGCCGATCGGATCAAGTCCAGCGGTCGGCTCATCGAGAAATAAGAGTTCCGGATCGAGCGCGATGGCGCGGGCGACCGCCGCGCGCTTGCGCATGCCGCCAGAGATCTGGGCCGGCCTCTTGTGGTAGGCATCGAGGCCAAGGCCGGCCATGGCGAGCTTGAGCCCGGCAATCTCGCTGCGTAGCGCGGGGGAAAGGTGCGTGTGCTCTCGGAGCGGCGCTTCGACGTTTTCGAGCACAGTGAGGTTCGAGAACAGCGCCCCGTCCTGAAACATGACGCCTAAGGTGGGTTGGCGCCCTCCGGCTTCAAAGTACGGGAACGTGATTTCACCTGCAGTGGGCTGATCGAGGCCGACGATTTCGCGCAGCAGCACGGACTTGCCTGTGCCCGACGGGCCGACGACGCCGAGGATTTCGCCGCGCTCCACGTCCAGGTCGAGGCCGTTGTGCACGGTCTGTGTCCCGAAGCGCGTGACGAGAGCGCGCACGCGGATGGCGATCTCCTCGCTCACCAGTTCATCTCCAAGAACCAGAGCGCGAACAGCGCATCCATCAGGATGACCATGAAGATGGCCTGCACTACGGAAGTGGTGACGCGCGCGCCGAGCGAGGCGACGTCGCCGCCGACGGAGAGGCCCTGCTTGCAAGCGATGACGGCCAGCACGATCGCGAAGGCAGGCGCCTTGGAGAAACCGACCCAGAAGTGCTGCGCGGGCACAACCTCGGACACGCGCGCGAAGAACATCGCCGGACTGATGTCGAGTTCGGACCAACAAACCAGCAGACCGCCGAAAATGCCGGACATCATCGCTGCGAAGGTCAACAGCGGCGCCATGACCAGCATCGCGATGACGCGCGGCACAACCAGCGCCTCCATCGGCTCGATACCGATGACACGCATGGCGTCGATTTCCTGACGCATTTTCATGGCGCCGATTTCGGCGGTGAAGGAGCTGTTGGTGCGTCCTGCCAGCAGCACCGCTGTGATAACGGCGCCGAACTCACGCAGCACCGACACGACGACCAGCTCAACTGTGAACACGGTTGCGCCGAAGTCGACCAGGATGCGCGCGCCGAGATAGGCAACGACCATGCCGATAAAGAAGGACAAGAGCGCGACGATCGGCAACGCATTGAGGCCGGCGGTCTCCATGACGTGGACGATGGAGACGGTGCGAATGCGGCGCGGATTGACGACCTGGCGAGACATCGCCACCAAGGTCTCGCCAAAGAAACCCACCGTCTCGACAATTTCGTCGCCGATGCCGACCATGGCGCGGCCGATGAAGTCGAGCAGGCCCTTGAGGTCGGTGAGATGCCGCGGTGGCGGCGCGGGCCCGGCATAGGCTTTGCGCGCCGCCTGGAGCAGGCGCACAGCGTTGGCGTGTTCGCCGCGTATAGCGACACGAGTCTTTTCGCCGGCGGGGCTCTCGCGGAAGGTGCGGTCGATCAGGTAAGCGCCGGCGACGTCAAAGCGGCCGAGATTGGCGACATCGACCACCGCGCCCGGCTTTAACCGCTCGGCAACTTCCGCCAATTCGGGTTCGAGGCCGGAGATGGTGTCCACCGTCCAGTCGCCGCGCAGCACTAGAACAGGCGCGCGTTCCTCTTCGCGGAAATCGAATGCGGCCGCTGCGGCCATGAAATCAGCGTCCCCTCAAGGCATTCTGCCTCAACCAATAAGGGCTAACAGAAAATATTAGGCAAAGAAGCCAAGGGCGCTTTCGGGGCGATGTTCCCGGGAGGCGCGAATTTCTTAATTTTGTGTTGCCAAGCGGCGCCCGGCGGGCGGGATCAGCAGCAACGCGAGCAGGCCGCCCGCCGCCGCCATGGCCGCCATGCCCCAGTAGCCGATCGCGCCGCCGAGATCGTACAGATAACCGGAGAGCAAAGTGGCCGCGCCCATCAGCAAGCCAGCCGACATGCCGGCGTAAAGGGTCTGCGCCATCGCGGCGGAATGCTCCGGCGTGTCGCGATAGATGAGCCGCATTGCGCCGACATGCGCCGCGGCGAAGGTGAGCGCGTGCAGCGCCTGCAGCGGCCATAACGCGAGCCCGAGCGGGGCAAAGCCCATGGCGAACCAGCGCGCCACCGCAGCGCCGGCGCCGATGAGGATCAACGCTTCGGGCGTGACTCGCCGCTCGATGGCGGGAAGATTCCAGAGGAAGAGAACTTCGACGCCGACGCCGAACGCCCAGAGCACGCCCACCATTTCCGGCGACACGCCTTGCCCGCGCCAGACGATGGTCGAGAAGCTGTAATAGAAGCCGTGTGCACTTTGAATGAGTCCGCAGGCAACGATCAGAATGAGGAAGCGGCGGTTGCGCAGAAGTGAGCGCAACCCGTCCCATCGTGCAAGGTGCGGGCGTGGCGGCGGCGGATCGCGCTCAAGGCCAAACCATGAGGCGGCCGCGGTAAGTGCGAGACCGCACAACACCCAGACAACGACGGCAACCAGTCCGAAGCGCGCGATCGCGACGCCGCCCAGCACGTTTGAGATGATGAAGGCGATCGAGGCGAGGCCGCGCGCGATGCCATAGGTGATCTTGCCCTGTGCGGTGGCGCGCAGCGCGGCGGCTTCGATAAGGGGGGTCAGCGCCTGCGACGCCGATAGTGCGACGAAGCCGAGCGCGAGCAACATCCAGAAGCCCTGCGCGAAAAAGAAAAACGCCGCGTAAGCAAGAAGGGCGACGATCGTGATGTATTTCAATGGCGCCGATCGATCAGGCGAGCCGTCGGCGATGTAGGCAACGGCCGAGCCGGTGAAGATGCGTGCGAATTGCGCCAACGAAAGAATGGCGCCGATCTCGGCGCCGGAGAGTGCACGCTCCACTTCGAGCCAGCGCGGCAGAAAAACAAGAACGACGCCAGTGGTGCCGTACAGCGCCGACATCACCATCGTCACGCGGGCGGCGCGGCTGGAAAGGATATGCGGTGGGGGCGATTCAGCGTCCAAGCGCCTCGCCTAGCACCGGTTTTGCGGAGGAGCGAGACGGCAGAAACGGAGAGTGGCAGCGCCAGCCTTGCACGCCTGTGCGCGCGCACGTAACCAAGCGCCATGTACGGACAGACGCCCCCGCCCCGCCGCGACCTTTATCCCGCGCTCGAAGCTTACACGAGCGAAATGCTGAAAGTTTCGGACCGGCACACGATCTATGTGGAGCAATCCGGCAGTCCGAACGGACGGCCGGCGGTTGCCCTGCATGGCGGGCCGGGCGGCGGGCTCTCGCCAGAGATGCGGCGCTTCTTCGATCCGCGGCGCTATCGCGTCGTGGCGATGGATCAGCGCGGCTGCGGCCGCTCCACGCCGCACGCTGAACTGCGAGAGAACACCACGTGGGATCTGGTGGCCGACATCGAGCGCGTGCGCGAACGGTGCGGGATCGAGAAATGGGTTGTGTTCGGCGGCTCGTGGGGATCGACGCTGGCGCTGGCGTACGCCGCGAAGCATCCAGAACGCGTCGCTGGCTTGGTGCTGCGCGGCATCTTCCTGCTGCGCAAGAGCGAGATCGACTGGTTCTATCAGGATGGCGCGAGCCATGTGTATCCGGACGCGTTTGAGCGCTATGTCTCGGTAATCCCCGCGGCAGAACGCGGCGATCTGGTGCGCGCCTATCACAAGCGGCTGACCTCAAACGACTGGGCCGAGCGCGTGCGTGCGGCGCGGGCGTGGGCGCGCTGGGAAGGCGAGACGATCTCGATCGCGGGCCCAAGCGCGCTGCCGTCGCGGTTCAATGAAGACCGCTTCGTCGAAGCGTTCGCGCGGATCGAGAACCACTACTTCATGCATGGCGGTTTCTTCGAGAGCGATGGCTGGTTGCTCGATCAAACGGCGCGCTTGCGACAAATCCCCTGCCGCATCGCGCAAGGGCGCTACGACATGTGCACGCCGATGCGCTCAGCCTGGGAGCTGAAGCAGCGCTGGCCGGAAGCGGAGCTGGAAGTGGTGCACGACGCCGGGCACAGCTCGCTTGAGCCTGGCATCATCGACGCACTCGTTCGCGCGACGGACTGGATGGCGGATCGAGCGGATTGGTAGGTGCGGCTTCCTCTCCCGCGCAGCGGGGAGGGATCGAGGGAGGGGGAGGTGCGCGATCAACGTTCAATTCACCGTGCCCGCGCAATGCGTAGGGAGCCAACGAAAGCAGAGAAGCTCTTGTGGTCGCGCCTGCGCGCACACCGATTGTGGCTCATCAGCTGCGTCTTGTCATCGAGGTTGATGGCCCTGTCCATGATCACGAAGAGCAGCAGACGTTCGATCAGCAGCGCGCGCGAGCCATCGAAGCTGACGGTTTCCTGATCGTGCGAGTGAAGGAAAATGTCGTGCGCGACGCCACTGAGCATGTCGTGGATTGGATAACTGAGATTGGCATGTTGATTTTGGCGGGCCGACCAGTGCCCGACCAGCTGCGCCGGATGGATGCTATCCCCCTCCCCTAGCCCCTCCCCGCTGCGCGGGAGAGGGGAAGCGTCACCACAGCCAGCCGCGCGCACCGTGTTGATCTCGGTGCAGGTCCACGCTGAGCACGATGGCGTAGCCTGCCATCAGAGTCACCATGGCGGTGCCGCCGAACGAGATGATTGGCAGCGGAATGCCGACAACAGGGACGAGGCCGATCACCATGGCGGTGTTGATGAAAACGTAGCAGGCCAATGTGGCGGCGACGCCAGCGGCGGCGAGCTTGCCGAACAATGACCGTGCGCGCAGCGCGACTTGCATCGTGAACGCCATAAGCGCGCCGAACAGGCCGAGCACGAGCGCGCCACCGAGCAAGCCGAACTCCTCGATGATCATGGTGAAGATGAAGTCGGTGTGCTTCTCCGGCAGGAAGTCCAGCTGGCTCTGTGTGCCTTGCATCCAGCCGCGGCCGAAGAGGCCGGCCGAGCCGATGGCGATCTTCGACTGCATGACGTGATAGCCAGCGCCGAGCGGGTCCTGGGTGATACCGAGAAAGACGTCGACGCGATCGCGCTGATAGTCGTGCAGCAGCCCGAAATAGGCGAAGATCGCGCCGCCGACAGCGGCGATGGCGCCGGCCGCGATGATGCGCCAGAGCAGGCCGCCGAGGAACATGATGCACACGCCGGCGAGAAGAATCATCAGCGCCGTGCCGAGGTCGGGTTGGTGCATGACGAGCGCGACCGGCGCGACGATCATCAGGAATGGCGGCAGGATCCAGAGCACGGTGCCGGTCTTACGAGGGTCGAGCTGGTGGTAGTAGCGCGCGAGCGCCAGCACGATCGCAACTTTCATCAGCTCCGACGGCTGCAGTGAAATTGGTCCCAGTTCGAGCCAGCGTGTCGCGCCCATGCGGGTTGCGCCGAAGAGTTCGACGGCAATCAATAGCAGCAGCGATCCCGCGTACAGCGGATAGGCGATGGCGAGCCAGAAGCGCGTGTCGAGGAAAAGCGCCGCCAGCAGCATCATCACGAGCAGCGCGGCGAAGCGAATGCCGTGGGTGAGCGGCATGTCCGTCCAGGCGCCGGACGACACCGAGAAGTGCATGAGCACGCCGACGAAGGCGAGCGCGATCAGGATGGTGATGATGCCCCAGTTGAGTTTGGCGAAGCGATCGAACAGCGTATTGGGGGTGGCGGACATGGCGATCGTCATGCGTTCCTCGCCAGATTCTGTTCGAGCTGGGCCAGGCGCGCCGGCGCGCGGCGTGAGGGATCGCGCATCAGCGTCGCGCGCATGATCTCACGCGCGATCGGACCGGCGACCGCCGAGCCGCCGCCGCCGTGCTCGACAACAACGGCGCAGGCATAGCGCGGTTCGTGCCAGGGGGCGAAGCAGCAGAACAGCGCGTTGTCACGGAGGCGCCAGTCGAGCTGCGCGTTGGAGATCACGCCGCGTGCACGTTCGGCAGCGGAGATGACGCGGACCTGCGCGGTGCCGGTCTTGCCGGCGATCTGCACTGGCTGCCAGGCGCTGTTTTCGGGCGTGAGCAGCACGGCGGCGCCGGTTTCGGGATGGCGTACAAGCTGCACATCACCGGCGCGCCGCGCCGTACCGCCGGGTTCGTTGCAGACGGCGTACATCCCGTCGCGCACGCGGGCGAGATATTCGGCCTCGATGCCGCTCATGTGCGGTGGCTGCGGCGGATCGGAAATGCCCGGGCCTTCGCGCACGAGACGCGGCGTGACGGCGCGGCCGTTATTGCCGAGGCGAGCGGCCATCGTCGCGAGCTGCAAGGGCGTGACGCCCATCGCGCCCTGCCCGATGCCGTAATTGAGCGTGAGACCGCCGGTCCAGCTCTCGCCACGGTTCTCGCGCCACCAAGTCGGGTCTGGGATGAGGCCGTCGCGGATGTTCGGAACGCTGACGTCGAAATGATCACCAAGGCCAAATTGGCGCGCAACCGAAGCAATGCGGTCGGGCCCGGCGCGCAGTGCTGCATTGTAGAAATAGACGTCGCATGAAAGCTTGATGGCGTTGTGCAGATTGACACGGCCATGTCCGCGGCGCTGCCAGCAGTGGAAGTTGCGCCCGCCATACGGGAAGTAGCCGGGGCAGCTGACATGCCAATCGTCTTCCACGCCGGCCTGCTTGGCGGCGATGCCGACCATCATCTTGAAGGTCGAGCCCGGCGCATAGACGCCCGTCACCGCCTTGTGGAAAAGCGGCTTCTTTTCATCGAGATTGTAGGCGTCGAATTCGTGCTGGCCGATGCCGTTGACGAACAGGTTCGGATCGAAACCTGGCGCCGACGCCATCACCAAGAGATCGCCGGTATAGATATCCATCACGACAGCGGCGCCGGACTGGTCGCCAAAATTCTGCATGGCGATGCGCTGAAGTTCGTGATCGATGGTGAGCACCAGGCCCGAGCCGCGCACCGGTTCGCGCCGCTCGCGTTCGTCCTCGCCCATCTCCACGCCGCGGGCGTTGACGATCACTTTGCGATGGCCGGGCGTGCCGTGCAGCGCCTCTTCCATCGACGCCTCAAGCCCCGCCTTGCCCATGCGCACATAGGGATTGCGCAGATACATGGCGCGCGTGCTGCCTTCCCCCTCCGCCTCGATCACCCTGTCGAGGTCGCGCTGGGTGGGCTTCTGAACATAGCCGATCGGATGAGCGTAAACGACGTCGAATGGATACGCGCGGACATCGGCGGAATCTGCGCTGACGCCCGGCAGTTCGGGCAGCCGGACGTTGATGGCGTTGAACTCGTTCCAGTTGAGGCCGACGGCAATCGGTTGTTTCTCGTAACGCTTGGTTTGGTCGAGTCTAGCGATGGCGCGGCGCTTCCAGGTGTCGTCGCGGCCGAGGATCGCGCCGACGCGGTCGACCATGAGGCTGACATCTTCCACTTCGGAAAGTTGGAGCGCAACCTGGTAGTCCTTGGAAGTGCGCGCGAGCACCGTGCCAAAGCGGTCGTAAATGATGCCGCGTGGCGGCGCGATGATGCGCGTGTCGAAGCGGTTCTCGTCGGCGGCGTTGGTGTACTCGCGGCTAATGAAATTGGTGGCCTGCAAGTGCCCCATGCGGAACAGGATCGCACCGAGCACGCCGGCGCCAGCGAAGGACAACAAAGTTGCGCGGCGGTTAAAGATCACCGTCGCGTCGCGCTTCGGCAGCGTGGAGCCGACTTTCTTGCCCTTCATCGCCGCCCTCCCGGGTGCGGTCGCAGGGATGGCGAGGCGCTCATGTAGAGGGGCCGCACGAACGGAAACAGAATGGCGGTGACAAGCGCAGCTTCGGCGTACGGCACGATCGGCACGTTGCGGCCCAGGCCGAGCGGCGCGAGAATGTAGGCGACGCCAATAGTGACGAGCACTGTGGCGATGAAGCCGCCCCACAGAGAGACGAGGTTGGGCGCCGACATGATCACTGCCGCGAAGCGGCCGATCAGGTAGGCGGAAAGATAGATGGCGGCGAATAAGCCGTACGGGCCGCCGGCGAGTTGATCGTGCAGTATGCCGAGCGCGGCGAGCGTCATCGGCGCGCGCCAACCGGTTTCATCCTCAGCGGCCCAGCCATAGGCGGCCCACAGCACGGCAAGCGGCATCGGCGGTTGCGCAAACAACGGCCCGAGCGGAAGCGCGGGCAGGATCACGCTGGCGACGGCCAGCGCGAAGCCCCATGCGCGCAGAAGGCTCCGGCTCGGAGCGCGCAGAAAAAGCGCGTTCATTGCGGCGGCGTCGCCGGCGGCTCAGTTGGCGGCGGCGTTTCCTGTTGGGGTTGCGGTTCGGCGCTCGCCGCCTGCGGCTGCGCTTCTGCGGTTTCGCGGCGCGCACGCTGCCGCTGCGCCGGCGCAGGCGCGGCGCTCGGCGCTGACGGGGCGGGCGGGGGCGCCATTGTCTCACGGCCGATGACCGCGACGGACGAGCTGGAGCCGAGCGGCGGGGTCGCGCCTTCGGGGGCTGTCGCTTCCGGCGGCTCGATCGGCACGAACGGGATCAGACGCACAAAATCGATCGGCCGTTGCGCGGCGGCAAGCGCGACGCGCCATCCGCCGTCGCGCTCATGGCGCGCAACGCCGACGGGGATGCCACGGGGATAAAGGCCGCCGTCCCCCGACGTGATGACGCGCTCGCCTTCGCGCAGCGCTTGGGCGCCGACGATGAAATCCATGCGGGGCGCTTGGACCTGATAGGGATAGAGCGAAAGTTCGGGACGCCGTGTCGCCTGCCCGGCCAGCACGGCGCGGACGCGCGATGCTTCCCCCATGACTGGGATGCGTGAATTGTAGTCATCGAGCATCAGCACGCGCGACGAGCGTTGGCCAACCGAGACAACGCGGCCGACGAGGCCGTTCTCGTTGACCGCAATGTAACCGACCTTGACGCCATGCATAGCGCCGGCGTTGGCGACCAGCGTGCGCATGAACGGGCCGCCCGAGTCGAGCACGAGTTGGGCGGCAATGGAGTTTTCGATGTCCGCGCCTTCGCCGAAACCATCTTCCGGCATGCGCAACAGCGCTTCGTAGCGGGCGTTGCGCTCGGCAAGGCGCTCGGCCAGATCGCGCCAGGCCTGCAGCTCACGGTTCTCGTGCTCAAGTTCCTCGATGCGAGAAGCAGCATTCCAGCCGCCGAACAGGCGGTCGAAGAAACCTTCACCAGCCCGCGCTGGTCCGGTCGCCAAACGACCGGCCGCGGCGGCGCCGTCATCGCCGCTTTGCATCACGACTTCGGTTTGCGGCGTGCGGCCAGCGCGAATGCCAAGCAGGACGACAGCGCCGATGACCAGCACAATGCCGAGCGCGACACCGGCGGGGATCCGCCTTCCGGCGCCCGCGCGCCGCATGCTGCTTCTGCGCCTGGCCACTTATGCCGCCTCTTTAACCGCGCGACCCGCTATCAGACTTCTTCCGTCAGCAAACGGCGCGCTTCCTGCGAGTTGATGGTGTCGAGCGCGATGCCGCAGCCTTTGACGACGCAGCGCAGCGGATCGTCAGCGACCGACACGCGGATCGAGATACGTTCCTGCAGAACCGTGTCGAGATTGCGGAGCAACGCGCCGCCGCCGGTCAGCATCAGGCCATGGTCGTAGATGTCGGCGGCCAGTTCAGGCGGCATCTGTTCGAAGGCTTGGCGCACAGCGTCGACAATACGCGTAACCGGCTCCGCCAGCGCGTCGGCCACCATTGCCTCAGTGACGGTGATTTCCTTCGGCACGCCGGAGAGGTTGTCGCGGCCTTTGATCGGCATCGACATGCCTTGGCCGACGTCCGGCGCCTTGGCGGTGCCGATTTCCTTCTTGATGCGCTCGGCGGTGGAGTCGCCAATCATCAGGTTTTCCTGGCGGCGCAGATATTGGATGATGGCCTCGTCCATCTTGTCGCCAGCTTCGCGGAGCGAGCGCGACCAGACCAAACCGCCGAGCGAAAGCACCGCGATTTCGGTGGTGCCGCCGCCGATATCCACCACCATGCAGCCCGTGGGATCGTCGATCTGCAGGCCGGCGCCGAGCGCCGCGGCCACCGGTTCTTCGATCAGCTTCACGCGGCGCGCGCCAGAAGCTTGCGCGCTTTCGAGAATGGTGCGGCGCTCGACCGGCGTCGCGCCCGTCGGCACGCAGATGACAATCTGTGGCGAGATCAGGGCCGGGCGCGGCAACACCTTACGGATGAATTGCTTGATCATCTCCTCGGCGACATCGAAGTCGGCGATGACGCCGTCGCGCAGCGGACGGATGACTTCCATGTTGCGATGGGTCTTGCCGAGCATGGTCTTGGCTTCGGCGCCGACAGCGTACACGACTTTGCGGCCGCCTTCGTTGACGTAGGCGACCACCGACGGTTCATCCAAGACAATGCCGCGGCCCTTCACGTGGATCAGCGTGTTCGCGGTGCCGAGATCGATCGCTAGATCTGGCGCAACAAGACCGAACATATTGCCGAGCATACTGTGAAAACCCTCGCCGCTTAACACCGGCCGAATCAGCCCAGTCCGGGCTTAACGCGGCAAACTTAACAATCTTGAGAAGGCGCCAGCCGGAAGGCCGGAAAAGGGCGTTGGGGGCGTGCGCGCGGGAACCTTGTCCAGGCCCGCGCTCATGCCGACCGACCGCCCCCGTTCGCCGACGAAACTGGACTTGCCGTGATTGCGCCCGCGGATGCAAGGGGCGCGCCGCAGAGCGCCGTTTCGTTGCCGCAATTGGTCTGAAAGACACATAACGCCGCCGACTGGCTGGCATGCTTGCGGGGGGCGTTGCGGCGCCCGATTATTCGCGTGGGACAACCCTTGGATGGGTCGGGGAAAGGCTTGGTCGGCAAAGCACTAAGGTTCTTGGCGGCGGCGCTGTTCGTGGCGCTGGCGGGCTCCGCGGCGGCGCAGACCAGCGTCGACGAGGCCGAGCGCGGCATTGTGCGTATCGTGGTCATTCTCCAGACCAGCGAGGGGCGGATGCTTTACGGCTCCGGCTCAGGCTTCGTGGTCGCGCCGAACCTTGTGGTGACCAATGCCCACGTGGTCGCACCGGCGCGGCAACGCTCCGAATACGAACTGGCGGTGGTGCCGCCCGAGGGCGACGGGCTGATCCCGGCGCGGATCATACGCTTTTCGCCGATGAACGAATTAGCCCTACTGGAATTCGCTGGCGGCCCGGCGCTGCCGGCGCTGACGATATCCACCGTGGAGCCCAGTCCAGGCGATGGCGTCGTCGCGCTTGGCTACCCTGACGTCGACTACCAGGGCGCGACTGGGGCCGACCTGCTGCGGCCCGCGCCAGCGTCGCGCACGTCGGGACAGATTTCCTCGCTGCGTGATACTGCGCCGACCGGAGAGCCGATCCCCTCAATCAACCATCAGGCGGTGATTTCGTCCGGCTCGTCAGGCGGGCCGCTCCTTGATGAATGCGGCCGCGTCATTGGCGTGAACGCATGGCACGTGTCCGGCCAGGACACACGCGAGACCCGCGGAGTTTCGACCCGCGCCGGGCAGTTGTTGGAGTTTCTCGACGAAGCCGGCGTGACGCCGACGCTGAGCGACGAGCGCTGCCTGTCATTCGCCGAGCGGATCGAGGCTGAACGCGCGGAGACGATCACCGCGCTGCAGACGCAAAACGAGGAACTGGCCAACAAGCTCGAAACGGCTGACCGGTTGACGCGGATCGCCGTGGTGATCCTGATCGGCGGCACGCTGGCTCTGTTCGTGGCGGTATGCGTGCTAGGCGCGGTGGTGCTGTCGCGCCGGCGCGGTCAGCACGAAGCGCATGCAAACGGCCCAAACCGCACGCACCCTCAGGTCTCCGACCCGGAACCGTTCGAAGCGCCGGCCCGGCGGCGCCTCGGCGTCGTGGCTATTGTCGGCGGTGCTGCGGTTGCGGCGGTGCTGATCGTGAGCGCGGGCATTGCGCTGTTGCGCGCGCAGAGCACGCAGCCGGAGGAGACGCCAGAGACGCCCGCGTTCAGCGGATCGATTGCGTGCACGCTCGATCGCGAGGCGAGCGTCGGCGCGCAGGGCGTGTCCGATATGAGCTTCACCGCGTCAGGACGCCTCTGCGTGAACGAACGCACCCTTTATGCGCCGCTCGATAACGGTCCGGCGTACCGGCGCGCAATCGTACTGGGCGAAGCGCGCGTGCTCGACATCCTGACGATCGATCCGTCGACGGGCGATTTCCGGCGCGAGCGCTATCCGCTGAACGAAGAAGACTTCGCGGCGGCGAACCAGGCTGTCGCCGAAAGCGGCGCTGGCCGCGGCTGCGACGGGAATCCCGCCGCCGTCGCGCACCGCAACGAAACGCTGATGCGCTTCGCTCAAGGCACGCCAAGGCAGCGGCTGGTGTGGCGCTGCGAGGCGCGGAACTAGCGCTCCGCCTACTGAACCGGCGCTCCGTTGTAGGCCACCCGCCACACGACGTTGCCGACGTCGTCGGCAACGAGCAGCGCGCCGGTGCGGTCAGTGGCGACGCCGACCGGGCGGCCTTGGGCTTGGTTGCGCTCGTTCAGGAAGCCGGTGAGGAAGTCCTGCACTTCGCCGCTGGGTTGGCCGTCGGCGAACGGGACGTAGGCGACGCGGTAGCCCACAAGCTCACTGCGATTCCACGAGCCGTGCTGACCGATGAAAGCGCCTCCTCGATATTGCTCGGGAAGCGCCGTCGCCGTGTAGAACATCAGGCCAAGCGACGCGGTATGGGCGCCGAGCGCGAAATCGGGAACGGCTGGCGCCTGCAGGCGGACGTTGGCGGGGATGTCCACACGCTCATCGCGATGATCGCCCCAATAATAATAGGGCCAGCCGTAGAATGCACCGTCGCTCACGCTGGTGATGTAGTCAGGAACGAGGTTGTCGCCAAGCATGTCGCGTTCGTTGACCGCAACCCACAAGGCGCCGGTTTCGGGCTGCCAGTCCATACCGACGGGATTGCGCAGGCCCGATGCGAAGATGCGCGCTTGCGTGCCATCGGGATTCAATTCCCAGATCGCGGCGCGGCCCTCCTCTGCTTCCATGCCGTGATCGGCGATGTTGGAGGCGGAGCCGACGGCGACATAGAGCTTTGACCCATCGGGACTTGCGATGATGTTGCGCGTCCAATGGCCGTTGTCGCCTTCGCGATAAGGCAGCTGAAGGACGGTCTCGGGCCGCCCGGGCGCGCGGACGGAATTCGCCGTGTAGCGAAAACGCACAACGGCGTCGGTGTTGCCAACGAAGAGCTGCTCGCCGGCGAGCGCGATGCCGAACGGTTGCTTCAGGTTCTCCGCGAAGACGTGGCGCGCGTCGACATCGCCGTCGCCGTCGCTATCGCGCAGCAGCGTGATGCGGTCAGCGCTCTCGCTGAGCGCGCCGGCGCCACGCTGGATTCGATTGCGGATCCAGCCCATCAAACTGCCGCCGGTTTGCGCCTCGGTAGAGCTTTCCGCAACAAGTACATCGCCATTCGGCAAAACATAAATCCAGCGCGGATGATCGAGGTTCTCCGCAAAGCGCGTGACGGTGAATCCCTCAGGCGCACGCGGCGCGGCGCCTGACGGCCAGCCAATTGCTTCAGCTGTGTTCACCGTTGGCAGCACGCTCGATTGAGGTTCGGGCAGTTGCGGATCGGGGCCGTAGCCGCGCTCGGCAGGCGGCGCGGATTGGCCGCAAGCGGCCACGATAAATGCAGCCACGAGGACGAGCTTTTTCATGGCGTCAGATTACCGCCAAACGAGTGCGCCGTCCTCTGACAAATTCGGCGCCGCCGCGTTAGTCCTCGGTTTTATCCTGATTGCGCGTCAGCCTGCGCACGATGAGTGCAATCACAACCCAAACGATGATGGCGAGGACTGCCATCACAGCAGCCGCAAGATACTCGCCCTGCAATGCATCGAGAATTGAATCGCCGGCGAATGCGACGAGCACAGTCTTCGGCAGCACGCCAATAGCAAGTCCGAAGATGAAGGCCCAGAAGTTCACGCGCGCGGCGCCGAACGCCATGTTGACGACGACAAAGGGCGCGGTCGGCAGCGAGCGCACAATCAGACTGGCGAGAAAGGCGTTCTTGCCCATGAAACGGGTGAAGCGCCCGCCTGTCGCGCCGCCGAAGCGCTTTTGCGTCTCGGCGCTGGCGAGGCGGCCGGTGAAATAGGTGACGGCGCCGGAGAAGATGGTGGCGATCCATGCGTACCAGAAGCCTCGCTCAGGACCGAAGGCGAGGACGCAGGCCCCGATCAGTACGAATTGCGGCGCGCCGACATAGGCGGTGAGCGTGAAGACCAGGATCGTCGCCAACAGCCCCCAATGGCCGCGGTTGGCTTGACCTAAGGTGTTATCGATGAAGGCTTCGATCTCATCGCCGTAATAGAAGCGGCCGACAATCAGCAGCGCCAGCACGACCACAACGCTCGCGGCCGACATGATCACGGCGCGCCAGGCGCGTGCGTCCATGTTGTTGACGAACTCCACAAGCCGCGCCCATAGGCCAGGCTTGCGGCCGGGCGGCGGCTTGTCAGGGTCGTTCTGCTGGAGGTCGTTCACGGCCCGCCCTGTCGCGCGGCGGGCCGGGCGGGTCAAGCAATCACGCCCGCTGTGGACGGCGGCCTAGCAGCGCAGAGAGGTCGAAGGCGCGCGCCGCCGCTGCCGTTCGCCTGGGTTTCGCGGCCCTGGCCTGCGGAATCTCCATGTCGTTCATGCGGGGCTTCAGGCCTTTGATCAGGTCTTCCTCGATCCGGCGGCGATCCACTTCGTCGCGGATGGGACCCAGCACGTAACGTTCGGTGGCGCCGTAGTACCAAAAGGCGCGGCCCCACTTTTCGTGGCCAAGCAGGCGCGATCGCAGGTCGGCGGCTTTGCCGACATAGAGCGGTTCCATCAAGAACGCCCACCGACGGCGCACGAAAACGTAGATGCCGCCAACGCCCTCCGGCGGCAGCCCGGACTTGGTCAGAGCGCATTTGAAACGATAGCGGCGACCGCTCTCACCGCGCCAGGAATGCGGTCCAAAGAAAAACATGGGTAGCGTCTCCGGCAGTAGGCGCCGACGCTCGGCTCCGAATCGTAAACGCGACCTTAAGACATTGAGCGCCGGACCAAAGCGGCGCAATTTGCGCGCATGGCACAGGACGCCCTGCCCGCCTTATCCATGCGCGAACGGCGCGCCGATCCTGAGGGGTTCGCGCGCGCGATGGGCGAAAGCTATGCGCGGTTCGGCTTCGCAATTGTAGGCGATCATGGGCTCGATGCCGGAACGATCGAGCGCGCTGTTCGGGCCACAAGGGACTTCTTCGCGCTGCCGGAAAGCGTGAAGCAGCGCTATCACATCGCCGGCGGCGCGGGACAGCGCGGCTACATCCCGTTTGGGGTCGAGGCCGCCAAGGGCGCCGACAAGGTTGATCTCAAGGAGTTCTGGCACGTCGGGCGCGAATTGCCCGACGGACATCGCTTCCGGCCGTACATGCCGCACAACGTGTGGCCGTCAGAAACGCCGTCGTTTCGAGCAGACGTGTATGCACTCTACGAGGCGCTCGATGCTCTTGGGCTGGAGCTGCTGGAATCGATCGCGCTGTTCCTAAACTTGCCCCGCGATTTCTTTGGCGAGGCGGTACACGATGGCAATTCGGTGCTGCGGCTGTTGCACTATCCGCCGACGCCGCCGAATCCCGATGGCGTGCGCGCGGAAGCGCACGAGGACATCAATGTCATCACGCTTTTGCTCGGGGCCGAGGTAGCCGGACTGCAGCTGCTGACGCGCGAAGGCGAGTGGCTTGACGTCAATCCCCCTGACGGCGCGCTGGTGGTGAATGTCGGCGACATGCTCCAGCGGCTGACCAACCACGTGCTGCCGTCAACGACGCATCGCGTCGTCAACCCCGCGCCAGAGCGGGCGCACCTGCCACGCTACTCGATCCCGTTCTTTCTGCACTTCGCGCCGGACTATCTGATCGAAACGGCGCCGAGCTGCATCACGCCGGACAACCCGAACCGCTACCCTAAGCCAATCACGGCGCACGATTTCCTGTACGAGCGATTGCGGGAAATCCGGCTCGCTTGAGCCCTTCGCTCACGCGGCGCGCAGGGCGCTCGCCGAAGCGACAGGGATCAACAGACTAAACGTCGAGCCCTTGTTGAGCTCGCTCACCACTGTGACGTCGCCGCCCATGGCGCGCGCGAGATCGCGCGAGATGGAGAGGCCGAGACCGGTGCCGCCGTAGGTTACGCTCACGTGCTCGTTGGCCTGGCTGAAGGGCTTGAACAGGTTTTCGAGATCCGACTTTGCGATGCCAATGCCGTCGTCGACGATGTCGAACACGACGATGTCGCCGCCTTGACGCGCCTCAACGCGGGTCCTGATGATGACATTGCCGCGCGGCGCGAACTTGACGGCGTTGCTGATGAGGTTCAACAGGCATTGGCGCAAGCGTACGTGATCGGCGACGATATAGTTTGCAGTCGCGCATGGCTGCACCGAAAGCGTGACGCCTGCGGTGCGCGCCAACGGGCCCGCGAGCCCCTGCACTTCCGCAAGCATGCCCGCCACCGGCAACACTTCACGCTTCACGTTTATGCGGCCTGCGTCGAGCCGCGACTGGTCGAGGATGTCGTTGAGCAGATGCTCCAGATGACGCGCAGCGGCTATGATGCGGTCGGCGTCCTCGCGCGCGATGGCCGAGTCGGTTTCTTCCTGGATGATTTCGGCGTAGCCGATAATGCCATTCAGCGGGGTCCGAAGCTCGTGACCGACCTTGGCGAGAAACTCCGCCTTGAGGCGGCTTGACTCAAGTGCGGCTTCGCCGTGCGCCATGGCGCCAATCTGACGCACGACAAGCTGGCGTGCGATCAACAACGTCAGCGCGCCGATGCACAAGAGCCCGAGAATGACCGGCCCTACGCTGCGTTGGAAGTACGCAGCGCCGGGACGGGTATTTCGCCATTGCAGTTCTCCGACGCGCTGACGGTCAGCGGAGATGACCGGAAAGGCGATCATGTTGTGCGAGACTTGCGGCGCCGATCCAGTGAAGCGAAAATCGTCAAGCGACATCGAAGCGCTGGCTCTGGCCATGTCCTGCGCGGTGATCACTTCCACGACAGCCAAGTAGTCGTAGCCGCCGAGCGGATTAGGGGCGATGCGCGCTGCGTTGTCCTCGAGTGTGATCGGAGCGACGGCGACCACGATGAGCTGGTCGCCGATGCGGGTATAGGTGCGCCCCACGGTCTCAGCCGGCGTGGGCGCGCGTGCGAGACGGCGCAGGTGGGGGATTTTGGTCGCGGCTTCAACTGCTGCCGCAGCCAGCGACCCCGCTTGCGGCGCAAACTCTTCATTGAACCAGTTGAACCGAACCGCGCCATCGGCGCGGAACAGGATCATCCCTTCGGCCACACTGGAATAAATGTTGCCCTCTACCCAGTCCTGATCCCAGCGCGCGCTGATATGCTCGAACGCCTCATTCCAATTGGCGTAGTCAAGGCCAATATCGCCTTCCGCCCGCGCCCTGCCTGCCAAGCCGTTGGCGACGAGGGTGGTGCTGGCTTGCGTGAAAGCTCGATCCTGATCGCGCGCAAACGAGGCGAACGTGGCCACAGCCAGCATGATGATGACGACGACAAGCGCGACAATGGGCACGCCCACGCCAATCCAGGCGCGGCGCACACCGGTTCTGGCGGCGGTCTTGGCGATGTCCGGCATTGACTGGCCCACCACACGCTTCAACTGAGCGTTTCGCCAGTATTAACAGCCTTGGCGTTTCGGATTGGTTGATCGCGATGCGCACAACAGCGTCAACAAAGGATGAAAGGCAGCGACGCTCAGCTGGCGCTTCCCAGCGCCAGGCGGGGAAATTCCGCGTCCGACCAGAGCGGGCCGTGCGCTCCGTGCTTAGCTCGCCGCGAAGGTCACGCCGGTCATGCGCTCGCTCAGCGTCCAGAGTTTGTCGGCCAGCACAGGATCGATCGCCCATGTGCGCACGCCGGCGAAGTCCTTGAAGTCGGCAGGCACAAGCTTGGCGAT
>JBQTJK010000171.1:0-4526 GCA_052387215.1 Caulobacteraceae bacterium
CAGCTTCGTCAATCCAAAGAAAGTGCCGCAGATGGCGGACGGCGACGCCGTCTTCGCCGGGCTGCCAAAGCGCAACGACGCGACCTTCATCGCGCTCGCGCTCAACGTGCGCGGCGTTGAGCGCGCCTTGGCCGCGGGCGCGAGGGAGATCAATTACGTCTTCTGCGCGTCGGACGGCTTCTCCATTCGCAACAATGGTGGGACGGTCGAGGAGACGTTTCGCGTTTGGCCAGAAGCAGCGGCGAAAGCGCGGGATGGCGGCGCGCGGCTGTCGGCGACCATTTCGACGGCGTTTGGTTGTCCGTTCGACGGCGAAGTCTCTGTCGAGCGCCTCGTCGCCGTGGCCGAGATGTGCGCGCACCAGGACATCTTCGAACTCGCGCTCGCCGATACGATCGGCGTTGGCGCGCCAACCGATGTGCGCGAGCGCTTTCGCGCGGTGAAAGCGGCGATCCCCGAAGGCATTCAATTGCGCGCGCACTTTCACAACACGCGCAACACGGCCCTCGCGAACGCGGTAGCCGCAGTGGAGGAGGGCGTGCGCGTGCTCGATGGCTCGCTCGGCGGCATCGGCGGCTGCCCGTTCGCGCCGGGTGCGGCGGGCAATGTGCCGACGGAAGACCTGCTCTACATGTTCACGCGCATGGGCTTTGACACCGGCGTCGATCTCGATCGTGCTGTCGAAGCCGCGCATTTCATCGGCGGCGTACTGGGCAGGACAACACCGGGCATGGTCAGCCGCGCGCCGAAATGGCCAGCTTGAAAACAAAACGGCCGCCCCGAAGGGCGGCCGAAGTGACGTGTGGTTCTTGTGCTTGATTAGAGCGTGCGGCCGACGGTGACGACGACGGCGGCGTCGTAGCTCGACTCGCCGTACGTGTAGGCTTCGATGTTGGAGCCGGCTTCGATGTCGGTGTCGTGATAGCGCAGGTCGAGTTCGAACCCGTGCACGCCCCACGTCGCTCCGACGTTCCAGGTGTTGTAATCGTCCTCGGTGCCCGGGCCGGCAGGCTCTTCGACGTTCTGGTTGCCATAGGCGGCGTCGACCGCGAATGCGTCGGTGACCTGGAAAGCGCCGTTGATCTCCAGGTAGAGCGCGTCACCCGTGTCACCGTAGTTTTCGGGTGCGTAATAGACCGCTGCGCCAGCCGTGAATTGCTCGGTAAAATCGTGGCTCGCTTCGGCCTTCAGCTCGACGTAATCGAACTCCGCGCCATCGTCGTCGGCGCCAGGATAGAAGTAGGCGATGGCGCCCAGGTCCCAATCAATCGGGCCGGTCGACGGCGTGAAGCCGCCATAGACGTCGATCTCAATCCCATCGATGACGTTCGACGCCCACACGCCGGTGTAGAACATCTCCGCTTCATAATCGAAGCCGCCCTGGATCGCTGGGCCGTTGTCCGACAGCGAAACGCCGCGGAATACATAGTCGCTGACCAATGCGACGTTAGCCGAAACCGTGCCTTCGGCACTCGCCGCGCCGACACCTGCAGCCGTCGCCAGGACGGCGAGGCCAATGATTTTCTTCATGTTGCGCATCCTCATTTCCCCGCGGTTCTCGCCGCTCATCGGCGAGGCTCACGTCTTAACGTGAACGATTGGTTAAGCAGACGGACCGTGTGCGGAGTCGGTGTTGCGAAAAAGCTCTATCGTTGCAACAGCGCCACGCAATGACGCTGCGCCGATTTATTGGGCGAGTAGAGTCTTCAGCGCTGCAAGTTTGCGCACTGTTGCATTAGCGCTGCGACAGCGAGGCGAAGCCTAGATGCAGGCCGGCGTCAACGAGCAACGTTTCGCCGGTGACATGACGCGAGGCGTCGGAAAGGAAGAAAAGTCCGGCGTCTGCAATGTCTTCAGCGGTGGAGGCGGCCTGGAGCGGCGTCATTTTGATCGTGCCCTCGCGGACGCGCTCGGCGTACGCCGCACCCATGCCCTTTTCGTGCCAGGGCGTGTCGATGAAGCCAGGGCACAGCGCGTTGACGCGGATCTTGGGTCCGAGCACGCGCGCCAGCGAAAGCGTCATCGTATTCAGCGCGCCCTTCGACGAAGCGTAGGCCACGGACGAGCCGATGCCGGTGACGCCGGCGATGGAGGAGACCATCAGCACGCTGGCGCGCTCGGCGGCTCCCAGCAATGGCCGCGCCGCCCGCAGCATCTGGAATGGCGCGATGACATTGATGGCGAAGACGCGCTCGAAATCCTCCCGGGAGAGCGCATCAAGATCGCCATGCGCGGGCGCGAACTTGGTGACGCCGGCATTGTTGGCGAGCGCGTCGATGCGGCCATAGGGCTGCGCCTTCTCGGCGACCGCCCTGCAAGCGGCGTCGTCTGAAACATCGCCTTGCGCCAGCACGGCTTCCGCGCCCGCCGCCCGCACGGCTTCGGCCGTCGCTTCGGCTTCGGCTTGGCTCTTGGCGTAGTTGATGATCACGGCCTTTGCCCCGCGCGCGGCGGCCCCAACCGCGAGCGCGGCGCCTAGTCCAGTCGAGGCGCCAGTGATGAGGACAACCTTGTTCTCGAAATCGCGCATGGGAGGCTCCGTTCTCCATTAGCGGCTTGCCAGGGAGCGCGCGGCTCTTCAAGTGTGCGGGCATGAGCATCGACCCGAAGGGCCTCACGCAGCTCGGCGCACCGAGCGCGATCCCTGCGAGCCCGGATCAAGCCAGGCTTGAGCGCGTTCCAAACCCGCAACCGGGACCGCTTTTTCTGGTGCGCTTCACCGCGCCGGAGTTCACGTCCCTTTGCCCTGTCACTGGACAGCCGGATTTCGGCGTTCTCGTCATCGATTACGCACCGGCGGATTGGATCGTGGAATCGAAGAGCCTGAAGCTCTTCCTCCAGAGCTTCCGCAACCATGGCGCGTTTCATGAGGACTGCACGCTGGCCGTGGCTAAGCGGGTGATCGACGCGATTAGCCCGCAATGGTTGCGCATCGGCGGCTATTGGAATCCGCGCGGCGGCATAACGATCGACGTGTTCTGGCAGACCGGCGCCCCGCCCGAGGGACTCTGGCTGCCGGATCAAGGCGTGGCGACATATCGTTCACGTGGATAGCGCGAGCGATTCTTATTTTGCGGCAACTGCGCCCGGCGACGAGAAGATTGTACGAACGGTTTGGAGGCGGCCGACGATCTCGCGGCGACTGAACCCAACCAGCAGCGCGTATGCTGTGAGCGTCTCCAAGATGGCCATGCCGATCTGCGGCCAGTGGCCAATGTCATAGACCGAAATCAAGGTGCGGTGGGTCGCGAAGACGGCAAGCGCCACCACGGTTGGCCCGACTAGGATGCGCACGAAGTCCACAATCGGCAGATCGATCGGCCGCAGGTAGAGATAAAGCAGGCGCGGCAGGTAGAGAAGCGTCACTAGCGTGCAGCCGAGCGCGACGGCATTGATGCCGAACTGGGCCGCGATCAGCGCCGACAGGGTCCACAGGATCGCGTACTCCACTGTTAAGCGCAGGCGCGCGCCAGTCCGCCCAACGGCTTGCAGCAGCGAACCGTTGATCGCGACCACGGTTTGAATCGCGGCTGTGCCCGCCAGCAGCGTGAAAATTTCTCCTGAGGCTTCCCATCGCTCGGAAAGCAGCAAGGTGAAGAACGCGTCGCTCGCACCGGCAATCGCCGCTATCGGCGGAAACACGAAGGCTGCCTGTGCCATCGTTGTGAACAGGATGAGCTGTCGTAGAGCTTCTGGGTTTTCGCGCACCTGCACAAAGCGCGGATAGATCGCGCTGTGCAGCGACCCGCCGAGGATGTTGACCGGCAGCTGCATGATGCGAACCGCCACGTTGTAGAGGCCCAGCGTCGCCGCGCCGAGAAATTTGCCGACGATGAGCGTGTCGGCCTGGCGGCTGACGAACATGGTCATCGACCACCCAACAGTGTCGCGCATGAAGCCGATGTGCTCAGCAAAGCGCGAAGGCTTGAAGACCGGGCGAACCTGGAAACGGCTGACGAGGAAAACGACAATGAGCTTCGCAGCGCGTTGAGTGAGGTGTTGCCAAACCAGAGCCCAAGCGCCGCCGCCATTGAAGGCGATGACCAAGGCGACAACGATGCCGCTCACGCCGGCGGCGAACTCGGCGCCAGCCAACCACTGGAATTTCTCCTTCTGTAGCAGCGCTGCGGCCGGGATATCGACCAAGCCCATGAGCAAGGGCGCGAGCGCCAGCGTCATCATGATCGGTGTAAGGCGCGGCTCGTTGAAGAACGCCGCTGCCGGCCATGACAGCAGGAATATTACAACCGCAAACGCCGATGACAGAAGTATTGCGGCCCAGAACGCGCTGGACCAGGCTTCAGTGTCCCTTTCGTCGACCCGCACGAGCGAGCGCCCCAACCCTGCGTCGTTGATTAACGCGAAGAACGCCACCATCGAAAGAGCGAGCGCGGCCAACCCGAAGTCGGGCGGCGTCAGCATGCGCGCCAGGAACGGAATGGCGATGAAGCTCGATGCGAGCTGGAACACCCGCGCAGCCGAAAGGGTCGCCACGCCGAATGCTGTTCGTCTAAGCGACACCGCTT
>JBQTJK010000172.1:0-6519 GCA_052387215.1 Caulobacteraceae bacterium
CCTGATAGAAGAACTTGCCTTGATCGGTGTACTGCGCCTTGTAGATGTGCGTCGCCGGCATCGGCAGATGACCGAAGTATGGCACCGACAACCCCGCGACCGCCCGAACCTTGCTCGGATGCAGCACTGCGGTGTGCCAAACGATCGGCGCACCCCAATCATGACCGATCAGCACGGCGGGATTGGCGGACGAAAGCGCGTCGATGACGCCCGCGACATCTGCCGCAAGCTCCTTCATTGCATAGGCTTCGACCGCGTGAGGTTTGTCGGAGCCGCCGTAGCCACGCACATCGATCGCGCACGCCGTGAAGCCGGCCGCCGCGAACGGCGCCATCTGATGGCGCCACGAATACCAGCTCTCGGGAAAGCCGTGCACCATGACGATGAGCGGCCCCTCGCCCTCAATCGCGGCGCGCAGCTTGATGCCGTTCGTGTCGATCGTGCGGAACTCGGGCTTCATCGGACGCCTCCTCAGAGCATCTTATCAGCAAAGATGCGAGCGCGAACCGGCGCCGCAACGTCATGCATCTTCGGCTTCGCCAATGATGTCTTCCGCTTCCTCGTTGAGCGCCTGGCCCTCACGCCGCGGCCTCGTGAACGGTGTCGGCTGCGGTGTCGTCGTATTGTTGCGGAACAATGAGCGGCCCGCCTCGATGCCGCCGGCGAGCTGTAGCTCGAAACGCTCGGCGTCACGCTCACGCACATCTTCAATAGTTTCCGCGACCTCGATGTCGGAGAAACCTAGCTCCCGCAAAACGGCGGCGCCGAAGGCAAGCGAGGACTCGAACAATTCTCGGATCTGATAGTCGACGCCTGCCTTCACCAAGCGCATCGAGTGGCCGCGATCGAACGAGCGCGCGAACACCTTGGCGTGGGGAAATTCGGACTTCACCAGCGCGACGATGCGGTCGGTCGTCTCCGGCTTGTCGACGCAGACCAGGATGGCTTCGGCTGCACCAGCGCCGGAAGCACGCAGCACGTCGAGACGGGTGCCATCACCGTAATAAATCTTGAACCCGAACGTGGCGGCGACTTGAATCATTTCCACGTCGGTTTCGATCAAGGACATCTCCACGCCGCGCGCGAGCAGCGATTGCGCCGCCAGCTGTGCAAAGCGTCCGAAGCCGATGAACAGGACGCGTCCGCCCAGATCGTGCGCTTCCTCCACACCGTCCAGCGATTCCTTCGGCTTAGGGGCGAACCGCCGCTGCGCCATAACGACGAGCGGCGCAAGCGCCATCGAGAGGATAACGACGGCCGTCATGATCGAGGCGATGCGCGCATCGAATACGCCCACTGCAAGGGCCGCCCCATAGAGCACGAACGCGAACTCGCCGCCCTGCGCGAAATGCGCGGCACGATGCAGCGCTTCGGCATGATCGGCGTTGAACGCACGCGCCACAGCGTAGACCGCGACTCCCTGCGCCGTCATGAATGCAAGCACGGCCAGTGCAATCGTGCGCCAGTCCTCGATCACGACGGGCACGTTGAGCGACATGCCCACGCTCATGAAGAAGAGCCCGAGCAACAAACCGCGGAACGGCTCCACGTCGGCTTCGAGCTGATGGCGGAACGACGATTCCGACAGCATCACGCCGGCGAGGAAAGCGCCCATCGCCATCGAAAGTCCGCCCCACTCCATGAACAGCGCCGAACCGAGCACGACCAGAAGCGCCGCCGCCGTCATGACTTCGCGTGCGCCCGTACGCGCGAGCATTGCGAACAATGGATTGAGCGCCCAGCGGCCGAGCACGAACACGGCAGCGATCGCGACAATTGCAAGCCCAGCGCTCTGCCACCAGGGTTGTGTTGGTTCGGCAGCGCCGGCAAACGAAGCCAACACAGCCACGAAGGCCAACAGCGGCACGATCGAGAGATCTTCAAACAATAGGATGGCGACGGCGCGCTGCCCCGCGGGCGATGAACTCTCGCCGGCGTCGTCGAGCATCTTCATGATCACGGCGGTCGATGAGAGCGCAAAGCCGAGAGCGGCGATGAGCGCCGTCTGCCAGCCCCAGCCCCACAACATGCCGACGACGGTCACGACCGCGGCGCACGCGAGCACGTGCGCCAGCCCTAGGCCGAAGATATCCCGCCGCAGCGCCCACAGTTTCGCTGGGCGCATTTCGAGACCAATCAGAAACAGGAACATGACGACGCCGAATTCGGCGAAGTAGAGGATGGCGTCTGGATCGTTGACGACGCGCAGTCCGTGGGGGCCAATTGCAAGACCCGCGGCGAGATAGCCGAGCACGGAACCCAAACCGAGCCGCAAGAATATCGGCGCGGCGACCACGCCGGTGGCCAGCAAAGCAACTGCGTGCTCCAGGCCAAATCCACCGTTCGCCACAGCCTCAGCCGTCATGGCATCGCCTTTTCAATGAGAAGCACCCCATGTGGCGCCGCTTGAGCCAGCTTTGAACCCCTCCACCGGGCTCGAATCGTCTATGTTCGGCCCTTCCCCCATTTCGGAGCGCGTTATGATCGAGAACACGAAGCTGACCGCGCTTGTCGCCTCGCGCATCTGCCACGACATGGTCGAGCCGATGAGCGCGATCATCCAGGGCCTCGAAATGATCAAAGACGGCGACGGCAAGGCCGATCCGGATGCGCTTTCGCTCTTGGACCATGGCGTCGGCAAAGCGTGGGCGAAGCTTGAGTTCTTCCGTTTCGCCATGGCCGGCGCGATGGCCGAAGGCGACAGCGAACTCGAAGAAGGCCGCGCGGTGGCGGTGAAGCTCTACAGCGTGCTGAAGCCCGAGCTTGTGTGGTCGGCGCCAGCCGTGCAGATGCCGCGGCCGGCGGTGCGCGTGATCGTCAACTTGTTGCTGATCGCCAACGAGTGCCTGCCGCGCGGGGGCAAGGTCGAGATTGCGGCGGCGAAACAAGGCGAGGGCGGAGAGATTCTTGTCACCGCCACGGGCCCGCGCGCAAAACTGAAGGACGCGACCTCCGCCGCGCTTCGCGGCGAAGGCGAAGAGCCGACCGGCCACACCATCCAGCCGACGCTGACTGGCCTGCTCGCGCGCCAGGGCGGGGTTGACCTTTCCGCCCGCGAAACGCCAGGCGAGCCCGAGGGCAAAGTGGAGCTGATCGCGCGCTCGGCGGCGTTCAAGCTCTGATGCCACAAGACTTTAAGCTCCATTAACCGGCGCATCCGAAAAGTCGCGGCGAATCCGACGGAGTTCGCTCATGAGACGCTGCCTTGTCGTCGACGACAGCCGCGTGATCCGCAAAGTCGCGCGCCGCATTCTTGAAGATATGCGCTTTGAGATTGAGGAAGCGGCCGACGGGCTCGAAGCGCTGCAGGCGTGCCGGCGGCGGATGCCGGATGCGATCCTGCTCGATTGGACCATGCCGGTGATGAGCGGCATCGATTTCCTGAAGCAGCTTCGGCAAGAGCCCGGCGGCGACAAGCCGACGGTGGTGTTCTGCACGACCGAGAATGACGTCGAGCGCATCTCAGAAGCGCTGAAGGCGGGCGCGGACGAGTACATGATGAAGCCGTTCGACGGCGATATCCTCCATTCCAAGTTCGCCGAGGCGGGCCTGATCTGATGCTGAACGACGCCGAAGTCGCTTTGATTGCCCGCGAAGTGAAGCTGCGTTCGGGTGCGGTGCTGACGCGCGAGATGGGTGGCGCCATCGCCATCCGTTTGCAGCCGTTGGCGCGGCGCGAGGGATTCGCGAGCGTGCCGGAGCTGATCAACGTTGCGCGCACGCGCGCCGATGGCGCGTTGTGGAACGCGATTGCCGACAGTCTCGCGCAGAGCGACACGCGCTTCTTCAGGGATCGCGCGCAGTTCGAGAAGCTGCGGACAGAGATCCTTCCGGGCGCGCTGGCCAAGCGCGGGCATGAGCGGGTGCGGATTTGGTCGGCCGCGTGCGCGACCGGCCAAGAGGCCTATTCGATTGCGATGATCGTCGACGAGATGCGCAATGAGGGCTTGAACCCGGCGGTTGAGATTGTTGCGACTGATCTCTCCGAGCGTCTCCTCGATAAGGCGCGGGCCGGGCTTTACACGCAGTTCGAAATCCAGCGCGGGCTGCCGATCCGCAAATTGATCGCCTATTTCGAGAAGGCAGGCGATCTGTGGCGCATTTCCGATCGCCTGCGCGCCGGGGTCAGGTTCGAGAGCTTCAATCTGATGAAGCATCCCGGCCAGTTTGGGCACTTCGACATCATCGTGCTCGCGCACGTGCTGGCGAGCTTCGACACGGAGACACGCATCGCCGTGCTGGCGCGCATTGCCGATGCGCTGAGGCCTGGCGGCGTGCTGCTGCTCGGCGCCGGCGAGACGCTGCCCGAGGGCTGCGAGAGCTTCACGCTCGAGAACGGCGTGGCGCGCAAGCCCGCCAACACACGCGTCGCAGCCTAATCCCGCTGCTCCCCTCGATGGAGAGCTGTCATCGCGAAGCGATGACTGAGGGGTGTGCCCTCATCGCCTGACTTTCAAACACGAGTGGGCGCACCTCCTCCGGCCGCTTCGCGCCCACCAACACCAACAAGGAGGAGGTGGGCGCACGCCAACCTTGTTGACCATGCGGCCCAAAAAAGTAGAGGGCGGGACGCGAGAGAACGCGCCAGCAAATTGCGCCGTTTGACCGGCGCCAACGACGCGATCTCTCGCGTCCCGTGATCGACTTGCGCCGGGCCGCTCAACGGCGGTTTTTCACACCGTCCGGCGGTCCCCGACGGCGTGCGGGTTGCGCTGTTCACGCAAGTCCGGTGCTTCCTCCCACAGTTATGGTGCTCTGTGGGCTTCAGCGCCGTGCAATCCGAGGGATCGTTTCGGCGCTTCACGCTCATCACCACGCTCGCGCATCGGTTCGAACAGCGGCCGACTGCCCTCCAGCGGAGCGATGCATGCATCATGCGCCCGGTTTGGGAGGGGGCGGACAGATTTTCTTCGTTTGCTTGGGATTCAAGGCGTTAGCCGGATTTCGTGTGGGATAGATTCACATTGAGCCTCCCCGCGGACGTCGTGAGCGCGGCTGGACGGCCTGTAATGCGGTACGAGGACGCGTCACAGGTGATCAGCATCAACGTGTTTCGCAACCGATCAGCGTCATTGGCCGTTGCCGTCATATGAGGAGGCCGAGCCATGGCACAGGCAACGAAGCAACTGATGACGGAACTATCCGAAGACTATGACGATGTCGTCCGCGCGCTTGGGCGCATGACGCGGCACGTCGGAACGCACGGCGACGACGCGGTAGCGGAAGCGGCCCAGAAATTCGTCCACGCCGCTTCGGATCTCGCCGACAAGATCAAGAAGCAATCAACCGACTTGGCGAGGAAGGCTGGAGAAGAGGTGCGCGAGCATCCAATCGCCACGGCCGCGCTCGCCGCGGCCGCCGTCGGCCTGCTCGGCTATGCGGTGACGCACTCGGGCAAAGCCAAGCAGTAGCGTATTCCGCGACGTTTCGGAATTTGCTCACCTTCTCTCCCTCGCGCAGAGAAGGGAAAGATTAAGCAGTTCGCTCCAGCTTTGCCGCCATGAGCGAGTGCCCGCTTGTGCTGATCGAATGGGAAGACAGCGCCCAGCCCGTGAGTGCGTGGAGCCATCTGCAAAACTTCGAGCCGGGCGGTGTCGTGCGCGTGGCGTCAGTGGGGTGGCTGATCCATGACGGCGACGATCTGAAGGCGCTGGCGCCAAATCTCGGCGGCCTCGACGGGGCATGCAGCGCACAGGTTTCCGGTGTGATCCGGATTCCCACGCGCTGCGTTGTCCGCATTGTTCGCTTGAAAGAGCCTACTTTGGCTTCTGTTCGCCCGAACGCTGACCGCGCGTCTCGTCCTGTCCAAGAACCGAGGCAGCAAGCGTCTCGATCTCGGCGCGGGTAGGCTGCTTGCCGTTCAGCACTTCGGACGCGAGCCTCGATGCGCGCTCGCTGGTTTGTTTTCTGGAATCGGTCGTCATTGGCGACTCCCACTATTACCCGCCGATCATGTCGGCGCGTGAACGAGTTAAGCTGATTCGCTCACAGGCGTGACTCGAAGACCACGTGGGATAATGATCGCTACGCTGTTCACAAGTTCCCCGTGCGGCCGGGGGGAAGGTGAGCGGCGACGTACGGTGGGAAGTTTCCCAAGGTTGCGCTATATTCTGTCCATGAACGCCGCTGCGCATCCCCGGATCGCCCGCGATCCAAAAATCATGATGGGCAAGCCCGTCATCGCCGGTACGCGCGTGCCGGTGGAAGCGGTGGTGCGCCAATTTGCGGCCGGCGCAGACATGGCCTGGGTGCTGAAGGGCTTTCCTGACCTCAGCGAGGAAGACGTGCGCGCCGCCCTCGCCTACGCAGCCGAATAGATGCGCTGCGCCATCTCCTAAAACTCATCGACGCGCTTCGAGAACGGCTGCGCGGCATCTTCAACCCATTGGCTTGGTGACGTGACCCCCATCGCTCATCCAGCGGCGACTGGAATCCGGTCTGCATCAAACGCCCACGATGGGCGTCCATCAAGCTCTTCCTTCCTTGCCCATCGCTGGGCGTAGTCCACCGGCGTCAGCC
>JBQTJK010000173.1:0-10677 GCA_052387215.1 Caulobacteraceae bacterium
GAAACCGCCGTCATCGCCATGGATCTCGAAGGCGTGGCTGTCAGCTCTGGCGCGGCGTGTTCGTCAGGCAAAGTGCGGTCCAGCCGGGTGCTCGCGGCGATGGGCGTCGCGCCCGACCTGGCGAAGGCGGCGCTGCGAGTGAGCTTCGGCCACGAGTCGAAGGAGGCGGATGTCGACGAGGCGCTCAATGCGCTCAAAAAGGTAGCAGTGCGCCGCGCGCAGGGAGCGGCGGCATGAGCGCGGTGAAGGAGACTATCGACAAGGGCACGGTCGCGGCCACGCGAGCGCTCGAAGCGGAGAAGTACAAGCACGGATTTGTCACCGAGCTCGAGCAGGAATTGGCGCCGCCGGGGCTGAATGAGGAGATCGTTCGCTACATCTCGGCGAAGAAGGACGAGCCGGAATGGATGCTGCAGTGGCGGCTCGAAGCGTTCCGCCGCTGGCAAACGATGGATGAGCCGACCTGGGCGCTCGTGCGCTACCCACCGATCGACTACCAGGCGGCGCGCTACTACGCGGCGCCGAAGTCAGGCGCGAAGTACAAGAGCCTGGACGAGGTCGATCCCGAGATTCTGGAGACTTACAAGAAGCTCGGCATTCCCTTGAAAGAAGCCGAGGTGCTGCTGGGCGTCGAGGGCGCCCCGAAAGTCGCGGTCGACGCTGTGTTCGATAGCGTCAGCGTCATCACCACGTTCAAGGCGGAGCTGGCGAAGGCTGGCGTCGTCTTCTGCTCGATGAGCGAAGCGGTGCGCGAGCACCCGGAGCTGGCGAAGCAATATCTCGGGTCGGTCGTCCCACCGTCGGATAATTTTTTCGCCACGCTCAACAGCGCCGTCTTCTCCGACGGCTCATTCGTATACGTGCCGCCGGGTGTGCGCTGCCCGATGGAGCTTTCGACCTATTTCCGCATGAACGCACAAGGCACCGGCCAATTCGAGCGCACGCTGATCATCGCCGATAAGGGCGCCTACGTTTCGTACCTCGAAGGCTGCACAGCGCCAATGCGCGACGAAAACCAGCTACACGCGGCGGTGGTCGAACTCGTCGCGCTGGATGACGCCGAGATCAAATATTCGACGGTGCAGAACTGGTGGCCAGGTGACGCCGAGGGCAAAGGCGGCATCTACAATTTCGTGACCAAGCGCGGCGATTGCCGCGGGGCGCGTTCGAAGATCAGCTGGACGCAGGTCGAGACAGGCTCGGCTATCACTTGGAAGTACCCAAGCTGCATCCTGCGCGGCGACGGCAGCTCAGGCGAGTTCTACTCGATCGCTGTCACCAATGGCCGCCAGCAAGCGGACACCGGCACGAAGATGATCCACCTGGGGCGCAACACGCGTTCCCGGATCATCTCCAAGGGTATCTCGGCCGGCCGCTCGTCCAACACCTATCGCGGCCTTGTCTCCGCGCATGCCAAGGCCAAAGGCGCGCGCAACTTCACGCAGTGTGACTCGCTGCTGATCGGGGACAAATGCTCGGCGCACACGGTGCCCTATGTTGAGACGCGTACGCCGGATGCGCAATTCGAGCACGAAGCGACGACGACGAAACTGTCCGACGATCAGCTGTTCTACCTCCGCTCGCGTGGCATTCCCGAAGAGGAGGCCGTGGCGCTGCTGGTGAATGGGTTCGTGCGCGAAGTGCTGCAGAAGTTGCCGATGGAGTTCGCGGTGGAAGCGCAGAAGCTGCTCGAAGTCAGTCTGGAAGGGAGCGTCGGATGAGCGTGTGGCGCCATGGTATTGCCGCTTGCGTTGTAGCTCTGGCCGGGTGCGGCCAGCAGCAAGCAGAACAGCAGGCCGAGGGCTCGGCGCCGCTGGTCGAAGCGCCGGACGTTTCGACGCCCGTACGTCCCGAACTGCCGCCAGTTGACCCGTTGCTGTTGGAGGCGCCGAACACCGCGTTCACCGCGATCGAGCCCAGCGAAGCCGGGGTGTTCGGCGCACCGAACGTTATGCAAGCGCTGGATCCATTGCTCGGGCCTGAAGTGACCGAGGGCTCGAACGTGCATCTCACTGTTCGCGAAAGCGGCGATGAGGCGATCGCCGACATCGTGCGCACAGGGCTGCAGGATGATTCCGTTTCCGCAGGCCACGTGCGGATCGAATTCCGTCACGAAACGGACGGCTGGTATCCGACCAACGCCTATCGTCGCAGCCAATGCGCGCGCGGCGAGGATGCGGGTCAATGGACCTCGGGCCTCTGTCCATGACCACGCCGAAAGAATACTGGTTCGCACGCCGCTTTCCGGTCGGCCATCCGCGCAAGGCGATGTCACCGATTCATTGGAAGGGCTACGCGGCCGCGGCCGCGTTCGTGTTGGTGCTGTTTATTGGCGGCACCGCTTTCGCTTGGCTGGGAGCGAGCGGCTATCTCGTGCACGGCATCGTCGTGTTCGTGATCGCCTCACTGATAGGCGGCGGCTGGTTCATCACCGTCGCCAACGCCATGGGCGACCAGACGCGCACGGTGGACGACTATCGAAAGGACGCGTCGCGTGTTTGACGTTCGAGACCTCCATGTCGCCGTCGGCGGCGCCGAGATCATCAAGGGTCTGACGCTGTCAGTGCCCGCGGGCGAAACGCACGCCATTATGGGTCCTAACGGTTCGGGCAAGTCGACGCTCGCCCATGCGCTCGCTGGCCGTGATGGATACGACGTGACGCGCGGATCGGCGACGCTGAGCGGCGTCGATCTTCTGGCTCTGGCGCCGGAGGAACGGGCAGCGGCGGGACTGTTCTTATCGTTCCAATATCCGGTCGAGATTCCGGGCCTCTCCGCGATCGCCTTCCTTAAGGCCGCGCTCAACGCGCAGCGCAAAGCACGCGGGCTTGAGCCGATGCCGGCGCCGGAGCTGTTGAAGCTTATGCGCGCGAAGGCCGATGCGCTGAAGATCGATCCGGACATGCTGAAGCGGCCGCTGAATGTCGGCTTCTCGGGTGGCGAGAAGAAGCGTTTCGAAGCGCTGCAGTTGGCCGTGCTCGAACCGAAATTCGCCATTCTGGACGAGACCGATTCCGGGCTCGATATCGATGCCTTGAAGATCGTCGCCGCAGGCGTAAACGCCGCGCGTGCACCGGGTCGCGGTCTGCTGGTGATCACGCACTACCAGCGGCTCTTGGACTACGTCAGACCCGATCGAGTCCACGTCCTCGCTAGAGGCCGTATCGCCACGAGCGGCGGCCCTGAACTCGCGCACGAATTGGAGCGCGAGGGATACGACAAATATCTGAGGGCGGCGTGAGCATCGCAGCCGAACTCCCTAATCGCCGCAACGAGGCGTGGAAATATTCCGACCTTCGCCAAGCTGTCGGCGACCAGGCGCATGTGCTGCGCGACGGTCGCGACATCATCGAGCGTCTGGCGCCCGGCACGCAGCGAACGACCGTTCCGGCGGGCGAGCAACTCATGTTCATCGAGCGCATGGAAGACGACCACCACATGGATGCGCGCTCGCTCGACTTCGCGCTTGAGGAGCAGGCGTCGCTGGTTCGTATCGTGGTGCAGACCGGCGCGGAGCTTCCGCTTTCGATCGCGCGCGTCCGCTTGGCGGCGGGCGCGAAGTTCACGCAGTTTGTGCTTGCCCAAGGCGCGCGGCTGGCGCGCATCGAGACGCATATATCGGTCGAAGGCGAGGGCGGCGAGGTGACGCTCAACGGCGCCTACCTTGTCAGCGCGGGCCGGCACGCCGACCTGACGTCGGTGATCGAGCACATCGCGCCCGGCGGCGTGACGCGGCAATTGATCAAGGGCGTCGCCCGGAAGGGCGGCCGCGGCGTGTTTCAAGGCAAGATCGTCGTCGATCGCGGAGCGCAGAAGACCGATGCGCGCCAGCACCACCGAGGCCTGCTGCTCGAGGGGGGCGCGGAGATCTTCGCCAAGCCCGAATTGATGATCCACGCCGACGACGTGCTGTGCGCCCATGGCAACACGGCGGGCGGCTTGGACGAGAGTGCGCTTTTCTACATGCGCTCGCGCGGGCTGCCGGAAGCAGAAGCGCGGGCGCTGCTGATCGAGGCGTTTCTGGCGGAGACAATTCCGGACGGCTTGCCGGAGGAGCTTCATGGCGAACTCACCGGTTTGATCCGAAATTGGCTGGCGGAGGCGCCGCTATGAATGCGCCTTTGATCCGCCATCCGTTCGATGTCGAAGCTGTGCGCGCGCAGTTTCCGATCCTCAGCCGCGAAGTACATGGGCGGCCGCTCGTCTACCTGGACAACGCCGCCAGCGCACAGAAGCCCGAGGCGGTGATCGAGGCGATGGCAGGCCAGATGCGCGGCGCTTACGCCAACGTTCACCGAGGGCTGCACGCGTTGGCCAATGAAACCACAGAAGCATTCGAGGGGGCGCGCAAGACCGTATCGCGCTTTATTGGCGCGGCATCGCCTGCGAACATTGTCTTCACCAAAAGCGGCACGCAGGCGATCAACATCGTCGCAGCCGGGCTCGATGTGAAGCCTGGCGACGAGATTGTGCTTTCGGTGATGGAGCATCACTCCAACATCGTGCCCTGGCATTTTCTACGTGAGCGCAAGGGCGCCGTGTTGAAATGGCTCGATATCGACGAGGATGGTGAGATCGACCTGCTCGCTCTCGACGATCTGATCGGGCCACGCACCAAGCTGGTGGCGATCACGCACATGTCCAATGTGCTGGGCGCACGGACGCCGGCCGCAGACATCACGCGTATCGCGCATGCGAAAGGCGTGCCGGTACTGTTCGACGGCTGTCAGGCCGTCGTGCATGGCCACGTCGATGTGCAGGCGATTGACGCCGACTTCTACGCCTTCACGGGTCATAAGCTCTATGGGCCAACAGGAATCGGCGTGCTCTACGGCAAGCCTGATCGGCTCGCGGCGATGCCGCCGTTCGAAGGCGGCGGCGAGATGATCGATGTCGTCGAGCGCGAGCGCGTCACCTATAACGAGCCCCCGCATCGGTTCGAAGCCGGCACGCCGCCGATCCTGGAAGCAATCGGGCTGAAGGCGGCTGTCGATTGGCTACAGGGCCAGGATCGCGCGGCCGTCGAAGCACACGAGGCCGCGTTGCGCGATCACGCCACGGACGCCTTGCGGGAGCTCAATTGGATCAAGCTGCACGGGGCGGCGCCGGACAAGGGCGCGATCATCGCGTTCTCGGTTGAGGGCGCCCATCCGCACGACGTGGCGCAGATCCTCGATCGTCAGGGCGTGGCCATACGCGCGGGCCACCATTGTGCGCAGCCCCTGATGCAGCGTCTGGGCGTTACCGCAACGGCGCGGGCAAGCTTTGCGTGCTACAATCGCCTTGAGGAAGTCGATGCGCTGATCGAGGCCTTGCACAAGGCGCGGAAGCTCCTGAGTTAGAGGATCATGGACGGTTCGATTTCGCCTCCGCAATCTGCTCTGCCGCAGGCCGAGCTTGACCGCATCACCGACGACCTGGTGGCGCAGTTCAAAACCGTGTTCGATCCGGAAATCCCGGTTGATATCTATGAACTTGGCCTCATCTATAAGGTCGACATCAACGAGGAAGGCTTTGTCGACATCGAAATGACGCTGACGGCGCCGGGCTGTCCGGTCGCGGGCGAGATGCCGGGCTGGGTGGAAGCGGCGGCGCGGAAGGTGCGCGGGGTAACCGGCGCGAAAGTCAATCTGGTGTTCGATCCGCCATGGACGCCAGCGCGCATGAGCGACGAAGCCAAGCTAGAACTGAACATGTTGTGAGATGAGCCGCACACCGAGACCGAAGATCGTGAGCCTCACCGACGCCGCCGCGGCGCGCGTACGGGAGATCATGGCCCAGGGCGGCAAGCCCTACCTGCGCGTCGGCGTGAACAATGGCGGCTGCGCCGGCATGGAATACACGCTCGACTATGCCGAAGCGCCGGAGGCGTTCGACGAACTGGTCGAGGACAAGGGTGTGCAGATCCTGGTGAAGGCGGACGCGGTGCTGTTCCTGCTGGGCTCCGAGATTAATTACGAGACGACGCGGCTGTCGTCGAAGTTCGTGTTCCGCAATCCGAACCAGACCGACGCTTGCGGCTGCGGCGAGAGCGTCACCATCGTTCCGGCGCAAGCCGAAAGCTGAGCCATGGCCGACAGCTTCCACGACTTCGTGAAGGAGCTGTTCGCTGGCGTTGGTCCCGTGCAAGTCAAACGCATGTTCGGCGGCGCCGGCGTTTATGCCGACGGGCTCATGTTCGGCTTGTTGGCGGACGATGCGATTTACCTCAAGGTCGACGAAGCGCTGAAGGTGGAGTTGGTTGCCGAGGGGAGCGGGCCGTTCGTCTGGACGCCTGGGACCGGCTTGCACAAGGGCGAGCAGATTGAGTTTGGCTACTGGCGGTTGCCGGACGCTGCGCTGGACGATCCGGACGAGGCGGCGGCGTGGGGGCGCAAGGCGCTTGCGGTGGCGAAGACCAAGGCGAAAGCCAAGCCAAAGAAATCAAAGAAGGCGAAGCGCTAGCTGCCTTTGAAGTTGGCCGGGCGTTTCTGAAAGAACGCCTGCACGCCCTCGCGGAAATCCTCGGTTCGGCCGGCTTGGCGTTGGGCCTGGCGTTCGGCTTGCAACTGCTCCTCCCAACTGTTGTCGAGGGACGCCCAGCCGAGGCGGCGGATCATGCCGAGCGTTTTGGTCGGGCCATTGGCGAGTTCGAGCGCGAGCGCTTTGGCCGTTCCCAGCAGTTCGGCATCCGGCACGCAGCGATTGATCAAGCCCCACTCCAATGCGGTCTTTGCGGCGATGCGTTCGCCCAGCAGCATCATCTCCATGGCGCGCGCACGGCCGATCATGCGTGGCAGATGATAAGTTGCGCTGCCGTCGGGCACGAGGCCGATGCGGCGGAATGCTTGCAGAAAATATGCGCTCTCGCCGGCCACGATCAGATCGCCCAACAGCGCGAACGAGCAGCCAATGCCGGCGGCTGCGCCATTGACCGCTGTGACGTACGGGATCGGCAGATCGCGCAACATCGAGACGAATGGATTGAAGCTTCGCTCAAGATGGGCGCCGATATCGGGCCGGCCCTCGGCGTCCAGCGGCGGGGCGCCGCCGGCGAGATTGGCGCCGGAAGAGAAAGCGCGGCCTTCGCCGCTGAGAACGATACAGCGCGCTTCGCTCGTGGCGCGCGTGAACAACGACGTGAGCTCGTCCGTCATCTCGACGGAAATTGCATTCAAAGTAGCGGGATCGGACAGCGTGATCAGGGCGACGCCGCCTGCGAGTTCATATTTGGCTTTAGCCATTGTTCGCTCCCACGCCTTCACGCACGGGAACAGTCTAACAGAGGTTCAGCGCGGTAGGATACTTTGCCGGCGCGGCAGCTACGCAACGTAAAGGACAGGCGTCGCGTCGGTGGTCGTTTGGTTGCGGCCGTTGCGCTTCGACGCGTAGAGGCAAGCGTCAGCACGCTCGATCAGCCCCTGAGGCGTGTCGCCGGATTGGAGCCGGGCAATGCCGATCGACACGGTGATCTGGCCCAAGTCTTCGTTGGTGGAACGGCGGCGCAAGCGCTTGGCTTGAATGGCTTCGCGCAGCGCCTCCGCGGTCTGCTGCGCTACGCGCGCGGTCATGCGGGGCATGATCACGGCGAACTCTTCGCCGCCGTGACGGGCGACCAGGAAGTCAGGACGCGCGTGCGCTTGCAGCGCACTCGCCAGGAAGCGCAGGATCTGATCGCCAGTATGGTGGCCCCAGGTGTCGTTAAAACGCTTGAAGTGATCGATATCGCAGAGCAGCAGTGAGAGCTCCGTGCGCTGCGCCTTCGCTTCTTCGATGCGCATGCGCAATGTCTCATCGAACATGCGCCGATTGGCGAGGCCGGTGAGGCTGTCAGTGAGCGATTCCACGCGCACCGTTTCAAGGCTCGTCCGCAGGCTCTCGATTTCCTTGGTGGATCTTTGCAGCTGCTCATTGAGCGTCTGGTTGTGGTTGGCCATGTCCAATGTCGCGGCGGCCAGACTGGAGACGATCTGGCGGATTTGTTCGGCCGAGAGCCCGCGGTTCAGATTCGTCGCCGCGCTTTCCAGCGTGCGCCCATAGTCGCCGCTCTTCTCTTCCGTTTCTTTTAGAAACGAAACGACGTTTTTCAGGTCGCGAGCAATCTTCTCGCCGGCGAGCAGTATCTGCACTGAGGCGCCGAGGCCGGTGAAGAATTGCTCGTGCAGCTGGGCATTGTCTTCGATGGTGAAGGATCTGCCTGCCGCAATGCGGGAGTCGATGGCCTCGCGCAACGACTGGTTTTGACCTAGCCGATAGGCGAGCCAGAGTTCGTAATTGGCGCTGGTCGGCGGCACGCCATGCAGGCGCATCAGATCGAGCGTTTCCAAAGCGACGTTTGCGGCGCCGGGGCCCTGCATCAGGATGTCTTGATCGGTCACGCGCAACCCTGGAATCTGCAATCTCAGGGACGCTAGCGGCCAGGATATGGACGAGTGGTAAATTCCTCAAACAATCCGGTAAAAATGAGTAGTTGCGCTTACGTACACGGTAGGCGCTAGACTTATGCCAAGATGTTCTTGGGAGGCGCCAAGATGAACCGGCCGGTCCAACCTTCGATCGAGGAGACCAAGGCCCGCATGGTTGCGGTGCTGGAACTACAGAAGCGGCTGCAGACGAGCAAAGGTCCGCCGGACGCGCGGCTGCGGAAGGACCGGCTGACGCGGGCGATCAACCTGGTGATCGACCATAAGGATGAGTTTCTGAATGCGCTCAACGCCGACTTCGGCGCGCGTTCGCGCGAGATGTCGATTTTCACCGATATTGCCGGTGCGATTGGACCGTTGAAGCAGGCGCGGGCAAATGTCGAGAAATGGATGGCGCCGCAGAAGCGCAACGTCACGCCTTCCGCGCTTGGCCTGTTCGGCGCGCGGGCCGAGGTGAGCTACCAGCCGAAGGGCGTGGTGGGCGTGATCTCGCCGTGGAATTTCCCGGTGTCGCTAGCGTTCGACGCGATCGCCGGCGCGTTCGCGGCGGGCAACCGGGTCATGCTGAAGCCCTCGGAATTTACGCCGGCGACCTCTGCCCTGTTGGCGCAAACGATCGATCTCTACTTCGATGAAGACGAACTCGCGATGATCCAGGGCGGGCCGGACGTGGGCGCCGCATTCGCGTCGCTGCCGTTTGATCATCTGATCTTCACCGGCGCGACGAATGTCGGCCGGCACGTGATGCGCGCCGCGGCGGACAATCTCACGCCGGTGACGCTCGAGCTTGGCGGCAAGTCGCCGGTAGTGATCGGCCGCAGCGCCGATCTGACCAAAACGGCCGCGCGGGTAATGACCGGCAAGACCATGAACGCGGGACAGATCTGCCTGGCGCCCGATTATGTGCTGGCGCCGCAGGAAAGCGTCGATGGCTTCGTGAAGGAGGCAAAAGCTTCGGTCGCCAAGATGTTTCCGACCATTCGCGACAACGCCGATTACACGGCGATGATTAACCAGCGCCACTATGATCGCGTGAGCGGCTTGATCGCCGATGCAAAGGCCAAGGGCGCGGAGATCGTGACGATCAATCCGGCCAACGAGGATTTCAACCAGCAGGAGCACCGCAAGATTCCACCGACGCTCGTGCTCGGCGCGACCGACGACATGCAGGTGATGCAGGAGGAGATTTTCGGGCCGGTGCTGCCGATCCGTACGTACACGTCGATCGACGACACGATAAAGGAGATCAATGCGCGGCCGCGGCCGCTTGCACTCTACTATTTTGGCGACGACAGCGCCGAGAGCGAAGCGCTCTTGACGCGTACGCATTCCGGCGGCGTGACGATCAACGACGTGATCTTCCACTTCGCCATGGATGACTTGCCGTTTGGCGGCGTCGGCCCCTCAGGCATGGGCGCCTATCATGGCCATCGGGGCTTTTTGGAGTTCAGCCACGAAAAGGCGGTTTATCGCCAGATTTCGAGTGAGCTGTTGGCGATCCTGCGTCCGCCCTATGGCGATACGTTCCGCAAACAGATGGCCGCGCGGCTGAAACCGTGATCTTGCCCGCCGGCGTCTCGCCGGCGGTCCAAGAATGGGCGCGCGCCGACGCCCGCGGCGAACAAGGTTCGACGCGGCGGACGTTCGGCGCAGGAACATGCCGGCGAGGGCGCCGGCGGTCCTCAGCGCGAGCTTAAGAACTGTCCGCAAAACAGACTGAACGCGCGGCAAGGCAATGAACAGCGTCGGCCGGCGGCGCGGTCATGACGATGGCGTAGAGCTTGGTCAGACGGCGCAATGCGCGCGGGACGAGATAGCGGCGGGCGAAGGCGTCGATGTCGGCGAGCGCGGCCATGAGCCGGCGGATGCGCTCGCGCGGATCGCGATGCTTCAACGCTTTGCGCAGACGCGAGCCGAGCGTGGCGCGTCTGCGCCCCGCGCGCTTGATGCGGCGGCGGAAGCCGGTCGGCGCGGCGTTGCGCAACGAACGCGGCTGTTTCTCGATGCCGGTAATCTCCACCGTGCGGATGAGGACGAGCGCGCCGATCAGCCGCTCGATCCAGTCAAGCGAGACGAAGCGATAGCGCTGGCGGATGTGGCGGCGGTCGATGCGCGCGGTTTCGGAACAAAGAACCAGCGCCAGCCAAGCCAGCATCGCCTGCGCCCAGCGGACGATCTGGGCGAAGCGATGGGGGTTGAGGAGGCGGGTTCGTGTTTTCATGCGCGGGCAGTATCGCACCGCTGCAACTGGGTCGGATTGTTTTCTTTGCAGCGC
>JBQTJK010000174.1:0-10285 GCA_052387215.1 Caulobacteraceae bacterium
ATGTCCTTCTTCTCGACGATCGCCTTCAGGAGATCAGCTTTCTTCGTGCGCAGCCATGCAACCAGCTCCTTCTCGAAGCGGCCGACTTGAGAGACATCGATCTTGTCGAGATAGCCGCGCGTGCCGGCGTAGATGAGCACCACCTGCTCTTCGACCGGCGACGGCGAGAATTGCGGCTGCTTCAGCAGTTCCGTGAGACGGGCGCCGCGGTTCAGCAGGCGCTGTGTGGCGGCGTCGAGATCGGAGCCGAACTTCGCGAACGCAGCCATTTCGCGGTATTGCGCCAGTTCGCCCTTTAGCGGACCGGCGACTTGCTTCATCGCCTTGATTTGGGCGTTGCCGCCGACGCGCGACACCGAAATGCCGACGTTCAACGCCGGGCGGATGCCTTGGAAGAAGAGATCCGTTTCCAAGAAGATCTGGCCGTCGGTGATGGAGATGACATTGGTCGGAATGTAGGCCGACACGTCATTGGCTTGCGTTTCGATGATCGGCAGCGCGGTCAGCGAACCTGCGCCATTATCTTCGTTCAACTTCGCTGCGCGCTCGAGCAAGCGGGAGTGCAAGTAAAACACGTCGCCCGGATAGGCTTCGCGGCCCGGCGGGCGGCGCAACAAGAGCGACATTTGGCGATAGGCCACCGCCTGCTTCGACAAGTCATCATAGATGATCAGCGCGTGCATGCCGTTATCGCGGAAGTACTCGCCCATGGCGCAGCCGGAGAAGGGCGCGAGGAATTGCAACGGCGCCGGTTCTGACGCGGTGGCGGCGACGATGATCGAATAGGAAAGCGCGCCTTTGTCTTCGAGCGTCTTCACGAGCTGCGCCACGGTTGAGCGCTTCTGGCCGATGACGACGTAAATGCAGTAGAGTTTTTCGCTTTCCGGCGCGTTCCGCTCGTGAGCTTCGCGCTGGTAGAGAATGGTGTCGACGGCGACGGCGGTCTTGCCGGTCTGGCGGTCGCCGATGATCAGCTCGCGCTGACCGCGGCCGATCGGAATGAGCGCGTCGATCGCCTTGATGCCCGTCTGCATCGGCTCGTGCACCGACTTACGCGGAATGATGCCGGGGGCCTTCACGTCCACGGTACGCCGCTCAGCCGCCTTGATCGCGCCCTTGCCGTCAATCGGGTTGCCGAGCGGATCGACCACGCGGCCAAGCAGTCCCTTGCCGACCGGCACGTCGACGATTTCGCCGAGGCGCTTAACGGTGTCGCCTTCCTTCAGGCCGCGGTCTTCGCCGAAGATGACGACGCCGACATTGTCGCGCTCGAGGTTGAGCGCCATGCCCTTCACACCGCCCGGGAATTCGACCATCTCGCCGGCCTGGACCTTTTCGAGGCCGTAGACGCGAGCAATGCCGTCCCCGACCGAGAGCACGCGGCCGATCTCGGCGACCTTCGCTTCCGTGCCGAAGCCCTTGATCTGCTCCTTGAGGATGGCGGAGATTTCTGCGGCGCGAACGTCCATGTGTGTTCCTTTAGGCGGATTTCAGAGTCAGACGCAGAGCGTCCAGCTTGGCTTTGACGGAAGCGTCGAATTGGCGAGAGCCGACGCGGGCGACGAACCCGCCGATCAAGCTCTCATCGACACTGATTTCGGCTTCGACCTTAGCGCCGAGCTGCTTGCCCAGCGCTTCGACCACGGCGTTCCGTTCTTGCTCGCCGGGTTGGCGGGCGAAGACGACTTCAACCTGGCGGGCGCCGCGTTCGCGGGCGACCAGCGCGCGGTAGGCGGAGGCGATGCTCGGCAGCTCGGCGGCGCGGCGATTTTGCGCGACCGCGCCGATGGCTTTGCGACCGAGTTCGGAAACGCCAAGTTTTTCGGCGACGGCGACCAGCGCCTTGGCTTTTTCGGCAGGGTCGATTAGCGGCGAGCGGGCCACCTCCCGGAGTTCGGCGCTTTCCTTCCAAGCGGCCGCGAACGTCGCGAAATCCCGTTGTACCGCGTCTAACTGTTTGGCTTCCTTGGCTAATTCAAACACGGCTTGGGCATAGCGCCCCGCCGCCTCAGAAGCTTCGCCCTCGAATTTCTCGGCCACGCCCGTCTCGCTGCTCTCGCGGCTGGCGATCCGCCGGACCGCCCGCTGCTTGGATGACGCCGCTTGGGGAAAACCCAAACGCCAACTGGGCCGCTGCGCGCGACCGCGCGAACCCCCTGACGCGCGCGCGGAGTAACACGGTGCGTTCCGGCTTGACAACCGGGCCCAGGGGCGGCGGATCAGCGACAAAAGCGCCGAACAGGCGGGGGGAAATGCACCGATGACTGACGCCGCCGCGCCTGCGCAGACCAGCCATGCCGTCACGCCCGCGAAGATGCGCCAAGTGGTGGCGGCGAGCGCCGCGGGCACGGTGTTCGAGTGGTACGATTTCTTCGTCTACGGCGCGCTGGCGTCGGTGATTTCACCGATCTTCTTCGCCGGCCTCCCCGACGCGCAAGCGTTTGTGTTCACGCTGCTGACGTTCGCCGTCGGCTTCATCGTGCGCCCGATCGGGGCGCTCGTATTCGGCAAGATCGGCGACTCCACGGGCCGCAAGGGCGCATTCCTCATAACCATCACAATTATGGGCCTGGCGACATTCGCCATCGGCCTCCTGCCTACCGCCGAACAAGCCGGCATCTGGGCGCCGATCCTCCTGGTCACCTGTCGTGTGCTGCAGGGCTTCGCGCTGGGCGGCGAATATGGCGGCGCAGCGATCTATGTCGCCGAGCACGCGCATCCGAAGAAGCGGGGCGAGTCGACCGGCTGGATCCAAAGTTCGGCCGCCATCGGTCTGGTCGGGGCGCTCATCGTCGTACTGCTGACTCGCTTCTTCCTCGGTGAAGAACAATTGCGCGCCTGGGGCTGGCGGATTCCGTTCCTGATTTCCGTGCTGTTGCTGGGCGTATCGGTCTGGATTCGGCTGCAGTTGGAAGAGAGCCCTGCGTTTAAGAAGCTGCAATCCGAAGGCAAGGTTTCGAAACGCGCCTACGCGGAGAGTTTCTTCGAGTGGCGCAATCTCAAAATCGTCCTGCTCGCCCTCTTCGGTGTGATGATGGCGCAAGGCGTCGTCTGGTACACGGCGAGTTTCTACACGCAATTCTATCTCGAGCGGACGCTCAAGATCGACAGCCAAACGGTGAACGTGTTGATGATCGCCACTGTCGCGCTCTCGGCGCCGCTCTACCTCTTCTTTGCCTGGCTCTCCGATCGCGTCGGCCGCAAGATCATCATGCTATTCGGCATGCTGCTGATGCTGGTGCTGTATTTTCCCGGTTACGCCTACATCACCAAGGCCGGCAACCCCCAGCTTGCGACCGCCTCCGCCAACGTGCCGGTCACGGTAATTGCCGATCCGGACGACTGCACCTTCCAGCTGGATCTCACCGGCGGGGCGCGGCAGTTCTCAACCTCCTGCGACATCGCCAAGGGCGCGCTCGCCAGCGCCGGCGTGAGCTACGAGACCGAAGCTGGCGGGCCAGGCTCGCTCGCGCGCATCCGCGTCGGTGACGCCGAAATCGAGAGCGTAAGCGCCGAAGGACAATCCATTTCGCAAATCCGCGCCACGCGCGCGGCGTTCGAGGGCCGCCTGCGCCAAGTGCTGAACGATGCCGGCTATCCCGCAGCGGCGCCGGGCGCAATGCAAGGCTGGAGCTGGCCGGAGATCATGCGGGTGTTCACCGAGAAATTCGGTGTTTTCCTGATGATGGCGCTGTTCGTGGTGGCTGCGACCGCACTCTACGGCCCGCAAGCGGCGGCGTTGGTCGAACTCTTCCCGACGCGCATCCGCTACACCGCGCTTTCCCTACCCTATCACATCGGCACGGGTTGGTTCGGCGGACTGCTTCCGGCGATCGTGTTCGCCATCAACACGGCTACGGGGCACATCAATGCAGGCTTGTGGTTCCCCACCATCGTCACCGCGATCGCGGCGACCGTGACGCTGCTGTTCTGGCCGGAAACCAAGGACCGCGACATCCATGTTTAGGGACTAGGTTCTAGGGACTAGGTTTCGCGCACGCGCGTTATTGTTTCATGCGCCGACGTTGTGTGCATCAGCTAGTCCCTAATCCCCAATCCCCAGTCCCGAGTTTGGTTTTCACGCATTCACCAGACTTCTGAACAGAAGCTTAAGCGAGCGCGTGCATTGTCCTTTGCATGACGGCGATCCCCCACGCCGCCTTGGCCCTCACCAGCGCCCTTGACCGCTTCGGGCACGCCAGTGCGCGTGTGCTTGGGGCGGTCACTGGCGGTGGTGAGGGCGATCTAGGCGCAGCGCTTGTCGAGATGTCGGCGGCGAAGACGCAGGCGAAGGCGGGCGTCGCCGCGATCCGCTTTGCCGACGAGATGTACAAAGCCCTGCTCGAGATCGGCCAGGAGCCGAGGCGCCGCTAACGCTCCCGACCCACATGCCTTTGTAATGTGAATAGCTGGTCAATGCGAGACGCTGCTCTTCGGTCCTCCGTGTCCCGCCGCAGCGGCGGCTGCCTCCGCTCGCGCGCGAGCCCGAATGTTCAGCATCTCCACGCCGAGCGAGAAAGCGATGGCGAAATAGAGATAGCCGCGCGGGATATGGAAGCCGGCGCCGTCCGCCACCAACGCTACGCCAACGAGTAGAATAAACGCCAGAGCCAGCATCTTCATGGTCGGGTGTTTGTCGATGTACGCGGCCAGCGGCTGCGCTGCGACCGCCATGACGAAGGTCGAAGCCACGACCGCTAGAATCATGACGGAAAGAATGTCCGTCATACCGACGGCGGTGATCACGCTGTCGAGCGAGAAGACGATGTTGATTACGGCGAGCTGGACCAACACGTCACTGAATTGGTTCTTGGCCTCGGCCTCCTCGTGGTGCGCCCCCTGTACTGCGGCGTGAATTTCCTGGGTGCCTTTGACCAGCAGGAATAGGCCGCCCGCCAGCAGCACCAGATCCTTCACCGTGAACGCGGTGAATTCCTCGACGTATTCGCCATGGACGCCGAGCGCAGTGGCCCAGGCCTGCGGCAGGTGAAAGATGGCGCTGCCTTCAAGCTGGATGATCCAGAAAATCCCAGCCAGCATCAGGATACGCAGCACCATGGCGCCCCAGACGCCGAAGCGGCGGGCATCCTGCTGCTGCTTGCCTTTGAGTTTGCCGATGGCGATGGAGACGAACAGCAGATTATCGATGCCAAGCACGATTTCGAGAAATGTCAGCGCTGTGAGGCTGAGCCAGAAGGCGGGCGTGGCCAGAATATCCATGTGCTCGAATCTCCAGGGGTCCTAACGCCCGAACCACGCCGTTACGTCAAGGACGTGATTGCGCCGCCGAGACGTGCTTCAATGCGGCTTGACCTTCGGAGACGGTGCGATGCGGTGTTCCCTCCTGGCTATTGGACTCACGCTGGCGGCTTGCGCCTCTCCGGCGTCCGTCACAACGAGCTCTCTCACGGCCGCAGATGCGGCCACATCGTTGGCCGTCGGCGATCGCGTGACGCAGCGGATCGCGGCGCACCAGCCTTCGGCCGACGGGATGGACCCTGTCATCAATCTCACGCTTCGTCATGCAGACGGCCGTTCGCTGAGGTTCCAGCAAGGCAATCACACCAACGAAGACTTAATGGCGCAACGGCCAGGCGGACCGCTGGCGCAAATCATGGGTCTGGCGGGCGAAGAGTCGCCCGTTCTGTATCACGCCACACAGAGCGAGGGCGCCGGCTCACCTTTCTTCTGCGGCCCGGAAGGGCCAGCAGCGCTCGGCGTCTATGAAGGCGCGGACAGCGTGACGCAGATCGTCGGCCTGCGGCAGCAAATCCAATTCGAAACACGGCCCGACGGCCAGATGGAGGCGCTGCCCTATTCGCCCGATCAAGTCTGCGCGCGCCTGCGCTTCCGCCGGGGCTGAGGCATGATTGTCTATGCGCTGGCGCAGCTGCGCATCCACGACCGCGAACGGTATGAGCGCTACATGGGGCGCTTCATGCCGGTGCTGGCGAAGTACAACGGCCGCCTGCTCGCAGCCGATGAGGCGCCGCGCGTGCTCGAAGGCGAATGGTGGGACCGCAACAAGGTCGTACTGATGGAGTTCGCCGACAAGGACGCGTTCCGCGCTTGGGCCACTTCGCCGGAATACGAGGAGATCGCAGCCGACCGCAAAGCCGGCGCCGATGCGGTCGGACTGCTGATCAAGGGCTCCTGAGTGCGCGACCTCACCCAGGGCTCGATCACCGCGCATCTCTTAGGGATGGCGGCGTTCATCGGCGTCAGCCTCATCTTTCAGACGATGTATTTCATCGTCGACCTTTATTTCGTGTCGCGGCTCGGCAGCGCCGCGATCGCCGGCGTGAGCGCATCCGGCAACGTGTTCTTCCTCGCACTTGCGGCAAGCCAGCTCATCAGCATCGGCGTGATGGCGAGTGTGGCGCAAGCCGTCGGCAGGAAGGACGAAGCGGAAGCCAACCTGTTTTCCGACCAGGCGATCTCGATGTCGCTTTTGTTCGCCGCGGTGATGCTCGCGCTTGGTTATGCGTTCGGCGGCGCCGGTGTCGAGGCGTTGACGGCCGATGCGGCAAGCGCGGCGGCCGGGCGCGCGTACCTCGACGCTTTCCTGCCCTCTCTAGCATTGGTGTTTCCCGTTTCGGCGATGACCTCGGCGCTACGCGGCGCCGGCGTCACCATGCCGACCATGGTGCTGCAGACAGCGACTATCGTGCTCAATGCCGTGCTGGCGCCAGTGCTGATCGCGGGCTGGGGCACGGGCATTCCGCTCGGGGTTGCAGGCGCGGGCTGGGCGAGTTCTATCGCCGCGCTCATCGGCACGATCGCCCTCGTCTTCATGTTCCCGCGCGTGCAGAAATATCTGCGGCTTCACGCGGATTCACTAAAGCCAAGATTCGATGCTTGGCGGCGCATCATCTTCATCGGGCTGCCGACCTCGCTCGAATTCCTGATGATGTTCGTCGTCTTCATCGTCATCTATTTCGTCATCCGCGATTTCGGCGCCGAGGCGCAAGCCGGCTTCGGCATTGGCGGCCGGATCATGCAATCGATCTTCCTGCCGGCGATGGCGATCTCGTTCGCGGCCGCGCCCATCGCGGGGCAGAATTTCGGCGCCAAACGCTATGATCGCGTGCAGGAGACCTTCAAGGTTACGGCGCTGATCGGTACAGGCATCATGGTGACGCTGACAGTGCTCTGCCATCTGAATCCCGGGGTGTTGGCGCGCCCGTTCACCAACGATCCCGCCGTACTGGCGGTGAGCAACGACTACCTGCAGATCGTCTCATGGAATTTCGTGTTCAGCGGCCTGGTGATGGCCGCGGGCAGCATGTTCCAGGGCATGGGCGATACACGGCCTTCGCTGCTGGCAAGCGCCACGCGCACGGTGACGTTCGTCGCGCCGGCGCTCTGGATGTCGACCCAGCCGTGGTTCACGCTGCATGACGTGTGGTTGCTTTCGGTCGTTTCCGTCGTCGTGCAATGCGCGCTGGCCATGTGGCTCTTGTTCGAGACATTCAAGCGTAAGCTCGGAGCGCCCATGACGACAGCTGTAGCAGCAGGCGCCGATTGACCCTGTTCGCACCGCAAAGCATAGATTGACGGATCGTACAGGTAGCCGAGGCCGTCCATGCGTCCAGCCACGCTCCTTACCGCGCTCGCAGCGCTCTTTTGTGCTGGCGCCGTTCAAGCGCAGACCCCGCCGGCGCCCGAGCCGGCTGAGAGAGACTGCTTCCGCAATGCAGAGATCGGCGGCTGGGGATTGATCGATCGCAACACCGTGCGCGTTCGCATCAATTCCCGCCGACAATATGCACTCACGACGCTGCAGAGCGCGAGGCGGTTGCGCTGGGAGACGACGATCGCCGTCGTTAGCCGGTCGGGCTGGATCTGCGTAGGCGACGAACTGGGCGTCACGATCCAGAGCTTCGGCGAAATCCCCCATGCCTATGAAGTGGTAGGGGTAGGACGCCTCCCCGAAGAGCCGGACGCTGCGCAGGAAGGCGTCGACCAGACCGGGACTGAAGCGCCCGCGGCAGGCCAGCAGACTCCTTAGCTGGGTGGCGGCGGCAAGCTGAGTGAAGCTTGGCCGAAGGCGTAGCGCCAGCCTTGCGACGTGCGCACATAGGTATCGCTGAACCAGAGCCGGCGATCGAACGGGCCGTCCGGGCCTGTGCCTTTGAGCCACAAGAGCGCTGTCACGATCGCAGTGTCGTCACCATAGAGGCGCACGGTTTGGGTACCCTCTTCCTCGACCTGATGCTCATAGATGAAAGCTTGCGTGCGCGCAGACTCCAGCAGGTCCTCGCGCGTGAACACGGCGCCGCTGCCGATGACGAGGATCATGCCGGGATGCAGAATGCGCGCCATTGCGTCCGCATCGTTGCGTTCGACGGCGGCTTGGTATTCGGTATCGAGCGCGGCGACGGTGGCGCGATCTTGTTCGGGCGAAGCGTGGGCAAGTCCGGACATGAGCAGAACTCCAAGCGCTGCGGCTGCGCCGCGCGCCTTCTGGATCGAGGGCATTTGCGTTTCTCCGGGGAGTGGACGACCAAGACCGATAGTGGCGAAATCCGCCGCGCCCTGCTCGCCATTTCCGGACTTCACTGGCGCCGACTCAGAACGGATTGAAACTCAACGTTACTGAGTATTCGCAGTCTCGCGCGGGCCGCCTTTCAAGCGGACTGCAAGTGGAAGATGTTGTGAGCAACCCCGTGTCACGGCCGGGCGGCGTGATGACGTATTCCGAATAGGTCTCGTAATCGGCTTGGAGCGAGACCTCCGCGCCGGCGCGCCGCAGCGCTTCCAACAGCGCGAGCGCGTGAAACGCATTCGCGTCGATTCGGAGCGTGGTGACGTTTTCTTCCTCGCCAGTGGCGATGACGCCGATGTCCGATCCGCGCGCGCTCAGCCTCCCCTCTCGGCCGACGTCATCGTCGGGCGTGGAGGCGTGTTGTGGCAAACCCCATTGCGTGGAGCTGGAAACACGCCCAGTGACGGCTTCCCATCGATAGTCGTCACCGCTTTCGGTGGGTGCGAGCGCCTGAATGATGAACTGCGCCGTCGTGGTGACAGCCGGATGTTCTGGATCGTGGATCCGCTCGTGAGCGCAGCCGACAAGCAGCAGAGCACAGGCGACAATAGCAGTGCGGCGCTTCAAAATTTCGAGAATCCCCCGTCGATCAGGATCGAGTCGCCGTTGTGAAAGCTCGCGGCGTCGCTGGCGAGATAGACGGCGATGCCACCAAGCTCCTCCGGTTTGCCCCAGCGCCGATAAGGCACGCGGCCGATGACGTTTCTGTTGAACACCTCGTTCGCTTGCGCAGTGGCGGTGAGGTCGGTTTCGATCCAGCCAGGCAAGATCGAATTGGCGCGCACGCCGTAGCGGGCGAACTCGACCGCGATGCCGTTCGTCACCGCGATGACGGCGGCCTTCGTTGCCGTATAATCCTGGTTGCGCGGGGCGCCGAAGAGTGCGCCGAGGCTCGCTACCGCCGCGATCGACCCGCCGGGATCACCCTGCTCCGCGCGCGCCTTCATGTGCCGGCAGGCCTCGCGCATGGTCCAGATCATACCGTCCAGATTGATCGCCATCAGCCGGCGATAATCCTCGCCGCCAATGTCGAGGAAAGATTTCCAGCGATTGGAGACGCCGGCATTGGCGAAACAAGCATCGACGCGGCCGAATTCGGCCAGCGTGGCGTTGAAGCCGGCGACGACGTTCGCTTCCGTCGAAACATCGACGATGCGTGCGTTGATCTTCGTGCCGCGCGCCTTCAGCTGCTCTAGCGCGCGGGCATTCTTCTCCGCGTTCGTGCCCCAAATCTCAACGCTCGCCCCCGCCTGCGCCAGCGCGTCCGCCATGCCAAGGCCAATGCCGCCATTGCCGCCAGTGACTAATGCGACGCGGCCACAGAGATCGAAGGGGGCATAGGTCATCTGCTAACCTTATCCGGTGAACGGAACACCGGCCAGCTTGGCTTTAGTTTTGGCCGCGTTTGTGAGACAATGCGTGACATGGGCCGCGCACGCCTCCTTGAGCAGCTGGGTGCTCTTCGACCTTGGCTGGACAGCCAGGGCGTCACGCGCATTGCGCTGTTCGGCAGCCACGCGCGGGATGAAGCTGGACCAGCAAGCGACATTGACCTCGTGGTCGAGTTCGCGCCAGGGCGCACGCCAGATCTGTTTTCGTTCGCCGGCCTCAAGCTCGAACTTGAGCGGCGACTCGGCGCGACCGTCGACCTCTTCACACCGAACTCGCTCCATCCCGGTTTGCGCGATCGCATCAACGCCAGCCTGATCGATGCCTGACAAGGATTGGCGCATCCTC
>JBQTJK010000175.1:0-6373 GCA_052387215.1 Caulobacteraceae bacterium
TCGAGCAGTTCCCGAAGCTGGTCGCTCGTCAGCTCATCGCCATGCGCGCCATTGGCAGTCCCGCGCCGCGTCTGGGCCGGCGCCGTCTTCGCTTCCATGGGCATCGCTCCCGCCATGCACGCAACGCAGCGCACCACCGGGTGGCGCGCCGTGCGGAGAGAGCGTCAGCACACATCCCCGCTCAGGCTCCAACGCCCGGCCGGTTCCTTGGTTCCCTGACGCGTCAGCGAAAATTTCGCGAATGTTCTCAAAGGGGTTGAAATATCGAACGGGTGGCGGCAGGGGACTTATGTGCTCACTACGCCGAACACTGGGCGGCGGCGCGATAGTGCTTGACGCCGACCTCCTCAGCTTCATCCGAAGCACGATCCGTTCGACCTGGACGCGCTGTTCGTTTCGCAAGCAAGGTTTACGTGCATTTACCCAATCATCATCGCTATCGTGAGGAAGAATATCCATAAGCAGCGCTTGTACTGCTGACGTAAGCCATCGGACGCTGCGCGGATGTCCTCCTTCGCCAAGGCTACGGAGGACACCCTTCGCGTTCCTATGCCGGCGTAAGCCACCCGAAGCTCCGCCGGGAGCGAAGGGTGGTCGGGGCGGCGGGATTCGAACTCGCGACCCTCAGCTCCCAAAGCTGATGCTCTACCAGGCTGAGCTACACCCCGATCGCGTCAGGCTTGGACATCACCGGATCGCGCGCGTCAAGGCCGCGCGTGAATACACCCGCACTTCGCCGGCATAGGGCGGACGTGCATTTTCGTAGACACTAGTCACCGCGGCGTCGCCCGCTTCGCTGAAACCGATGCTTGTGGTGAACCGTGACGGCGTTTCGATGAAGCCCGCCGCATCTCCCTCGGGTGTGAAGCGCATCACGCCGCCTGCACCATAGATGGCTACGTAGACGTAGCCATCCGGGCCGACCTCGACGCCGTCCGGCCCCGTCTCCGCATAAACATCGCGGTAGCGGCGCGACCGCGCGAGAATGTTGATGTCGGCAAACACGGACGGACCTTCGAGGCGCCCGCCGTCGCGGATGTCGTAGCGTAGAATGCGGCCACTTAGGTGCTCGTTGACGTAGAGCTGTCGATGCGCGGCGTCGGCAAAGACACCGTTGGGATACCAGAGCGGACCGGCCACGCGTGTGAGCACGCCAGCCGCCGAGAGATGCATTACGCTCCCCTCGGCGTGGATCGCGCGTGAGAAGCGGCCTGGGTCGGAGAAGTAGACCCCTCCATTGCCATCGGCGGTGACGTCGTTGGGATCAATCAGGCGGACGCCGTCCCGGTCGCGATCCCAGCGACGCAGCTCACGCCCGTTTGCATCTGTGGCCACCACGCGCGCAGCGAGATGGCAGAGAACGAGAAACCCGCGGTCGTACGGGGCGATAGCAGTGGGACCGCAGCCCTGTTGAACAAAGAAAGGCCGTGTCGCACCGTTCTCGTAGAGGGTGATGCGATCGGCGCCCATTTCCGCGAAATAGAGCCGTTCGGCCTGCCAAAGCGCGCCCTCAGGATATGATGCGATGAGCACTTGCGCTTCCTGCGCCGGCGCTTGGCCCGCGCAGGAAGCGCAGGCCAACATGGCGCACAGAAGCGCGCTAAGCCGCATCCGTGCGCGCCCGCATGCGCAAGAGGATAAGCGCAATACCGCCAGCAACGATGACGCCCGCAAACAAAAACATTATGTCGCGGCTGCCGAGATAGCGCATCAGAAAGAGCGGCGCGCCCAACGTCCCAAGGACGTTGCCGATCGTGGTGATTGAATAGACTGAACCAGCGACCCGCCCGCCATGGGCAGTGTCAGCAAGCAACAAACGCACGGCATAGGGCGAGAAGAAGCTAAGCAGCGTCATGGGCGGCATCATCAACGCAACAGATGCCGTCAGCACCGCGGGCGGATCGTAGCCGAGGTTCGCCAACATCCAGTCGAGCATGGGTGTAGCGAAGAACGGCGCCGCCGAGAAATAGAGCCCGGAAACTACGATCACGCCACCCAGCACATCTGAGCGCGGCGCGCGGTCGGCAACAACGCCGCCAAGATAATAGCCCGCCATGAGTGACAGCATCACTGTTGCTATCATGCAGGCCCAAATCTCGATCGCGCTGCCGAAATAGGGCGTCATCATGCGGATGGCGGCCATCTCCGCGCCCATCAGCGCGGCGCCGAGGAAGAAGCCGACGACGAGAAGCGCGACCTGCTTGAACATCAGCCCCCACCCCACCGTCAGCCGCGACCGGTGCGACAGCGCCGATCGTAGTCGCGATAGCCGACGGGCGCGAAATCGTCGGTAAACGGGCGCGCAGCGCCGGCGCCGACGTTGGCGCGCCGCCCGTGCAACATGGACGCCAGGGGATAGCGCAGCCGGTAGGCGTTCTGCAGCGCTGTGGCGCGGGCATTCAATTGCGCGTCAGTCTTGGCTGGGCCGTCGTAAGCGATCAGCACCCAATTGCCGCCGGCCCGGTAGAGATCCACGTTGGCGAACACCGCGCGCGCAGTCGCCACCATGCGGTTGAGGTCCAGCACTTCAGGTGAAATGTTTTGCGCGATGGCGCCGCCCGCTGCGAGACGGCCCTTCAGGATGGTGTAGAACTCGCGCGTGATCAGATGGAACGGCACGAGCGTGCCCTGATAGGCGTCGACAAGGATGATCTCGTAGCGTTCCCTGCCGCGCGCCATGAACACGCGCCCGTCGCGTGCGACGATCCTCAATCGTTCGCCCTGACGCACGCCGAAGTAGCGTTGCGCCAGTTCGACCACGCCGGGATCAAGCTCGACGCACGTCACATTCGCAGTCGGCACAAAATCGTGCAGATACGTTGCAATGCGCCCTCCGCCCAGGCCGATTTCGACGACATTGCGCGCCCGGCTCGCGTAGGCGAGCGCCACTGTCATGTATTGGGTGTAGATCACCGGCAATTCAGCCGGGTCGTCGGGATTGTAGCGGCTCTCTGTGAAGAGGCAGTCGTTAATCCCGAACCGCATGGTCAGATACTGGCCCTCGCGGTCGATATAGGTGGTCGCGTATTCGGACTCTCGGCGCGCCACACGCCCGTACCGCGACGCCTGTCCGTGCGCCGGCAGGGCGATGGCCGCGCCGCCTGCGGCGAGAAGCGCTGCCGCGACGCCGCGGCGGTTGATTGCGTGCGACATGAAATCGAGCCTTGCGCCTCCCCGGGCGGATGTTGGCTGAGCGTGCTGGCGATAACAAGGCCCGCGGGTCAGCTCGCTGCGGGCGCCGCCGGCTTGGGCTGCGCTATCGCTCGAAGATGCGATGACGCACGCGATCACCCGGGCGGATGCCTAGCTCGCGCGAGAGGCCGGCGTTGATCTCAAGGACTCCGCGCGCCAGGCCGCTCGAGTTTATCGGCTCATCCGAATAGGGCGTCGTGCTTTCGGCGATGTTCAGGATGCGCCCGTCGGCGTCGATGAAGATGATGTCGAGCGAGATGAGGGTGTTGTGCATCCAGAAGCTCGCCATGAACGGCTCATGGAAATCAAACAGCATGCCGTGATCGCGTGCCATTTCGCGGCGGAACATGAGCCCGCGCTCCTGCTCGGCCGCATCGTCGGCAATCTCGACGTCGAAGCTGACGGGGCCGTTGCGCGTGTCGATGGTCAGCCGCTCCGTCTGCACCGCCGCCTCCGCGCCGCTCTCGGTCTTGGTCTCTGATTGCGCGCAGCCGCTCAGCATTGCAGCCGCCGCCAACACTGCCGCTCCGACGATCGATTTCCACGACATCGCGATCCCCTGTTCGGGGCTTCTCTAGCATGTGGGAAAGGGCTGGATAGTGGCGGTCCCGCCCGGCTTGCCACGGCAGGCGGACGCCTCTATATGGCCGCTTCCCCGCAACCTCGCGGTTCCGCGGGCCCTTCGTCTATCGGTTAGGACGTCAGGTTTTCAACCTGAAAAGAGGGGTTCGATTCCCCTAGGGCCTGCCATTCGCGCCTCAATTGGCGTCAACCGTGCGCCTCCGCCAAATCGACGATTTCCACCTCCGCCCGGACGGTGTCATTCCACTCATTACGTTTCAGCCGCACGGCTGCGTGGAAGGTCCCTTCCCGCTTCATTAGCGCCTCGCCAAGTGGGCCTTTCATAGCGCGAAATGCAATGCCGCCGACCCGGGCGCCGCGCGCGTCCTCGAGAGTGAAGCGGACGTGGTCTTCCTTCACCAGCTTGGCGTAGGCGATGCGCAGATCAGCGAGCGCAAACACCGGGTCGGGATGGCCCTGGCCATACGGTCCGATGCAATCGAGCGCGTCGATGAGGGCAAGATCGACCGCGCCCACGCCGCCCACCGCGTCGATCGTGAGAGCGCGCGCCTCGCCAGCGGCGGCAGCAATGTCGTTTTCAAGCTGTGCGGAGAGAAAATCTTTCAGAGCCTCGACCTTGTCCCATTCGACCGTAAGCCCCGCGGCGGCAGCGTGTCCGCCGCCATTGATGAGCAGGCCCGCTGCTCTGGCGGCCGCAACCGCGGCGCCGAGATTGACGCCGGGTGTCGAACGGCCCGAGCCTTTCGCCGGTTCGTGCTCGCTCATGCCGCCGAGCACAATCGTCGGCTTGTGCAGGCGATCCTTCAGCCGGCCAGCGGCAATGCCGATCACGCCGGGATGCCAGCGATACGATCCGACGATCACGACGGCATGCTGCTCGGCTTCAGCAATCGCCGCCGTCTCCGCTTCCGCCAGCATCTCCGCTTCCCGCTGCCGCCGCTCTTGGTTCAATGCCTCGAGCGTGGCCGCGAGTTCGCGCGCTTCGTCCGGATCTTCGGTCGAGAGCAGTCGCGTTGCCAGCGATGCGTCGCCAACGCGCCCGCCAGCATTGATGCGCGGCCCGAGAATGAAACCGAAATCGTAGACGCTCGCACTGTGCTTGCGGCCCGCAATTTCAGCCAGCGCGACGAGGCCAATGTTCTTGCCGTTACGCAGGATTTTGAGCCCCTGTGAAACGATGGCGCGATTGAACCCGGTGAGCGGCGCCACATCGCACACCGTCCCGATCGCGGCGAGATCGAGCATCTGGATCAGGTCAGGTAGATTGTTTGAGCCAACCGAGCCGCGCCTGCGAGCTTCCCGGTTCACCGCGGCGAGCGTCACCAGCACGACGCCTGCGGCGGTCAGATGACCCTGGCCGGAGCTATCGTCCAGCCGATTTGGATTCACAACCGCGCGCGCCTTCGGCGGCGGTCCGCTCATCAAGTGATGATCCAGCACGACGACATCGAGCCCAAGCTCGGCGGCCGCGTTGAGCGGCGCTTCCGCCGCGGCGCCGCAATCGACAGTTATGACGAGTTCGACGCCCTCCGCCTTCAAGCGCTCGAATGCATGCACCGACGGCCCGTAGCCCTCCTTCATCCGGTCAGGCACGTAAATCTTCAGCTCGCGCCCGCGCGCGCGAAAGTAGCGCACGAGCTGCGCCGCGGATGAGCCGCCGTCCACGTCGTAATCCGCAAGCACAGCGCTTGGGCGGCCGCTGACGATCGCGTCTTCAATCACGCGCGCTGCTTCATCCATATCGGCGAAGCTCGACGGATCGGGAAAGTGCATCTTCAGCGTCGGCGTCAGAAATGCTTCTGCATCTTCCAATGAAATGCCGCGCGCCGCGAGCAGACGCGCGGCGACCTCCGGCAATGCAAACCGCCGGCGAAACGCCTCGACCAAGCCAAGGTCAGCCTCGCGCGTACGCCAGCGACGCCCGGTCAGCGAGCGCTCGACGCCTAGAAACGCGCCGTCGGTCTCCATCTTTCGCGCGACGTTGGTCATTCCCCGTCCGAATCGACTCGCTACGCCCCAGCATTGCACAGGAGGAGACCAGCTGGAGCTGTCAGACGGGCCGGCGCGTGCGCAACTCCCAGACCGTTCCCGTTCCCGCGTTCAGGACGAGACTATGCGTACTCAAGCCGCCGGCGCCCGCGCGCACGCCATCGAGCAACGATCCTGGCGTAACGCCGGTGGCGACGAAGACAGCCGCGTCGGATACGAGATCATCCAGCGCATAGCGCCGCTTCAGGTCCTCAATGGCGGCGCGTTCAGCGCGCTTGCGCTCCTCGTCGTTGCGAATGACGAGGCGGGCCTGAAACTGGCCGCCCACACATCGCAGCGCCGCGGCCGCCAACACGCCTTCCGGCGCGCCGCCTGACCCTAGATACATGTCGATGCCCGTTTCCGGCTTGGTGCAATGGATCACTCCGGCGATATCACCGTCGCCGATAAGATGCACGCGCGCGCCAACCCCGCGCAGGGCTTCGACGATGCCGCCATGTCGCGGGCGATCGAGCACGCAAACCCCGATCTCCTCGGGGCTGACTCCTTTTGCCTTCGCCAGCTCTCTCACATTCTGCGCGGCGCCTTCATCAAGATCGACAACTCCGTC
>JBQTJK010000176.1:0-2258 GCA_052387215.1 Caulobacteraceae bacterium
TCGTCGAGCGCGAACGCCTCGGCGGCGTCTGCCTCAACTGGGGTTGCATCCCCACGAAAGCACTGCTCCGCAGCGCCGAAATCTATCGCAACTTCCAGCACGCGAAGGAGTACGGACTAAGCGCCGATGGCGTGAAGTTCGATTCTGAAGCGGTGGTGAAGCGCTCGCGCGGCGTGGCTGGACGCATGGAGAAGGGCGTCCAGTTCCTGATGAAGAAAAACAAGATCAATGTGATCGAAGGCGAAGCGCGGCTGGAGAAGGGGAGCGCCGCGCCGAAGGTCATGGTGAAGGGCAAGGACGGCAAGGACGCATCCTACGACGCCAAGCACATCATCCTCGCCACCGGCGCGCGCGCGCGCGAAATTCCGGCGGCAGGACTTAAAGCCGACGGCAAGCGCATCTGGACCTATCGCGATGCGATGACGCCGCCGGAATGGCCGGAATCGCTTCTCGTCTTCGGCTCAGGCGCCATCGGCATCGAGTTCGCGAGCTTCTACGCCGCGTTCGGCGTGAAGACGACCGTGGTCGAACTGCTCGATCGCGTGCTGCCGGTCGAGGACGAGGAAATCTCCGCCTTCGCCAAGAAGCGCTTCGAGAAAGAGGGACTGAAGCTGCTCACCTCCACCGAAGCGAAGTCGTTGAAGGCGACCGCGAAGGGCGTCGAGGCTGTCGTGTCCTCAAAGGGCAAGGAGGAAACGCTCACCGCCTCGCACGCCATCGTCGCCGTCGGCATCACCGGCAATATCGAGAACATGGGCCTGGAAGCGCTCGGCGTGAAAACCGAGAAGGGCCACATCGTCACCGACGGCTATGGCAAGACCAACATTGCTGGCCTCTACGCGATCGGCGATGTCACTGGCCCGCCATGGCTGGCGCACAAGGCTTCGCACGAGGGCATCGTCTGCATTGAAGCCATCGCCGGCCAGAAGCCGCATCCGATGATTCTGGAGCGCATCCCCGGCTGCACCTATTCACATCCGCAAGTCGCCAGCGTCGGCCTCACCGAAGCTGCGGCGAAAGCCGCTGGCCGCGAGGTGAAGGTCGGTCGCTTCCCGTTCGTCGGCAACGGCAAGGCAATCGCGCTCGGCGAGGATCAGGGCATGGTCAAAGTCGTGTTCGATGCTCGTACCGGCGAACTCCTTGGTGCGCACATGATCGGCGCCGAAGTCACAGAGCTGATCCAAGGCTACGCCATCGCCATGCAAACGGAGACCACCGAGCACGAACTCATGGAAACAATCTTCCCGCACCCGACGCTGTCAGAGATGATGCACGAAGCGGTGCTGGATGCGTATGGGCGGGTGCTGCACGTGTGATGAGAGTGGAGGGCGCAATGGGCCGCCATGCTTTGCTTCTAGCTATCGCGCTGGCGCTTCAGGGCTGCACTTGGGCGCCGAACGTCGTTTTTCACAACAACTCCGGCGCGCCGGTCTCGATACGACTGGAGGACGGGCATTTGGTATTGCCTCACGCCGCCAGTATGGAACTGTCGCCGCGAAGGGTCTGGTGCAGGCATCGTCCCTGCATATTGTATGATGATCTTGCCCGTGCGCCTCTGCGCATCGCCGATGAGGTCATCGACGTCGAGGCTGTTCTAGTAACTTTCTCCGATGGGGCGTGCCGGCGCTTGCGTGAGTTGCCTCGGCCGTACGCAGAAAACGTTGATCCGCCCGTAGACAGGCGCGGTACGTATTGGTTTCAAGTTGAACCCAACGGGAGCTTCTACGCCATCCCGGGCGACACGACGCTGCCAGCGAGAGTTGAACAACGCTTTGAGGCACCGACTGATCCTTGTTAAGTGGGCTTCCGCGCACACGTGATCGGCGCCGAAGTGGTGGAACTCATCTAAGCCTACGCCATTGCCATGCAGGCCGAGACCACCGAGCACGAACTGATGGACACAATCTTCCCGCACCCGACGCTGTCAGAGATGATGCACGAAGCGGTGCTGGATGCGTACGGGCGGGTGTTGCACGTTTAGCGCTCTGATCTCCTGGCCCCGCTAGCGGCGGACAGGGAGGCGTCCTTGGCTAACGAAATTGCTCGGACGTTGCGCAAGACGATGACGCCCCAAGAAGTGAAGTTGTGGGCGCACTTGCGCGGGTTGCACAGCGAAGGCTGGAAATTTCGCCGGCAAGTCCCGCTGCGCGGAGTCATCGTCGATTTTGCTTGTTTCAAGGCACGACTGATAATCGAAGTGGACGGATCGCAACACGGCATTGGCGATCATGTCCGGCGCGACTATGAGCGCGACGAAA
>JBQTJK010000177.1:0-19125 GCA_052387215.1 Caulobacteraceae bacterium
AATCCCCAATCATCCGGTGTCGGGCGGTTGCAGCGGCGGCGGCCATGATCGTCGCCGCTTTTCGGCGATCCTGTCGCACGGTGCGAAATACGGACCGAACACCGTGGCGACGCATGGCGGCTGCGGCTTCAAGACGCGCGCGGCGCAATCGTCTCGGCGCTGCAGCGCGCGGGCGAGCCGGCGGGCGTGAGGGAAGGGATCGTTGTACGCGCGCAGCATCGCCTCGAGCCGCTCGGCGAGCGGCCAGGAATTGGGCCAATTGCGCGGTTCTCGCGCGCGGGTGACACACACTATTTTTCCGACCGCATTTAGCTTCGGCGCCGGCGAAAAATAGTGTGTGTCGCCCTTCGGCCGCGGCGACCGGAACGCCGGCGGAATCCAGATCGGTTCGCGCCGTGCGCCGCTGGCGCCGCGGGCACGTTGCGCACGTCTTGGTTCGATGACGCGAAACGAGACGCGCCAGTCCTCGGGCTGGTCGGGATGGAAGTACATAAGCTTGCGCTGGCGCGGTTTGCGCGGCGCGGGTTTCGAAGCGGCGGACGGCGCGGCCGGGCCGATCAAAGCCAGCGCTTCGATGAACAAGAGCCGGCGCAGGAAGGCTTCGCCGGCGCGCAGCCACGCCAGCATCAGCGCATGCTGCTTGCGCCGCATCAGCCCGAGCGCGGCGATCTCTTGCGGCTCGCCGAAGAGCGAGAACATGGTCGCAAGAAACGCGCGCAGCGCCCGCCACAATGTGAGCGGGGCGGCGCGGGGTTTGGATGCGGGTGGTGGTTTGGTTGTCATGTGCGGGCGATTGTACTTGCGCTGCGGCTCGGTCGGATTGACTCTGATCTATCCCCCTAAATTGGAGCGCGGGCCTTCGGGCGCGCTGGCGCGCTTCGTCTTGAAAGGATTGCGCAAATGCGCGCTTGAAGGCGCGCGCTCCAACCTGCCAACGCTGTGCAAAGGCGGTCGAACAGACGCGCGAGTATCCTCATATCGTCACCTCTCCGCCTGACGGCGGAGAGGGGCGAAGTTGGTTCCGGTCCGCTCTTGGGCCGAAAGCCGCCGCTGGTTTTGGGCCCTCCCTCATGCGATGGGAGTTCCATGAAACCGCCAACGCCTGAAAAGCAACTCGCCGGATTCATCGACAAATTCACGCCTGAAATGGCGAAGCAGATTCGAGCGGCGCGCGCCAAGATGCGGAAGCGAATCCCTCAGGCGCTGGAACTCGTTTACGACAACTACAATTTCTTCGTCATCGGCTATGGCCCAAACGAAAAAGCGGGCGATGCAATTTTTTCGCTTGCGGCGCAGGCGAAGGGGCTCAACCTCTGCTTCTTGCAAGGCGCCCGACTGCCCGATCCAAAGCGCTTGCTGAGAGGATCCGGCAACGTCGTGCGCAACATTCGCCTTGAAGCAACCGACACGCTTGATCACCCGGACGTCGCCGCGTTGATTGCTGTGGCCTTGGAGTGCGCAAAAACGCCCTTACGCCCGCGAGGCCGCCATCAGCTGATCATCAAGTCGGTCTCTGCAAAGCAGCGACCGAGAAGGCCTAAGGAATAGCGCCCCTGTTCCCCCAAGAGGACCGCTCCCGGCGAATACCGGAATTTGGGGACTTCGTGCCGGCGAGGACGCCGGCGGTCCATGTCTTATTGGCTCGCCCACAAAATGCGCGCGATCCAGTCGACATCGGACGTCGCAAGTTCGCGCGGCTTGTGTGCGGGATTGAGCGAGATGAGTTCGATGGTTTGATCATTCTTGCGACCCAGCACCTTGGCCATCACTTCGCCCGAGCGCGTGCGCACGACGACGCGGTCGCCGCGCCGCACGGCCGCGCCGGGCTGGACGACGACGATGTCGCCGGCGCGATAAATCGGCTCCATCGAGTCGCCGGCGATCTCGAGCGCGTAGACGCGGTCTTCGCCGAGATCGGGGAAGCGCACGGTTTCGCCGGCGCCCACCGGAAAGCCGTTTTCGTCGAAGAAGCCGTCGGCGCCGGCGCGCGCCATGCCGACGATCGGGATCGCGCGCCCCGCGCCGCTTTCGCGGCCAGCGAGCAGGGCGGCGAATTCGTCCCAGTTCGTCTCCGCGGCCCCGAGCGCGCGGGCTATGCTTTCGGTGGACGGCCAGCGCGGCTTGCCGTCGGGCGCCTGGCGCTTGGAGCGGTTGAAAGTGGTGGCATCCAGGCCCGCAGCCCGGGCCAAGCCCGACGCGGACAGCCCCCGGCGCGCCGCCAGCGCATCGATCGCGCGCCAGATCTGGGCGTGGTTCATGGCGGGTCGTTATAGGCGGCTCTGTCAGGACTTTCAACCCATGTATAGGAAAAAAGTCCCCATAATCGTCACTTCCCGGGCTAGCGCACTTGAGAGGTAGCAGGCGACATCGCGTCCAGAATCGGTAAAGCGCACTAGTGCGGCGAATCTGAAATTCGTCCACCGTTTGATGGCCGGCGAGGAGCGAATTTCAGATTCAAGAGCCGCACTAGAAACTTTGAATCTAGTGTCCTTATCGGATTTGAAGTTCGCCGTTGCGGGCGATCCAGGATGGATGTGGCGAACTTCAAATCCAGGACACTAGCGTGAGTTTTCCGCATGATCTCGTCACGCGCGGCCTGCGCGTGTTCGATCCCGAGAGCGCGCACCACGCCGCACTCTGGGGACTGCGCACGGGCATGGGTCCGCGCGCGCGCGCGGACCGCTGGCCGCGTTTGCGCACGAGCCTCGCCGGGCTCGACCTGCCTAACCCGATCGGCATGGCGGCGGGGTTCGACAAGAACTGCGAAGTTCCTGACGTACTGCTCGCCTGCGGTTTCGGCTTTGTTGAGTGCGGCACGGTCACGCCCAAGCCGCAGGACGGCAATGCGCGGCCACGCATTTTCCGCCTGAGCGAGGATCGCGCCGTCATCAATCGTCTGGGCTTCAACAACAAGGGGCTCGACCCCTTCGTCGATCGGCTGGCGGCGCGTGCAGGGAAGAGCGGCGTGGTCGGCGCCAATGTCGGCGCCAACAAGGACAGCGCGGATCGCGTGACCGACTATGTGCTCGGCATGGGACGGGTGTGGAAGCATGCGTCGTATGTCACGGCGAATATCTCCTCGCCGAACACGCCAGGCCTGCGCGGCCTGCAGGAGCGCGGCGCGCTCGAAGACCTTCTCGGCCGGCTGTGCGAAGCGCGTACGCCGTTAACCGCGACACATGGGCCGCGACCGTTGTTTTTGAAGGTCGCGCCCGATCTTGATGAGACGGCAGTGCACGATATTGCCGAGATCGCGCTGGCGAACGAGCTCGATGCGCTGATTGTCTCAAACACGACGCTGCAACGGCCGCCGCATCTCACCTCCGATAACCGCGAAGAGGCGGGCGGGCTCTCGGGCCAGCCGCTGTTTCAAATTTCAACGCATGCGCTCCGGTTGTTTGCGCAGGTGCTCAGCGGCCGTATGCCGCTGATTGGAGCGGGCGGGGTGGAAAACGGCCTGACGGCGCTGGCGAAAATCAAGGCAGGCGCCAGCGCCGTTCAGCTCTATTCTGCGATGGTGTTTCAGGGGCCCGGTATGATCGCACGCCTGCTCGACGAGCTGGACGGTTTGCTAATGGCGGAAGGCTTCGATCACGTCTCCGAAGCCGTCGGCGTGGAGGTGCGCTAGTCAGGGTGTCGTGCGCGAAATCAGAGTCGGTGCAAGCAAGGCCGACTCCTTCCCCCCTTGCGGGGGAAGGATGGGATGGGGGGTGACGGCGGCGCGGGTGCAAGCAAGAGACAACGAGTGTGTTCTACGGCTTTGCCGCCGTCACCCCCACCCCCGGCCCCGCCCCGCAAGGGGGCGGGGAGTCGCACAGTGAGCAACGTTGTGGGTCCGTGACGTCGGGCGCACAACCTAGCTGCGCGCGACGATCCGCTGACGCATCGAGGCGGTTTGTCCGCGCAATACCGTCATCAGCGCTTGGATGTCGCCATTGTTTCGGTCGAGGATGGCGAGGAAATCCAATTGCTGTTGTGCGCCTAGCCAAATGGCGTTGCCGCCCTCGAAAGCCAGCTGGAGGTCGAAGACCTTCCAGCCGCCGCCCGAGCGATAAAGCCGCCACTGCACCAGCATCGGGCGATCTTGCCCGTGCGGCGTCACCTGGCTCGCGACATCGACCACGCCCTCGCGCACGATGCGCGAACCGGTGACGCGAATGGAGCTGCCGCTAAAGCGCTCGAGACGCGTTTCATAGGTGGCGATCGCGTAAGCCTGAAACGTGTTGCGCCATTCGCTGCGCAACGCGGCGTTGGCGCGCAGTTCGCCGCCATAGCGGCCGAGGACGTAGGTCGAGATACGCGGCATGTCGGCGAAATCGCTCATCAGCCGCGTGAAGGTTTGCTGGCGCTGGGTCGCGCTCAGGCTGCGGTCCCCGAGCGTCTCTAGCGCGCGCGAGGCGCTCTCCTGCACGTACTGCTCCGCAGCCTGGTCGCGTGCGGCATGCGCGATCGGCGCTGTGGCGACGAGCCCTGCGCCCGCTAAAGCAGCGATAAATGCGGCGCGAGTGAAAGAGCGGGTAGCCAAGTTGGTCTCCTCTAGTGTCCGCCGGATGTGGAAACGCCATCGACCGGCGCCAAGCTTACGTCTTGGTCCGGCGTCTGGATTGACTCTGTATGTTGCGCATTTGCCCCAGCTCCCGGAGCTGCAGGCTCCGGACTTTCGGGAATGTCATCATTGAATTCCGGCAAATCCGGGACGTCGCCGCGACCGTTCTGGATCGCGCTTTGGCGCAGCAACGTGTAGCTGCTGCGGATCGAGACATAGGGGTCAAGCGAGTTTTCGCGCACATCGTCAACAACTTCGATAACGCTTTCGCGCGCCGCTATGCCCGCGGTCACAGTGCGCGCAGCGCGCGCGGTACCGACGTCGTCGAATTCAGCCCAGGTCAAAGGATCGAACGCGACATCGACGATGCGTCCGGCGCCGTCGCGCACAGTCGACGGTCCCAGCAGCGGCACAAAGATGTAGGGACCGGACGGCACGCCCCATACCGCAAGCGTCTGGCCGAAGTCCTCGTCGTGGCGTTCGAGTCCCATGCTGGTGGCGGGATCGAAAATGCCGGCGATGCCGATCGTCGTGTTGATGGCGAAGCGTCCCGCGGTGTTCCCGGCGCGGCCGACCTCGCCTTGCAAGATGTCGTTGGCGAGAACCACGGGGCCGCGCAGATTGCGCAGGAAATTGCGAACGCCGCCGCGCACTGGTCCGGGCGTCACCACACGATAGCCGCGCGCGACCGGCTCGATCACGGCGCGGTCGATGCCGTCGTGAAGCGAGTAGAGATCGCGATTCATGCCCTCCCACGGATCGCCAGGCGCGACTGCGGGCGCAGCCGTTTCCGGCGCCTCCGCGTCTTGCGCGGACGCGATCGCGGGCACGGCCAAGCAAGCCGCGAACGTCACGACTGAGATTAGTCCCCGCATCTCGGACCCCCTTAGGCCCAGCGCAGATAATGCCGGGACAGGGTTAATCAACTTATCTGTTGCGGCGCTGAAAGGGCGGCTCGGATCATCGGCCGGGGTGTCTCGCCTAAGTCATTGTAATTAAAACGCTGTGCTGACGAGATGGTGAAGCCACAGTGGCAGGAAAAACCCCACTGCCCGTGCGCTCCGGGTGGGCGAGTTCTGGGCTTGGCGCCCAACACTTCGCTGTGTCATATAAAGATATGTTTATATCTCCAACTCAGCCCGTCCCCGAGCTGCGCGATGCCGGGCATGTGGTCACGGCGTTGCGCGCGGCGGGAGAGCAAACCCGATTGCGCGCGCTCGCGCTGCTGACCGAGGGCGAGCTGTCGGTTGGCGAGCTGGCGCAAGCGCTTGGGCAGAGCCAGCCGCGCGTGAGCAGGCATTTGAAGCTGCTGACGGAAGCCGGTTTGGTCGAGCGCGCGCCTGAAGGCGCGTGGGTATTCTATCGCTTGCCGCGCGCGCACACCACCGAACGGCAATTCGCCGAAGCGGCGCTGGCGATGCTGGATCCGAGCGATCCTGTGCTCGCGCGCGACGCCGGCCGCTTGGGCGAAATCCGCGCCGCGCGCGAAGAGTCGGCGGCGGCATATTTCGAACGCAACGCCGCAGATTGGGATCGCGTGCGCGCGCTGCATCTGTCGGAGGCCGACATCGACAGCGCCATTCTTGCCGCGGCAGGAAAAGGGCCGTTCGAACTGATGGTCGACGTCGGCGTGGGGCAAGGCCGCATGATCCAGCTTTTCGCTGATCGCGTGCGCCGCGCCGAAGGTTTCGACACCTCGCGCCAGATGCTGGCGATCGCGCGCGCCTCGCTGGATGATCTGAAAGCGAAAGCTGCGGTGCGGTTCGGCGATGCCTATGCGCCGCCGATCGAAGCCGGGGCGGCGGATCTGGTGACGATCCACCAAGTGCTGCATTTTCTTTCCGACCCGGGCCGCGCCATCGCCGAGGCGGCGCGTTTACTGAAACGCGGCGGCCGTCTGCTGGTCGTCGATTTCGCGCCGCACGGACTGGAATTTCTGCGCGAAGAGCATGCACATCGCCGGCTTGGCTTTTCCGATGCGGAAATCGCCGAATGGTGCGAGGCGGCCGGCGTCTTGCGGCCAAAAGTCACGACTTTGGCCCCAAAGGACCGCGATGCCTTGACGGTGAAGATCTGGACGGGGGCAAAACAGTGACCGTCACACAGGCGCACAATCTTATTGCCGAGGCTGCGCAGCGACGCGGCCGCCCTCGCGTGTCGTTCGAGTTCTTCCCGCCGAAATCCGATGCGCTGGAGGCGCAGCTTTGGGAATCTATCCGTAAGCTCGAGCCGCTCGCGCCGAGTTTCGTCTCGGTCACCTATGGCGCTGGGGGCTCGACGCGTGACCGCACGCACCGCATCGTTTCGCGCATCGTTGCCGAGACAACGTTGAAACCGGCCGCACATCTCACCTGCGTGGCCGCGAGCCGCGCCGAGATCGACGGCGTGCTGCGGGACTATCGGAAAGCTGGCGTTCGCCACATCGTCGCCCTGCGCGGTGATCCGCCGGGCGGCGTTGGGCTGCCGTATCTGCAGCATCCACAAGGCTACCGGGGCGCGGCGGAGTTGGTGGAAGCAGCAGCGCGGATTGGCGGGTTCGATATCTCTGTAGCCGTGCATCCGGAAAAACATCCGGCGAGCCCGACCTGGGAGCATGAGATCGACAATTTCAAGCGCAAGCTCGCCGCCGGCGCCACGCGCGGCATTTCGCAGTTTTTCTTCGACGCGAATGTTTTCCTGCGTTTCCGCGATCGTCTTGCGCGCGCCGGAATCTATACGCCGGTGCTGCCGGGCATCATGCCGGTGACGAACGTCAAGGGCCTGAAGCGAATGACAGATGCGTGCGGCGCCACGCTCCCACGCTGGCTGGTGCGGCTGTTCGAGGGGTTGGATGACGATCCGGAAACGCGGCGCTTGGTGACGGCGGCGACTACCGCGACGCTCTGCGCGCAACTGGCGGCGGAAGGCATCGAGGACTTCCACTTCTACACGCTCAACCGCGCCGATCTTGCGTTGGCGATCTGCCGCATCCTGGGCGTGCGGGTGCAGGAGGCAAAGGCATGAACAGGGAGCAACGTCTGGCTGCGCTCAACGCAGAACTTGCCAAGCGCATCCTGATCCTTGACGGATCGATGGGCGCCTATCTGCAGGGCTTCGGCCTCACCGCGGCAGATTTTCACGGCGAACGGTTTGCGGATCATCGCATGCCGCTGAAGGGCGACAGCGACGTACTGACGCTGACGCGGCCGGACGTGATCACGAAGGTGCACGAGGCCTATCTCGACGCCGGCGCTGACATCATTAGCACCAACACCTTCACCGCGACGCCGGTGAGCCAAGCCGAATATGGGCTCGAGGCATTCGTGCGCGAGATGAATTTCGAATCCGCCATCCTCGCGCGTGCTGCCTGCGATCGCGCTGAGGCGGCGGATGGCAGGCCGCGCGCGGTGGCCGGTTCGATCGGGCCGACGACTAAATTACTGTCGATGTCGCCGGATGTCGGCGATCCCGGACGGCGCGACGCCGACTTCGACGGCATGGCGAAGGGGTACGAAGAGCAAATCCTTGGTCTGATTGAAGGCGGCGCCGATCTGCTCTTGATCGAGACCATCACCGACACGCTGAACGCCAAATCGGCGCTGTGGGGTGCGTGGGAGGCGTTCGACAAGACCGGCGTTGAGCTGCCGCTCTGGATCAGCGGCACCATTACCGATCGCTCCGGGCGCACGCTTTCGGGGCAAACGGTGGAGGCGTTCTACAATTCCGTGCGCCACGCCAATCCTTGGGCGGTGGGACTGAATTGCGCACTGGGGCCAGCGGAAATGCGCGCGTTCCTGGCTGATCTTGCGCGCGTGGCGGAGTGTCCCGTCAGCGCCCATCCGAACGCCGGCCTGCCAAACGCGATGGGCGGCTATGACGAGACGCCGCATTCGATGGAGGCGCACTATGCCGAATGGGCGCGCGCTGGTTTGCTCAACATCGCCGGGGGCTGTTGCGGCACGACGCCGGATCATATCACGCACATGAGGCACGCAGTGGAAGGCGTGAAGCCGCGAGTGGCGCCGGCGCATGAGGCGCGGCTGAAGCTGGCTGGTCTCGAGCCGTTCACGGCGGCGGCGTGAGCGTGTCCAAGCAGGAGCATTGCCCCCGGACGGCGGAGTACCGAAGCCGCTATGTTCCCGGGTACGAAGCCCTATTGCGCATGACGTCGCAAATCGTGGCGGAGGCGGCGCCCGGAACTGTACTTGTATTGGGCGCTGGCGGCGGACTGGAGATCGAAGCTCTATCGGCTACATCCTCCGAATGGCGGTTCGTCGCTGTCGATCCGGACGAGACCATGCTCGATGCGGCGCGAGAGCGCGCGCGGGAGTGTGGCGCCGACTCCCGCGTCGCCTGGGTGAATGGGTTGATATTCGACGCCCCGGTCGTGATCTGCGACGCAGCGACCTGCCTGTTGACGCTGCACTTCGTTCCCGACGACGGCGCCAAGCTCGCCACGCTGCGCGCGGTGCGGGAACGTTTGCGCCCGGGCGCGCCGTTGCTGTTGACGGATGTCAGTCTTGACCGAGCGGCGCCAGATTTCGAGCTGTGGCTCAAGCGCTACCACGAATTTGGCGTGCGCGGCGGGCTCGAACCGGAGAACATGCAGGACGCGATCGAGCGGATACGCGACGGTAAGGTGCATGTGATTTCACCGCAGCGCACTGAAGATTTGTTCACCGAGGCAGGATTCTCCAAGTGCGAGTTGTTCTACGCAGCGTTGGTGTGGCGGGGGTGGATCGCTTATGCGTGATCTCGATCATATGGCGAGGATGGCGCGCGAGACAGTTCACCTCTTCCCAGTGAGGAGGGGAGAAGCAATGAGCACGTCCGCCGGTCCCTTCGCCAATTTCGCCGTCGTCGGTGAGCTTGCTCATCCCCTCTCCCTAGAGGGGGGATGGGCAGGGGTGGGGGTGATGTCGAGCAAGGTTGCACCGAAGCTCGCGACTTTCGATCGCACATCGCCTGCCGGTCTAGCTGCGTCACCCCACCCCCTAACCCCCTCCCCCTCTGGGGGAGGGGGAAGGAGCGTCTGCTTGTGACGGAATCGAATCCCTTCGCCAACTTCGTTGTTGTCGGTGAGCGGACGAACGTCACCGGCTCGGCGAAGTTTCGTCGGCTTGTCGAGGCTGATGATTACACCGGCGCGCTCGTCGTGGCGCGACAGCAGGTGGAATCAGGCGCCAACGTGCTCGACGTCAACATGGATGCAGCTTTGATCGATGGACCGGCGGCGATGAAACGGTTCTTGAACCTGATCGCGTCCGAGCCGGACATCGCCAAGATTCCGCTGATGATTGACAGCTCCAAATGGGACGTGATCGAGGCGGGGCTGAAGTGCGCGCAGGGCAAGTCGATCGTGAACTCGATTTCGCTCAAAGAAGGCGAGGGAGCGTTTCTGCATCATGCCCGCAAGGTTCGCCGCTACGGCGCGGCGACGGTGGTGATGGCGTTCGACGAGCAGGGGCAGGCGGACACAACCAAGCGCAAAGTCGAAATTTGCACACGCGCGTATCGGCTGCTGACGGAGAAGATCGGTTTCCCGGCTGAGGACATCATCTTCGATCCGAATATTTTTGCGGTGGCGACGGGGATCGAAGAGCACGCCGATTACGCCAAGGCGTTCTTCGACGCGGCCCAGCAGATCAAAGCGACGCTGCCGCATGTGCATGTTTCCGGTGGCGTCTCAAACGTTTCGTTCTCGTTCCGCGGCAATGAAGCGGTGCGGGAGGCGATGCATGCAGTGTTCCTCTATCACGCCATCCGCGCCGGCATGGACATGGGCATCGTCAACGCCGGCTCGCTGACGCTCTACGATGACGTTGAGCCGGAATTGCGCGAGCGCGTGGAGGACGTGCTGCTCAATCGCCGCGCCGATGCGACCGAGAGGCTGCTTGAGCACGCCGAACAGGTCAAAGGCGGCGGCAAGAAGCGCGATACGTCGAAGGATTTGGCCTGGCGCGAGAAGCCGGTGAAGGAGCGGCTCGCCTACGCGCTCGTGCACGGCATCAACGAATTCATTGTCGAGGACACCGAAGAAGCACGCTTGCAGGCTGAGCGCCCACTGCACGTGATCGAAGGGCCGTTGATGGACGGCATGTCGGTCGTGGGCGATCTGTTCGGCGCGGGCAAGATGTTCCTGCCGCAGGTGGTGAAATCCGCGCGCGTGATGAAACAGGCGGTCGCGCATCTCATTCCGTACATGGAAGAGGAGAAAGAGCGCACCGGAATGGCCGGCAAATCGAATGGCAGAATCGTGATGGCGACGGTGAAGGGCGACGTGCACGATATCGGCAAGAACATTGTCGGCGTTGTGCTGCAATGCAACGGCTACGAGATCGACGACCTTGGCGTCAGGGTGCCGTGCGAGAAGATTCTCGATCGCGCGAAGGAGATCGGCGCCGATGCGATCGGCCTCTCCGGCCTGATCACGCCGAGCCTGGACGAAATGGTGTTTGTCGCCAGCGAAATGCAGCGGCTCGGCCTCAACTTGCCGCTGCTGATCGGCGGCGCCACGACATCGCGGACGCACACGGCGGTGAAGATCGCGCCGGCATATTCCGGCCCGACGATTTATGTGCCGGACGCATCGAAAGCCGTCCCGGTCGTACAAAAGCTCTTGGGCGACGACCGCAACGCGTTGATCGCCGAAACCAAGGCCGATCAGTCCAGCGCCCGCGAGAGCTATCTTGCAGGCCAAGACAAGCGGCCGCGGCTTCCGCTGGTCAAAGCGCGCGAGCGCGCGCCCAAGTTGGAGTTCGCGCCGGTGAAGCCCAGCCTTATCGGCGTACGCTCGTTCGAGAATTTCCCGCTCGAAGAACTCGTGCCGTACATTGACTGGACGCCGTTCTTCGCTTCGTGGGATTTGGTGGGCCGCTACCCGGCGATCCTCGAAGACGACATCGTCGGCGAAGCGGCTCGCATTCTCTACCGCGATGCGCGCGCGATGCTGGATCAGCTCGTGGCGGAGAAGTGGGTGAAAGCCTCCGGCGTCGCCGGTTTCTGGCCTGCAAACCGGGACGGAGACGATGTCGTGCTGTGGCGGGATGAGACGCGCAAAGAGGAGCTGGCGCGTCTGCACACCATCCGTCAGCAGATGGACAAGGGCGAAGGCAAGACGAACCTGGCGCTGGCGGATTTTGTTGCGCCCTTACTACCCTCCCCCCTTGCGGGGGAGGGCAGGGTGGGGGGTGCGGGCGGCGCATTTGCAGGAGAGTCCACCGCCGTCACCCCCACCCCCGGCCCCGCCCCGCAAGGGGGCGGGGCGTCGGTTGGCCCCGTCGATTACATCGGCGCATTCGCGGTGACTGCCGGAATCGGTGAAGAAGACGTCGCCATCCGTTTTAAGCGCGCCAACGACGATTACTCCGCCATTCTGGCGCAGGCGCTATGCGATCGGTTGGCGGAGGCATTCGCCGAAGCGATGCACGCCAAGGTGCGGCGCGAACTGTGGGGCTACGCAACGGACGAAGCGTTGAACACCGAGGAGCTCATCGCCGAGAAATATCGCGGCATCCGCCCGGCGCCCGGCTATCCGGCGCAGCCCGATCACACCGAGAAGCGGACCATCTTCGATCTACTGGAAGCGCGCGAACGCACCGGCATTGATCTCACGGAAAGCATGGCGATGACGCCGCCGTCTTCTGTCTCGGGGCTCTATTTCGCGCATCCGCAGGCAGAGTATTTCGGCACGGGCAAGATCGACCGCGATCAGGTCGAGGACTACGCGCGGCGCAAGAGCTGGGATGTCGCCACGGCAGAGCGCTGGCTTGCGCCGATCCTGGCGTATGATCCGCTCGTTGCGAAAGCGGGCTAGATCAGCAGAGTAAGCGATGCATGCACGCGCCGCTTGGGCCTCACCTCAAAGCGATTGGCCGCAGCCGCGCAATTCGCCGCCGTCGAGCGTCACGATCACAGTGATGGACCGAGTCTCGCCGCCGACGGGTGGATCGGCGCAAGGCCGATACCGTTCCACCTCAACGCGAAGCGTGTGTCGTTCGTTCTGAGTCTCGTAAATCTCGCCGTTCCAGCGCGGCAGCATCGGCTCGGGTTTGGGAAACGTCTCGTGATGCGCATCCCACGTCAGCGTAATTCGGTCGTCGCGATATATTTGCAGCACGAAGTCCGGCGCGTGGCCGAGCGCCCGAAACACCACGCCTTCGGCGCGCGCTGCTACGATCGGATCGATTCCGGCACGTTGCGGTAGCTGTGGAGGCGGCAGCTCCTCCGGCGCGGAAGAGCAAGCGGCGAGGGCGAGGGCAAGGATGAGGGCGCGCATGGCGCACACTCTAGCGCTTACACGCTGCGCCCGCATCCGTTCAGCGTGCGTCCATCGATCACGACATCAACAGTTGCCGGATAGTTCTCCCCGCTCATTGCATCCTGGCACGGAGAGCGGCGGATGATAATGGAGAGGCGATGCCCATCATCCTGCGTCTCGTAATGCGTTGAGCCCTCGATCGGGTAGGTGGGCTCAGCTCGCGGAAACTCGATCAGGCTTTCGCCATAATCGAGCAGCGCGACGATGCGGTTCTGCGTGTAGATGTCCACCATCCAGCCCGGCTCCTGGCCGACGGCGCGGAAGTCGACGCCCGCCCCCCGCGCGCCATCCCACGAGGGCATCTGCGCCAAATTGGACTCGTTCGCCGAACCGCTTTCCGCCGAGGTCGCCTCGGCCGCGGGGGTTTCGTCCTGCTTGGCCGGTTGTGGCGTGCACGCGGTCAGCGCTGCAACGAGAATCAAGGCGCGCATCTCATTTCCTCCGAGATGAAAACGCCGCCGCGCGTGGCGCGACGGCGTCTTCGTTCAGTCCAAACCTATCAGCCTTGGAACGCGCTGATATAGACTTCGACGCGACGGTTGCGTGCGCGGCCGTCGTCGGTGGCGTTGCTGGCGATCGGCTGACGCTCGCCGCGGCCTTCTTTCAGCAGGCGATAGCTCGCCACGCCGCCGCTCTGCAGGACGCTGGCGACGTTGTTGGCGCGCCGTTGCGACAGGTCGAGATTGTAGTCGTCGCTGCCGACGGAGTCGGCGTGGCCAATCACGTCGACCGTGGTTTGATCATACTCACGGAGCACTGCGCCGGTGTCGCGAAGCGTGCCGACGAACTGGCCCTTCACCGTGTCGCGGTTGAAGTCGAAGGTGAGGTCGGCCGGGAAGATCAAACGGATCTGCGCCTGGTTCACGCGCTCGACGCCGACGCCGGTGTTGGCGAGACGCTCACGCAGATTCTGATAGGTGCGGTCCATGTAATTGCCGATCGCCGCGCCGGCGAGCGCGCCGACGCCCGCGCCGATCATGGCGTTGCGGCGGTCGTCGCCGCCGGCGAGCGTGCCGGCGCCGGCGCCGATAATCGCGCCAAGAATAGCGCCGGTGCCAGTGCGGTTCGGCTCGCGTTCGCCGGTGACCGGGTCGACCGTGGTGCAGCCAGTGATGAGGACAAGCGCCGCGAGCGCGACGGTGACTTTGCGGATCATGGAAATCCCTCCAAACCAAAAACGGGCGCGAGTTCGGGCCCGATCCTGTGTGGACCATGGCACCGGTACTCTGAGCCGACGCTGAACGTCGAACTCAATCGGGCGATCCCGACGCACTATAGCGGTTAAGGCGCCTGAATTGTTCCATGAGAACGCTATCCACAAGCGGCGCGAGCTGATCGAGGTTAAGGGCCGCGTCGCCCGCCACGCGATAATTCATAGTGAGTTTCGCCCCGTTGGCGTGAGGCGCCACCGTGAACGTCAACACGCCGCTAACACCCATTTCCTGCAGCGGTCCCAAGCCGCCGACGGTTCGTAGCGTACGCACGCCATCACGCTCCATCACCAGCACGACGCGCATATGCTCGACAGACTGCCCGTCGCCCCAGCGCTCGCACCAGCAACCGCCGGCACGGGAATCGAGATGCAGGCGCGAGCTGTCGCCGGAATAGGTGTGTTCGGATCCCCACCAGCGGCCGACCCGTCTGAGGTCGCGCCAGACTTTCGCCGGCGCCGCCGCGATTTCCGCCTCGGCTTCGATGACGAAGCCCGAAGGCGAGGCCGCCGCCACTTCCGCTTGCGCGATCGGGGCGAAGCACAGCGCGGCAACAAGGACCGCGGCGACGGTGAAGCGCATAGAAACCCCCTGTCGAACGCTCACTCAAGCGTGCTTTGAACGGTCGTTCAAGTGAGTTCCGATATTAACCAAAGTTCAGGGCCAACTTGTCACAATCCCGCCGCTTTGACCGCCGCCGCGCCTCCGCAGCCTGACCGCGCCAGACGCGCCCGCGCGCTCGCCGTCGTCAGCCGCGCCCGCATCGCCAACGCTTGGCTGCGCCTCGGCTCCTGCGCCATCGTCGCTGCCGTTGCCACCTCCATCGTCGGCGCAGCTTGGCCGATGTTCTGGTTCGCTGGCCTCATCCCAGTCGTGCTGATGGATCGCTGGGTCTTTCAGCGTCTGCTCACACTCTGCCTGGCGGACCGCGCGCCGCGAACGCTTCCTCGGACCATTCTCTGGACCGCTGCGCAGAGCATCTACGGCAACGTGCTCGCAGCGATGCTGTGGTTTTCACCCTATGTGCCCGGCGAGACACTGGCGATCATCTACTTGTTCGGCGGGCTCGCGAATGCAGCAGCGACACTACGGCCGTCGGCGGCGCTCTCACTCGCCGGCGCCGGTTCGACCATCGCGTTTCTGCTTGGTCTGCCGCTCGCGGAGTACCTCCTCAACGGCGCGCGCAATCCGCTCGACCTGATGCCGTTGATGGGTGGTCTGCTGCTGCTCGCCTTCGGCATGAATTTGTGGCGCAGCTTGCTGGCGTCCGATGCCGCGCAGCTGGAAGCGGAAGCGGCGGTGATGCGCGAGCGGCAGGCGGCGGCCGCCGCAGCGGCCGCGAAAACGAGCATGATTCAGCGTATGAATGACGAGTTCCGCACGCCAATGACGGCCTTGATCGGCGCGGCTGAGCACCTGCGCCGAGCCGCACAATCGCCGCAGGCCCGCGCTCACATCGCAACGCTCGTGCAGGCGGGCGAAGTGCTGAAGCTGGTGCTGGACGATCTTTCCGACCTCGACCGGCTCGAGAATGGGCAATTGCGCATCGAGACCAAGCCTGCAGACCCGCGCGAGGTTCTGCGCAGCGTGATGAGCGCGTTCCGCACCGCTGCTCAGGACAAGAAGCTCGAACTCTTTGTCGACATCGATCCCGCCACGCCGCCGCTGGTGGAGATCGACGCCGCCCGCGTCCGGCAAGTGCTGTTCAATCTGCTCGCCAACGCCGTGCGTTACACCACGCACGGAGGCGTGCGTGTCCGCCTGCACGCGCAAGCGATCGATGCGAGCCGTGCGCGCCTCACTTTCATGGTCGCCGATACTGGCGCAGGCATGTCGCGTTCGCAGCTCGCGCTCATTTTCGGCCGCGAACGTTTGAGCGCCGAGGGCGATGGGCCGGGCCTGGGCCTCGCCATCTCTCTGCGCCTGGCGAAACTCATGGGCGGCAAGATTTCGGCCAAGAGCGAACTTGGCGAAGGCTCAGTTTTTGCCTTCACGCTCGATGCGCCGCTGGCCGTTCGGCTGACGTGCTCCGCGGCTTAGCCGTCCGCGCCGCAGGAATGCGGATAACGTGTTCACGACTTTTGTTGGTTTCTCACGCGTTTCGCATTCCCAGATAACCAAGCAAGCCCAGCCATCGTCTTTCAGCGCTTTAAGCGACGCGCGATCGCGCGCGACGTTGCGTCCGATCTTCGAGCGCCAGTAGGCGGCGTTGTCCTTTGGCTGGCGCGCGCCGCGTTTGCAGTTGTGGCCGTGCCAGAAGCAGCCGTGCACGAACACGACCTTGCGCATGGCGCCGAACACGAGGTCCGGCCTGCCGGGCAGCGAAGCGCCGTTCAGCCGATAGCGCCGCGCATAGCCAAGCTCGCGCACCGCGGCGCGCACGGCAAGTTCGGGCGTGGTGTCGCGCGACTTCACCGCGCGCATTACCGCGGAGCGCTTGGCGGGATCAAAAACGTCGGCGCGCACGTTAAGCGGTCTTGCGCGCCGAAGCGGCGCCTGCAAGCGGCGCAAGCAGATGGTGCGAGAGCCAGTGCACCACCGGAACGCAAACCGCGTCGCCGACTAAATGCAGTGCCGCCGTCTGGCCGGCCGGCAAAGGATGGTGCTCCGGCACGCCCATTAGGCGCGCGGCTTCTCGCGGCGAAAGGAGGCGCGAACGCAACGATTGACCTTCAACGAACAGCAGGAGCTGGCGACTCGATCCGCCGGCGGGCGTGCGCAAACAGCCGGCAAGGCCGTCAAAACGCGCTTCCGCGCGCTGGACACGCTCGCCATGCTCGACGCGGATGCGGCGGAAAACGGCGCCGACTTCCCGCCGGCCGCTCTCCTGCAGCCCTTCCAGTCGCGCACGTTGCAGGGCGCTCATTTGCGCGACGAGCTTGGCCGTCTGCTCGTCGCTGTTCCAATTGTCGCTCGTCTCATCGAGGAGGTCGATCAGGCGGGCGTTGCGCTTCGGCGGCGCGTCGAGCCGCCACCAGACGAAGCGTTTGCGCAGACTATCGGGTAAGCGCGCGACGACGTTGCGCAAGGCCGGCGTGTGGAACGGCTCGCCCGGCCCGGGAACGGCGAGATGCGCCGGCGGATTGTGCGTGGCGATGATGAACAGCCGCGGCCTAGATTGCGGCGTGAACAACGCGGCGTCGATCTCCAAGGCGCCGGCGCGATAGCCGAGGTCATCAAGCGCGTGGAGCAACGCCGCGAAATCGGCGCCGCCATGCGAACTCAGCAGGCCGGTGACGTTCTCGAGCGCCAGCACATCCGGCGCACGGCCTTCGGCCCCGAGTTTTTCAATCACACGATGAAAGCCCCAGAACGCGCCTGAACGCGGCGCGGCCAAGCCGCGACGCGCGCCGGCTAGCGACAGATCCTGACAGGGAAACGACGCCCACGCCAAAGCGGCGCGGCCGGGTAGTTTCGACGGCGCGAGCTTCCAGACGTCGCTTTCGTACATCTCGTCGCCCGGCGGAAACGCTGCGCGATAGGCGGCCGCCTTGGCCGGATCGATGTCGTTGGCGAAGGTGCAGGCGAAATCGGGCTCAAGTCCCAGGCGCGCCAAGCCGCCGCCCGCGAAAAACTCCCACACTGGGGCGCCGGAATCACGCTGCATGGGGCTATGCTAACGCCTGCGGGGGTGCTGACATCCATACCGATGGCAGAACCGAACGGGGGGAAGCCGATGCGGATTTTGATCCGCGGTGCGCTGATTGGGCTCGTGCTGAGCGTAGCCGCGCTTTCGGCGTGTCAACGCCAGTCGTCCAAAAGCGAAGAATCCGCTTCCACGCCGACCAACGCTGAACGCGAAGCTGAGATCGCCGCCGAAACGTTGGCCGCGTTGGGCGGCCCAGCAAACGCGCAGCAGCGTGCGCTGTACGAGGGTGATTTCCAGGCTTCCGGCGGCATCGATGCACTTGGCAACGCAGAGGGCGCGTGGGAGCTGACCTTGCTCGAGGACTATGCGCAATTCGCGCGTCCGGGCCTGGGCGAAGACGGCGGCATCCCGGGCGATCGCGACTATCGCGAAGGCGGCATGCGCGTGGTCGCGGGCCCCCTGACGATCACGATTTCGCAGCAGCCGTGCACGGCGAGCGGCGTGGAGCTGCCCTACACCGCGCATGTGCTGTTTGAAGGCGTTGCCTATCAAGGTTGCGCCCGTCGCGGCGTGATCGAGGGCGAGCGGCCGACTTGGGCCTCAGTGCTGCCCGAGCTGATCCCAGCGATCGACACTTGCCTTGCCCGCGCGACATCACGGCCCGCGCGCGTCACCTTCGCGTCGGCGCTCGACGAAGGCGAAGTCAGCGTGCGCATTCGTGAGGCCAATGGCACGCGGCACGAATGCATCGCCTCAGGCGGCGCAGTCGCGGTGTACGAACCCCTCTCGGACGTCGATCGCCGTCCGGGCGAAGGCGATCCGGAATTCCAACGCGGCGGCAGTCAACCCGGTGCGCGCAACTGCCGGACCGTGGAGTCAGCGATCGACCGAACCGGCGCAGAACTCGGCTGGCTCATCCGCAGTTCGTGTTGACCCCTACGAGATTAGATTCTGAATCCACTGGATGGCGCCGTCGATCACGGCAAGACCGACTCGGGTGCCGAGATAAACCGAAGCGACAGAAGCGATCGCCGCGGGGATCGTGAGCAACATCAGCCAGCCGTCGCGCTGCAGCAGTGCAAGCGCAGTCATCGCCACGGTCATGCCAGGCGGCCAATTGGCGAACGGGATCGGCAGAATCAGCACAAGCGCCATCAAGAGCGTCTGCAGGCCGACGAGGATGGTCGCTGGGAAGCGCGTGAGCCGCGACCAGCGCGGTTTGATCAGATATTCCACGCGTTTCAGTGTCGGTATGGCGAGATTGAATGTGCGCCTCAGCGCTCCGCAATCGACGCGCCATTCCCGCACGCGCCGTGGCACCAAGAGCCGCCGCGAGCCCAGCACCATTTGCAACGCCGGCGCCAGCATCAACACACCGAAAATGGTGGAGATGCCCGGCACATTCGGCACGCACATGGGCAGCGCCAGCACCAGAAGCAGCATGCCATGGGCGCGCGAGTCCAACCGATCGATCAGCTCA
>JBQTJK010000178.1:0-3212 GCA_052387215.1 Caulobacteraceae bacterium
CGAGCAAAGGCCGCCCGTCCGCGCCGGCGAGAACAGTCTGTCCGCCCGTGGCGCGCGCATCGATCTCGCGCGTCCAGCGGCCCCAGCGCTCAGGCGCAGGCAAACCGCGCACCACAGGATGGCGCCGTCCGAGAGCAGTTGGCGCCGGTCGATAGGGACGCGAGATCACTTGCCCCGTCGGCTGCGAGGGCAGGATGCCGGCAAGCGCGGTGCGATAGAGTCCGTCGAGACCGGCTTCCTGTTCACCCGCCGTGATCAGCAGCGCGCCGCCTTGCTCGATGCGCCGCGCAATCGAGGAGAAGTAGTAGGCCTGCAGAATTCCGCGCTGCGGCGCGCGGTCGAAAATGATGAGGTCGAACTCATTCAAACGTCGCTCGAACAATTCCTCGGTCGGGAAGGGGATTAGCGCCAGTTCATGCAGCGGCGTGAAGTCTTGTTTGTCCGGCGGCCGCAGGATCGAGAAGTGCACTAGGTCCACCGCCGGATCCGACTTCAACAGATTGCGCCACACCCGCGCGCCCGCATGCGGCTCGCCCGTGATCAACAGCACACGCAAGCGATCCCGAACGCCATTTGCCGCAAAGGCCGCGCGATTGTTTGCAAGCGCGATCTCTTCCGGCCCTTCCGCTGCCTCGACGATCACCATGTTGCGCCCGCGGTGCGGCAGTCGGATGTCGACTGAGAAGTCCTGGTTCGCCCGCACCGTCGTGTTCGCCGCGCTCTGACCGTCAATGCTCACGTTCACCGCCACGGGCGCGTTGCCGCCCACATCGATCACGCGCCCGGTAATACGCATCGGCTCGCCGACAATCCCGAATGTCGGCGCCGAGATCAGTTCCAGCCGCCGATCGCCGCGTTCCGGATCGCCGACGATCATCACGTGCGCCGGGCCAAGCTCGCGCAGGCGTGACGGCTCCTCCGGCGGGTCGGCCGCCTGCCCATCGGTGATCACGACGACGCCGCCGATGCGATCGCGCGCCACATCGCTCAGCGCGTCTTCGATCACGCCGATGATGAGCGTCCCGTCCGGTCCGCCGCGGGCTTCGCGCACGCGCACGTCGAGCCCTTGCTCGTCCGACAGACGCTGCGCCATCGCATCGCCCGCCGCGCGCGCCGCATCGAGCCGCCCTGCGAGCGCCAAGCTTTCGCTCTGATCCACGACGATCAGCGCGACATCTTCCGCTGGCTCGCGAGTCTCGCGCACCCATTGCGGCTGCATCAGGCCCAGAAACAAAAAGGCCAAGCCTGATGCGCGCGACACCGGTGCGCCGCCGCCGCGCCACGCATAAAGGCCGAGCGCAATCACGGCGATCACGCCAAGCGCGATCATGTGGCTCCAGGGCAGCGCCGGATCGAACCCGATGCGCGAACCGGCGATCATCGCCGCCCTTGTCCCATGCGCTCGAGCAGAGCGGGCACGTGCACCTGGTCGGCTTTGTAATTGCCCGTGAGCGCCACCATCACCATGTTGACGCCAAAGCGCAGCGAAAGCTCGCGCTGCCGATCGCTCACGCCGGCTTGTCCCGACCAGGCAGATGCCCAGTCGCCGTCGCCGACAAACAATGATGCGACGCCGTCGCGCGAAGACGCAGCCGAAGCGCTCTCCGCCCACAATTGCGCCGATTGGGAACGGCCCGGAAAACTGCGCATCAGATAGAAGGAGCGCGCCAGCACGTGGTCCGTTGTCACCAGCTCGAGGGGGGGAATATCGATGCCCGACAACATCGCTTGCGCTGGCCGGCCGCGCGATGCGCCGGCGTCACGCGTATCCACCAGCAGCAGGCCGCCTATCGCCAAATAACGATCCACGTTCTGCAGTGCCGCATCCGGCAACCGCCGCGGCGAGGGTGGCGCCGGCCAGTAGATGAACGGGTAGGCGGAGAGATCATCGCGCGCGAGATCGACCGCCGCCGGCGGCCCAGGCTCGACCGAGGTTCGCGCCGTCAGCATATCTGAGAGCGCGCGCAAGCCTTGCTCGGATGCGCGATCGACGCGCGAGTCCCCAGTGCGCACATACGCAAGGCGCAGCGTCTGCGTTGGATCGTTGGCGCTCTGCGCATGTGCTTCGCTGCCAACGAAGGCCGTCAGCAACATCGTCGCCGCTGCACCGGCGTGTGCAAGTCGTGGCAGCTTGCCGATCAGGAAAAGAGCGATCAGCAGATCGAACGTTAACAGCAATGCCGCTGCGCCGAACAGCCAGCCCGCCAGCGGGCGCTCGATCGCTGCGCCCAATCCCGCGCGCGAAATGCCGCTCGGCAGCTCCAGCGGCTGCAGCGATTCATCCGGCCGTGCCGCGTCGATTGCCGCGGACAAACCTGCGCGCTCGTACAAGCCGGGGGGCGTTTGTGGAGAGGGCTGCGCTATCGCGAAGGCTTCCGGTGCAACGGGCTGCATTTCGGGCGGCGCTGGCGCGAGCGACCCATAACCATCGAGCAGTCGTTGCGCCACGAACGGTCCACCGGCGATCTCGCGCTCGCCTGCGCCATCCGCGCGCGCCGCGAATGCCAGCGTCCGCCGCAGCACTTCAACGAACAGTCCCGAAAGCGGCACGTCGGACCACTCTGGCGTCGCGCTGACATGAAACAGCACGATCAGCCCGCGTCCCCGCGCTTGCGCCGTCACTAGCGGCGAGTTGTCGGACAGGGTCGCCCACACGCGGGCCTCCTCGATAGAGGCGGGCTCCGCCAACACTTGCCGCCGCACATGCACGTCGCTGGGCGGTGTGATTCCGGCATACGGCGAATCCGCGGGAAATGCGCCTATACCGAGCGGCGTCTCCCATGCCAGCGCGCTCCCCAGCGTGCGCGAGCCGGGCCGCAGACGCACGGGCACGAACTCATCCGCGTCGTTGGCCAGACGCGGTCCAGCGAACCGCACCAGGAGTCCGCCGTTCTCCAACCAATTTCGCAGCGCAGCGCTGTCCGTCGGCGCAATGCGTCCCGCATCCGGCAAAATCAAAGCCTGCGCGCGGGCAGCGATCAGTTCGTTGATGCCGCCACGTTGCAAGCTCGCATACGGCTGCAGCGCGCGATCAACGTAGAATAGCTCCGACAACAACGGCTGTCCCGCGCCGCCGGGGTCAACCAAGCCAACGAAAGGTCGCCCCGCGCCTGCCGGCAACAGCCGCACCGCGCCTGCACTCTGCTCACCGACGATCCGCACGCGCGCCGCGCGCGCGGCGATTTCTGGCGGCAACTCGATCCGCGCTGACG
>JBQTJK010000179.1:0-5430 GCA_052387215.1 Caulobacteraceae bacterium
GCTACGTCGCCAAATCGCTGCGCGGCGAGGAAATCTGGTGCCAGCTTTTCTCCGAACCGGGCGCAGGCTCAGATGTCGCCGCGTCAAAAACCAAGGCCGTGCGCGACGACGACGATTGGATCGTCAATGGCCAGAAGGTATGGACCACCGGTGCGCAGTTTTCCGATTACGGCATCATCCTGGTGCGCACCAATCCGGACGTGGAGAAGCACAAGGGGCTGACCATGTTCATCGTCGACATGAAACAGAAGGGCGTCGACGTGCGGCCGATCCACCAGATGTCGGGCGGACGCGACTTCAACGAAGTCTATTTCACTGACGTACGCATCCCGGACAAGAATCGCTTGGGAGAACCCGGCCAAGGCTGGGGCGTCGCGCTGGTGACGCTGATGAACGAACGCCTCGCGGTCGGCGGTTCCTATGGGCCGGACTACAAGGAGATTTTCGAGTTCGCGAAGGGCATCGCTTCACCGACCGGCGAAGGCCCGCTGATCAAGGACGACGCGTTTCGCCAGAAACTCGCTGACTGGATCGTGCGCGCCGAGGGCTACAAGCTGGCGAAATTCCGCACCATGACCGCGCTGTCGCGCGGGCAGACGCCGGGGCCGGAGAGTTCGATCGGAAAGGTGATCAACGCCAACCAGATGATGGACATCGCCAACACCGCGATCGAGGCGCAGGATCATTACGGCATCATCAACGATCCGGAGCTGGCGCCGCTCGAAGGCGCATTCCACCAGAGCTACATGTTCGCGCCGGGTCTGCGGATCGCGGGCGGCACGGATGAGATCCTGAAGAACATCATCGCCGAACGCGTGCTTGGACTTCCGCAAGACGTGCGCGTCGACAAGGGCGTCGCGTTCAAGGATTTGCCGACGGGACGGTGAGGAGTTGCGCCCAAACTGGCGTCGCTAACGGGATGAGGGCTGGCGCAGACGATAAATTGTCAAGTCTACCTCGTCGCCGGAATTGTGATTGAAGCCGCGACCGACCCTTGCGGCCACTTCCATCTCGCCGACGCTCTCAGTCACGGCGTCGATGAAGGCTTGGTCATTGGCGTCAGTGAGGATGAGCGAACAGGCCGGATCCCTAGAAACATCTTCGGCCGCCTGTTCGAGTGTGCCGGGGTAGAAAACCCTACCGCCGGGATACAAAAAAACGAGGCTCGGCTCGCGGTAGGAATAGCTGACAAGTTGAGTCTCGTCGCACGGCCGCACGGTGTCGACGGCGGCGATGACGCGGGGCGACATGAAGAGGTTGTTCAAGCTCGGGACCACGAGCTGGTAATTGTTGAACGACGCGATCGCCGCACTCGCCGCGGCGGCGACCAAAGCCGTGCGCAGGCGGCCTTTGGCGATGAACCAGAGCACGGCCAGCATGCAGGCGACGGCAAGAGCCGCTAGTGCGACGGAGACAAGTTGTGCGCCACCCTGAAGGCGGTCCTGTATGGCGACGAAGCCGGTGGTGACGATCAAACCCATAACGAGCCAGATCAGCGCCGCGATGGCGAATAGCCATGGGCGTCCATAGAACCGCCGTTGCTCGGCGTGCACGAGGCCCGCCGCCGCCAGGATTGCGACGGCCGGGAGCAGCGGCAACGTATAGTGCGGAAGCTTCGTCCCCGAGAGTTCGAAGACGAGCCACGCAGGCACGATCCAGGCGAGGCAAAAGCGAACCGCATCGCTCTTCCGCTGCGCCCATGCGAAAGGCATGGCCAAAATCGCGAAAAGACTACCGGGCCAGAAAAGCAGTGGCGACAGAAGCGCGTGATAGCCGAAAATGCCGCCATGCGATTGATGCGCTTGCGTGAGCTTGCCCACGAGGCTGTAGCCGAGCGCGGTCCGGAAGAACTCGCCATTTGTTGAAATGCCGATGGCGACGTACCACGGCGCTGCGATCGCCAACATGAGCGGCACGCCCCAGAGCGGCTGGAGTTTGCCGAGCCAACGCGCGCGCCGTTCCAAGAGGCCGAGCGCGAGTATGGCGCCGCCCGTAATCATCAGGATGATCGGTCCCTTGAGCAAAATGCCAAAGCCCAGGGCCGCCCAAAAAACCGCGGCGTACCAACCGACGGGCGTTTCCGTGTGGCGCAGCGTATGTATCTTCGCGAGAGCTGCCTGAGCCAATAATACCGCGAAGCACAAGGTCGCGTCGATCTTGGCGATGTGCGCTTCCACGCTCAGCAGAAAGCAGGACGCCATGAGCACCGCTGCGTAACGCCCCACGGGCGCGCCGAAGAGCAGCGCGCCCACCCACCACGTGAGGAAGGCAACGCCAATCGCGGAAAGCCACGAGGGCACGCGATGGGGCCAGATTGTTCGGGTCTCGGCGTTTCCGAACAGTGTAACGCTAGCCGTTTGCAGCCAATAGATGCCCGCCGGCTGCAGATTGCGCGCCTGATCCATGAATCTTACATCGACGAAGTCGCCGCTATCGAGCATTTGGCGGCTGGCTTGGGCGAAGCGCGCTTCATCGCGATCGATTGGGGGAATGCTTGCCTGACCCGACAGATACATCATTAAAGTCAGCGCAAGCAGCGCAAGCGCCATGCCGCGTTTTGTCGTCAACGCGGTACGAAGCTGGTTGAAGAGATCGGTCACGCAGCAGGTCCGTCTATGTAGGTGGGCGCGCGCGTGCGCGAGCGCAGCCACATGACGCCCGCCAGATCGCCGATGCCAACCAGGGCACGGCCCCAGTTCGTGTACTTCGACTGGCCGGCCGCGCGCGGACGATGGTTGACTTCGTGCAAGATAAGCGGATGCCCGTAGGTCTTGAACAGCGCGGGAAGGAAGCGATGCATGCCTTCGAAAACGGGCAGCGCCAGGAATGCTGAGCGCTTGAACACTTTCAGCCCGCAGGCAGTGTCAGGGCAGCCATCATTGAGCAACGCTTGCCGGATTCCATTGCCGATGCGCGTTGCTACGAGACGCGGCCATGGATCGTTGCGGCGGGCGCGGACGCCCGCGACCAAAGGCGAGCCGCCAGCTGCTGTCGCGAGCGCGAGCATCTTCACGATATCGTTGGGGTCGTCCTGGCCGTCGCCGTCCATCGTGCCGATCCACTCGCCGCGCGCAGCGACGACGCCACTGCGCACGGCTTGGGACTTGCCGCAGCGCTTTTTGTGGCGCACGAGCCGAACGACGTCAGTGGGCAGTGCGTGTATTCGTGCAGCGGTGTCGTCGCTCGAGCCGTCGTCCACGAAGACGATCTCATACGGGCCGCTATCTTGTAATGCGCTCATGGCTTCGCGCGCGACAGCCTCGATGTTCTCGGCCTCGTTCAAGACCGCGATAACGAGCGATATGCGAATGCTCGGTTCTTCAATGGGCATCAGTGCGCGGCCTTGCCGTCCGAATGGCTGACGGCGAATAGCGGCGTTACACTAACTCGTCAAACAAGCTCGGCTCGTTTTCGCGCCAGCCTTCGATCTTCAGCAGTTTCAACTTCGTGGCGATGCCGCCAGTGGCGCTGAAACCGACAAGCTTTGCGCCTGCGCCGACGACGCGATGGCAGGGAACGACGAGTGCGAACGGGTTGCGGCCGAGCGCTTGTCCAACGGCGCGTGCGCCATCGGGATCGCCGATGGCGCGGGCGATTTCGCCATAGGTGCGCGTCTGGCCAGGCGCGATGGCGCGGGTGGTTTCGTAGGTGCGCGCATTGAAGGCGGGCACGCGGCTCATGTCGAGTTGAATGGCGCGCAGGGATTTCTTCTCGCCGCGCAAGAGTGCTGAAATGTCGCCGATGGCGCGGGCGATGGATTTGGGCGGCTCGACTTCGTCGGCGTTGGGACAAAGGCGCATGAGGCGCGTTCGTGTTGTTCCTTCGCTGCGTTCAGGCAGCTGCACGCCGATCACGCCGCGCGGACCCCAGGCAAGGCCGCAGCGGCCGATGGCGGTGTCGAACAAGGCGTAGGCGAACATCACTAGCGTACTCCGAATTTCATTCCGTTACCGCCTTGTCGGGGAGGACTCAGGGGTGTAGAACATATAGAGAACATGAGTCCGCGTCTAGTCCTTCCTTTGCCTCCCCCGCCCCCAGGGGCGGGGGTAGGGGGAAGGGGCAGGCAGGATGGCGTGCCGCCGTTGAGCGTACGCTCAGCCTTGGCGCTTCATTCTGAACGCCCCCCCTCCCTACCCTCCCCCCAAGGGGGGAGGGATTTCAGTGCTTTAGTAGCCTCTATGGCTGGCCAGCCGCTGCATGAGGTCGGGCCGACAGGGCCGGGCGCGGAGGCGGCGGCGCTGGGCTTCACTTTAGCTTTGTCTGCGCATTGGGCGGGGCCGGCAGGGATCATCTGGGCGGGCGAAGAGGCGGCGTTTTCGGAAGAGGGCGCGCCATACCCGACGGGGCTCGGGCAGTATGGGCTGGCGCTCAAGCGGTTGATCGTGGTGCGCGCCAAGAAACGGGAAGAGACGCTGTGGGCGGCCGAGCAGGCGCTGGCGGCAACCGGGGCGATCGTGATTTGCGCGCTGGGCGCACAGGGCAAACCGCTCGATCTCAAAGCCAGCCGCAGGCTCCTGCTGTTCGCCGAGCGTGCGCATTCGCGCTGCTTGCTGCTCATGCCGGAGAACGGACCAAGCGCGGCGTGGACGCGCTGGCGCATCGCACCTGCGCAAAGCAACGCTGAAGCGCACGAACTCGGGCAGCCGGCGTTTTGCGCTGAGCTTACCCGCAATCGTGCAGGCCCGGCGGGCTCTGTTTTCACTCTGGACTGGAACGCTCATGCACGCGCCTTCACAGAACGCGCGCTGGCTGGCGATCTATCTGCCGCGCCTCAAGACGGATCGGCTGATCCGCTCCGGTCGTGCGCCGGCTGACGATCGCCCGCTCGCTGTCTATTCGAAAGAGGCCAATGCCTATCAGTTGACGGGCGTCGATGCGCGCGCGAGCGCGCTGGGCCTGCGGCTGGCCATGTCGCTTGCCGATGCGCGCGCGATGCAGCCGTCGCTGGAAGCCGTGGAAGCGGCGCCGGAGGAAGACGCCCGCGCCTTGGACAACATCGCAGCGTGGTGCGAACGGTTCACGCCGGTTGTGATCGTCGATCCGCCTGAGAGTTTGTTTCTCGATATCACCGGCTGTGCGCATCTGTTCGGCGGGGACGCGGAGTTGCGCGAGCAGATCGTGACGCGTTTGCAGGCGCAAGGCTTCGGCGCGCGTGCGGCGATCGCGGCGACGCCGGGAGCGGCTTGGGCGTTCGCAAGATACAGATGCCACGATGCAAACAGAGCGCCCCCTCCCCCTAGAGGAGGAAGGGGCAGGGGAGGGGGTGACGTCAGCCGCAGCGAAGCAAAAGCTGCGCTTCGCGAGCGCTTGCAAGCGTCGCTCCTGCAGTCATGGCCCCCCCCCCCCCCCCCCCCCCCCCCGAGGGGGGGGGGGGTTGGGGAAGCCCACGCCCCCCGGCCGGTGGGCGCAGGGCGGGGGGTGGTTGTCGCC
>JBQTJK010000180.1:0-3638 GCA_052387215.1 Caulobacteraceae bacterium
TGAAGCGCGGCGAATGCAGCACCTTCCACAACGATGGATCCCGGCTCTCGCCCCGTTTTCGCGGGGCATTCGGCCGGGAAGCGTCCAGTCAGTAATCGAACATCTTCTCGTCGCGCTCGGCGCGGCGCTTGGCTTGAGAGACGATGTGGGCGGCGAGTTCGTCACGTGTGAGCGAGGGCGTGACGCCGCTTGGATCGAGATTGTGTTCGGCGACCAGGGCGCGCAGGGCGCTGAGGTCGTGTGAAGCGAGCGCTTTGGTCAGCGCGCCTTCGCCCTCCTTCTTATAGAGGCCGGCGGGGTTGAGGGTCGGCGCGCTTGCGGCGCGCTTCTTTGCTCCCCCGCGCGCGGGGGAGGAGACCGACGCTTCATCCCGCACCATCTCTTGAACCACCTCCTCCGACACGTCGCGGCGGCTTTCGTGGAGGCGCAGCACGGCGTCGAGGCGGTCGGCGAAATCAGGATTGCGCTTCGCTTCGCGGCGAATTTCGTCAAACAGGCGATCGAGCGTTTTGTTGAGGCTCATAGACTGGGCGCTAGCTCCACCTTGCTCTGGAATTCTTCGCCCATCTTTTTGATCGTAGTGGCCATCGCGCCGTACTTCTGGTCAAACGTGCGTGGCGTTTCCGACCATTCGGCGGCCTTGGCGATGTCGACGTGCTGGGGAATGCGCACGTCGAACATGGCGTCGCCGAGATTGTCCTTGAGCAACTGAGCCTCGGAGCGGTGCAGCGAGAACCCGTCCTCGTACTTGGTGGCGAGCACCATAAGCTGCGACGGCCCGCCGCGGCGCTCGTTGATGAGCCGCAACGCGCGCTTACGGAAGGCAATGAGGCCGAGGCGCGAGACGTAGTCCGGGATCGACGGCGCCAGGATGGTGTCGGCGGCGATCAGCGCCGCCTCGGCGAAGAGCGAGATGCCAGGCGGGCAATCGATCAGGACGTAGTCGTAATCGTTGACGACATTCTTGATGCCGTTGGCGAAGCGTTCGAGAATCCATTTCTGGATCATGTCGATCTGGAAGCCCCGCTTGACGAAGCTCTCGATCATGTCGCGTTCGACGATGCGGAACTCGGGCGCCGAAGCGCAGAGCGACACGTCAACTTTGCCTTTCAAATCGCTGACGTTTTTTTCTATCAGTTGTTTGAACGGCTTCGGCTTCTGCTGGACGATGTAGCTTTCAAAATAGAAATCCAGCGTGCGCTCGGCCTCGCGCATCGCATTCCATTTCTCGGGGCCGGCGATCATGATCGAGGCGTTGGTCTGCGGATCGAGATCGATGACCAGCACGCGACGGCGCTGGTGATGCGCCAGCGTTTCCGCCAGCGAGACGCACGTCGTCGACTTGCCGACGCCGCCTTTCATGTTGATCACCGAAATCAGCCGCGCGGGCATTCTGGCCCCCTTCTGGTCATCCATTTTTGAACCCCGGACGGTCGGCGCGGAGGGTTAGTTTCCGGTAAATTTGGGTCAAGCCGCCAGAGCACCTTTCCCCACTGCAATCCGAACGTGAATCTCAGTCACCATTCAGCAGGCATGCGCCAATTGGTGTCTAGAGGGCAGCAAACGACACAGGGCGACGAAATCGTCCCGGGAGCGCAAAGTACCATGAAGACGAAGCTTTTTGCGGCCGCTCTGGCGGCGCTGACACTTGCGACCGCGGGCGCTGCCTCGGCACAAGACTTCCGACGTGGCGACCGTGACCGCGATTGGGGCGGGCGCGGCGACTGGCGCGGCCGTCAAGAGATCACCATCCGCAAGGATGGACGTGTGATGACCTTCGATCGCGGCGACCGCATGTTCTACCGGTTGCAGGCGCGGCCGTTCTATTTCGAACCGGGCTTGACCTACGCCTACACCGACCGCTGCAATCGGCAAGGCTGCGTCGCCTTCGTGTTCAATAACCGTCACCGCCGGCCGATCGACCGCATCTTCGCGCCGCACCTGCAAATGCGCGGCTATGCTTGGCGTGAAGCGCGCGGCTTCGACCGCAACTATGGCCGCTTCGGCCGCTTCGACCGCGACGACCGCAACTGGAACAACGAAGATGAGCGTAATTATCGCGATGGGCGTAATGGCCGCTTCGATGATCGCGATGACGATCGCGACGGTCGTGACCGCGGCGATCGCCGCCTCGAAGGCGGACCGACGCGGCGCTAAGCGCAAAGTGCAATGATGCAACGCGAGGCGTCCGCGGATCAGGCGGGCGCCTCGTGGTCGTGGCTGACGGGTTCGCCCATCAGCACCAGTTCTTCCGCGCCGGTTGGATGCACGGCGCAGGTAGAGTCCCACTGCGCCTTGGTGAGCTTGGCCTTCACGGCGACGGCGGCGAGTTGGATGATGTCCGGCGCATCGGGGCCGGCAATGTGGACGCCCAGCACGCCGTCGGTTTTCGCGTCGACCACGAGCTTCATCAAAGTGCGCTGCTCGTTGCCAGCGAGGATGTGCCTCATCGGGCGGAAGGTCGAGCGGAAAACTTTGAGTTTGTGACCAAGTTCACGCGCGCGTTCTTCGGTGAGTCCGACGGAGCCGACGGGCGGACGCGAGAACACGGCGCTGGCCACTTCGGCGTGATCGAAGGCAGTGGGCTGACCCAAGAATTCGGTCGCGACGTATGCCATCGCTTCGCGGATGGCGACGGGAGTTAGGTTCACGCGATCGGTCACGTCGCCGACCGCGGAGATGTGCGGGATGCTGGAGCGGGAATATTCGTCGACCGCGACTGCGCCGCGTTCGGTGAGGCGGACGCCGGCCGCTTCGAGCCCCATCCCCTGGGTGTTTGGGACCCGTCCAACGGCCCACAGCACCTGATCCGCTTCGATGCGCATTGAGTTGGAGAGCGTCACTAATTTGCGCTCGTCTGTGAGCGGCGCGACCTCGGTGACGGTCGAGCCGCAGAGAATGTTGACGCCCGTCCGCTGCAGATCGGCCTGCACGTGGGCGCGGATGTCGTGATCGAAGCCGCGCAAGACGCGCTCGCCGCGATAGGCGATGGTGGTTTCGACGCCGAGGCCGGAGAAGATGGTGGCGAACTCAACGGCGATGTAGCCGCCGCCGGCGATGACAACGCGTGACGGCAAGTCTCTCAGCGTGAAGGCATCGGTGGAGGTGATGCCGAGTTCTTGGCCGGGCGTTTCGTCCGGCCTGTAGGTGTGACCGCCAGTGGCGACGAGGATGCGCGCGGCGCTGAGATAGCGCCCTTCCCGCGTCAGACGCACGGTGTGTGGATCGGTGAGAACGGCGCGGTCTTCGAAGATTTCGACGTCGGCGGCGTGCAGGTTCTGGATGTAGAGACCGGAGAGACGGTTCAGTTCGTTCTGTACTGCGTCGCGCAGTGTCGGCCAATCGAACCGCGCCCAATCGACGGTCCAGCCAAAGCCCTTGGCGTCGCTGAAGGCCTGCGAATACTCAGAGGCGTACACGAGCAGCTTCTTCGGCACGCAGCCGCGCAGCACGCAGGTGCCGCCGACTTGAACCTGCTCGATGATCGCCACTTTGGCGCCGGTCTTAGCCGCCAGCCGCGCTGCGCGCACGCCGCCCGACCCTGCGCCAATGACGATAAGATCGTAGTCGTAAGCCATGAAATGCCTAGGTCACTCCTCCCCCGCTTGCGGGGGAGGTGGCCGCGAAGCGGCCGGAGG
>JBQTJK010000181.1:0-36316 GCA_052387215.1 Caulobacteraceae bacterium
CGACAGAGCGCCGCCTCTGCATCTTGATCCAGTCGCGCACTTGCTTTGGTAATTGTTTCTGTCGGGCAGGCTCGTGGAGCATGTGGCGAACGCGATCGGCCAGGAAGGTCGAGAGCGGAAACTTGCCACCGGCGTAGGATGGGATTTTCGGGTTCTCCTGGCCGTGCGCGCGGACCACGAGCGCATCGGTTTCGCGGACGCCAATCAGGCGGAGGATTTCACCGGCGAAGAGGAACGTATCCCCGGGCGCGAGGCCTTCGATGAAGTATTCCTCAATCTGGCCGAGCCGCCTGCCCGCCACAAGCGGGGCTGTTCTTGGACTGCCGGCGCCCTCGCCGGCGAGACGACGGCGGTCCGGAGGCCGATGCGCGAGGCGGACGTCGAGCATCTCAGATTCAACGATTGCACCGACATTCATGCGGTGCTGCTGCGCCACCGAGGCGTTACGCGCCCGCCAGCGATGGGTATGCGGATCCTGCACGATACGGCGGTAGCGGTCGTAGTTGCGTAGCGCGTATCCGCCGGTGGCGACGAGATCGATAGCGCGATCGAACTGCGCGCGCGGCAGATCGGCGTAGGGTGCGGTGGAGGCGACTTCTTCGTAAAGCTCATCGGCGTCGAACGGCTCGCCGCAAGCGCAGCCCATGATATGTTGCGCCAAGCAGTCGAGCCCGCCGATGCGCCGGGACTCACCGTCGAGCGCGCCTTCTTTGACGGCTTCCTGAGCCGAGCGGCATTCGAGCACTTCGAAACGATTGCTGGGCGCCAGCAGCGCGCGCGACGGTTCGTCCAAGCGGTGATTGGCGCGGCCGATCCGCTGGACGAGGCGAGCGCAACCTTTAGGCGCGCCGATCTGAATGACAAGATCCACGTCACCCCAGTCGATGCCCAGATCGAGTGTCGAGGTGCAGACGACCGCGCGCAGCGTCCCCGCCGCCATCGCGGCTTCGACTTTGCGGCGCTGCGCGACATCAAGCGAGCCGTGGTGGAGCGCGATAGGCAGGCCATCGTCGTTGACGCGCCAGAGTTCCTGGAATGTCATCTCCGCTTGCGCGCGCGTGTTGACGAAGACCAGCGCCAGTTTGGCGCGTTTGATGGTTTCGTAGATTTCCGGAATCGCGTGACGCGCCGTGTGGCCCGACCACGGAATCTGGGCGCCGGAGTCCAGCACATCGACGATGGGCGCTGCGCCAGGCGGGGCGCGGACGATGATGTCTTCGCTGGCGTTTTGCTCCCCCGCTCGCGGGGGAGCTGTCAGCGAAGCTGACTGACAGGGCGCACTAGGCGCAGATTCTTCGAGCGTCAGCGCTTGCGTCGCCCCCTTCGTCTCGCGCTGCGCGCGATCCACTTCCCTCGTACACGGGGGAAGAAGATGACGCGTGCCAAGGAGCCAACGCACCAACCCTTCCTCATCCGCGACCGTCGCGCTCAACCCGATGCGCCGATGCGCGGGTGCCCAGCGGCGTAGGCGCGCCAGCGCCAGCGCCAGCAGGTCGCCGCGTTTGGTCGGCGCGAGCGCGTGGGTTTCGTCGATCACCACGGCTTGCAGGTCTTCAAAGAACACGCGCGCGTGTTCTGAGGCGATCAGCAAGCATAGCTGTTCGGGTGTGGTGAGCAGGATGTCGGGCGGATGCGCGCGTTGGCGCTGGCGCTTGGAAGGCGGCGTATCGCCAGTGCGCGTTTCGATGCGCACGCTCAGCTGCATCTCGCTTGCTGGCGCGTTGAGATTGCGGGCGACGTCAGTCGTAAGCGCCTTAAGCGGCGAGACGTAGAGCGTATGCAGTTTGTGCGGGCGGCGCGCCCCCTGGCTTTTCAACGGTGCGAGTTCGATCAGGCTTGGGAGAAAGCCAGCGAGCGTCTTCCCCGCGCCGGTGGGCGCAATCAGCAGCGTGGAAAGCCCTGCCTGCGCGCGCGACACCAGTTCAAGCTGGTGCGAGCGCGGCGACCAGGCGCGTGCGGCGAACCATTCAGCGAATGGCGATGGCAGCAGTGGCGCACGGGCGTCCATGACGCTTATGTAGCGCAAGCAAGCCGTGGTCGAAGCCCTGTCTCGTCGTTGAGTGTGCGTGGTCGCCGTGGCAAAGTCGCGTCATGAGAGGGCCTGAGCCGCAACTTCGCGCCGACCGCATTCTGGCCACGCTGGATAGGCTGGAATCGCGGATCGGCGAGCGCTTTCCGAAGGCCGGGCTCGCGCGCGTCTGCGCCGATCTCACGGCCACGGCCCGCTACAGCGCGCGCGACGCGGCGCATTTGGCTCGGCCTCACGTGTTGTGGCGCTTGGCGGCGTTGGCGCTGATCATATTGGGCGTCGCCGCCCAGATCGCGGCATTCCGTTTCCTCAATTTCCAGACCTCTAGCCTGACCGCGCCGGAGTTGGTGCAAGGCCTGGAAGGGGCGGTGAATCTGCTCATCCTGTTCGGTGGCGCGATCTGGTTCCTGCTGACGCTGGAGGAGCGCACGAAGCGGCAGCGCGCACTCGACGCCCTGCACCGTCTCCGCGCGCTCGCCCACGTGATCGACATGCATCAGCTCACCAAGGACCCGACGGTGGTGCTCGACAAGCACAAGACAGCCGCCTCGCCGGAACGGACAATGACGCAGTTCGAACTGACGCGGTATCTCGATTATTGCGCCGAAATGCTGGCGCTGATCGGCAAGCTGGCCGCACTCTATGCGGACCGGGTGCGCGACAGCGTGGTGATCGCCGCGGTGAACGACGTTGAAACTCTGACGAACGGGCTTGGGCGCAAAATCTGGCAAAAGATCACCATCATCGGCGCACTTGAAGAACGCTCGGCATGAGAGCGGCGCCGTCAACTCGCTAACTGACATTAACCTCAGTTGGCGTCGCGTTTCAGCGATTATCAAATAATCTGCGTTAGCTTCTCCGGCTGTTAGGGAGCTGGGGCCGTCTGATGCAGGGGGAAGATCATTTCGATCCGTCCAGCCTGACGGCGCTCGTCCTGGACGACAATCACTACGAACGCGGCATCTCACTCGATCAGTTGCGGGCGATGGGGTTCAAGCGCGCGATTGGCGCTGCAAACACCATGGAAGCGTGGGAAGCGCTGCGCATGTCGAACCCGAACGTCATTCTGATGGAATGGATCGACTGGGCCGGCGGCGACGGACTTGACTTCGCGCGGCGCGTCCGCAAGAGCGAGGAAACGCCCAATCGCGCTGTGCCCATGTTCATGCTGACGATCCGCGGTTCCGAACGCGACGTTGAACTGGCGCGCCTAGCCGGGGTTGACGGCTATCTCCGCAAGCCGATCTCGGCGCTGGCGCTGCAGCAGCGTGTGAAAACAGTCGTCTCCAATCCACAACCTTTCGTAATGACGCCCGCCTATGTCGGCCCCTGCCGGCGCCGGCGCCGGCCCGACCTCAACTATCTTGGTCCGATGCGCCGACTCGATGACGAAGCGCCGGAACAGTTGGTGCAAGGGGATGCTGAGGAGCTCGATCTCAAAGCGGATTTGGCGCGCGCGCGCGTCGCCGCGCTCGAGACCTGCGTTCGTGACCTAAAGCCGGGCGATGCGAAAACTGCGCGTACGGTTTACAAAGCTGTCCAGGGGCTCGTCGAAGTCGGCGAGCAGATTGGCGATCCAAGCCTTGCTCTCGGCGCGCGCGAGATGGCGCGCTACCTGCACGCGCAAGGCGCGACAGATCGGCTCGACCCGGAAGTCGTGCGCACGCACGTTGCCGCGCTCCACCAGATGGTGCACCTGCCGCATGCACTGTGCGCAGAACGCCAGCGCGTCGCTGCGAGCCTCAAGCGGATGGTCGACAAGAAGCTGAAGCAGGCTGACGCAGCCTAGCGCTGCGCGCGCGCCGGTGACTTGACGAACAGCAGCAGGATCAATCCCACCAGCAGTAGAAGCGCAATAGAGGCAAAGCCTGCGCGCAAGCTTTGGTAAGCGGTGGTGAAATACGCGACGAGGCCGGGCGCCAGCCAGGCTGTCGCCGATCCCGAAAGCGCGTAGAGGCCGAAGACCTCGCCTTCCATGCCCGCGGGCGCCAAGCGCGCCATCAGCGCGCGGCTCGAGCCGTAGGCAGCGGTGATCGAAATGGCGATCACCACTGCAAAGCCGAGGTACGCGAGCTCGGGCGCCGTCGCGAAGACCAAGCTATCCCAAACTGCGACGCCAGGCCCGACCGGCATGAAGAATATCGACGTCGGCGACATCGACACCATGGCGACAAGGCACAGCAACGTCGTGCCGATCTCGATGACTACGGCGCGCTTGAGGCCGGCTGCGTGATCAAGCCAGCCGCTCAGGACACCGCCCGAAACCGCGAAAATACTGAGGAGGATGCCGTAGGCCAACATCTCCAGCAGGTCCCAGCCCATGACGCCCGAAGCATAGACACCGCTGAAGATGAGGATTGCCGTCTTGCCATCGGCATAGAGCATGCGTGCGACGAGAAAGAGCACGACATTGTCGTAGTCGCGGAGCTTGCGGACGGTCCGGACGACATTGCCAAAACCGTTGACAAGAGCGGCGCCGAAGCGTTCGCCAGTCGTTGTGAGGTCCGGTGTGTAGAGAAAGATCGGGATGCTGAAGACAATCAGCCACACCGCGCAAAGGAGCGTCACAATGCGGCTGGGTTCATGCTGGGCTGGATCGAGGCCAAACATTGGCGCATCAGGCAGGAAGGGCAAATCCACCTGTCCAGGCAACGCCATGGTGACCAGCACGAACACGAGCAACAGCACGGAGGCTGCATTGCCAAGCGCCAAGCCAAGTCCGGACACTTGAGACACAGCCCCAGGCGGCGCCGCACGGGTTAGCATCGAGTTGTGAAGCACCTCGGTATACACAAAAGAGACGCCGGCGGCGGTCGTAGCGAGACCAACGGCCCAGATCGGGAGACCCTCCCCGCCTGGCAGCGCCCACCATTTCACGGCGATGCACGCCGCAAGCGCGGCAATGCACACCGCAAGCAATGGTTTGCGGCGACCCATGCGATCGGTCGCAGCGCCGAGGAAGGGCGCTGTGATGGCGATGATGATGCCGGCGGTCGTGTGCCAGCTCGCGATCAGCGCCTGGCCGCGCACCGGATCGCCAATGACGACATTCGAAACGTAGGGCGCGAATACATAGATCGTGCCGAGCAGCACCCAAGGATTGCGCGCCCACTCGAACAGCGCCCAACTCCACGCGCCGCGATCTATGACCGCGTGCGCACTCGCAGGCGCGGCGGCGGCCGCTGCTTCGGCGGGGGTGGTCATCAACGCGTCCCTTTGAGTGCGGCAGCAGTCTCGCGCGCGATTCGGCGGATGGCGGCTTCGGCGGCCGGCGCCGCGGACGGCATCGCAACGAACCCATGGGGGAGCGAATCGAAGCGGGTGTAGGCGACCTTTACGCCAGCTTCCTCCAGGCGATGCGCGTAGGCTTCGCCTTGGTCGAGCAGCATATCGAAGCCAGCCGTGTAAATCAGTGCCGGCGAGAGACCGCGCAAATCCTGAGAGCGGATCGGCGAGAGGCGCGGATCGCCCGGATCGGCATTCTCCGGCAGATACTGCTTCATGAAGTAATCGACTGTTTCCGCCGTCAGCGGCCAGGCGTCGGCGAAGTCGTGCATCGACGGCGTTTCACTGAGGAAGTCCACGGCCGGATAGATCAGCAACTGCAACACCGGCGGTTTCGTCTTCCGAGATTCCTGCGCGATGATCGCGGCGAAATGGCCGCCCATGCTGTCGCCGCCGATCGCGGCCTTACCGACGGGCGCGCCGTATCGCGCCGCGTTGTCAACCGCCCAATTGTAAGCGGCGATGCAGTCTTCGAGACCGGTCGGGAATTTGAACTCAGGCGCCAGGCGATAGTCGACTGAAAGCACCGGCGCGCCGGCCTCCTTGGCAATCAGGCTGCAGAGGCGATGGCAGCTTTCAAGGGAGCCGATCACGCCGCCGCCGAAATGTAGGTAGACCAGCAAGGCGGCGGAATTGTCACGCACAGTCGGCAGATAGAGCCGCGTCGGCACGGAATGGCTGCGGCCGGGGACGAAGCTCCTCTCCACACGTACGCCGGATACTTTGCCGCCGCCGAACAGCTGCGCGCCTCCTTCCGTCTGCGTGCGCAGCATCTCGACCGTCATTCGATCCCAGGGGATCGCCCGCAGACGGGCTTGGTGTTCGAGGAACTGAAAGCGCGGGTCGAGCGTCATGCCGCGCACGGTTCGCGGTTCGCCGCCTGACGCTTTGATCAGCGCCTCGTCGGAGCGCGACAAAGCAAGATGCACAAGCGCTTTGCGCAGCCAGGACAAGCGCTACTCCTAGATCAGCCCTGGCGCGGCGCGCCTTCGAGGCCCTTGAGGATAAGACCGGTCGCGAAGTCTGCCGCCGCGTCAATACCCGGTGGCGAACGGCGCAACATGGCCGAGCCCACCTCTTGCGCGATGCCGATGCAGGCGCAAGCCAGATAATCAGCATCGACGCGCGGTGCATCGCCATGCGCAATCGCGTCTTCGAGACTTTGGCGCACTTCTTGATAAACCGAGACCATCTCGGGCGTATCCATGCGAATGACGTGCGGGCGCCGCTCCATGATCGGGCGACCCTCCATCAAATTGTCCTGCACGATGAAGTGGAAGTAGGCGACGAACGCCGAGTGCAGATAATCCTCGAAGCTCTTGGCGTTCTCGCGCGCCATGCGAAGGATGGGTCGGAAACGGCGCGCGCCATCGTCCGCCAACGCGTCGAACACTTCTTCTTTGGACTTGAAGTAATTGTAGAAGGTGCCGCTCGCGAGCTCGGTGCCGCGGATGATGTCGCGCACCGTGGCGGCTTCGTAGCCAAGCTCCGCGAACACCTTGCGCGCAGCCACGAGGATGGCCTGGCGGTTGGCCACCTTGGTCTTCTCACGCTTGCCGATCGGCTCGATGTTGGCCGCCGTCTCGCTCATCCTTCTTTCCCCGAATGACTCGCCTTTCATGATATAGCGTCACAAAAGTGACGAAACGTCAATTTGCGGCAATGGCGGGGCGCATCGGGCGCTGCTAGCACCGCATCATGAGCGATCCCGACCCGCCTGCATCCTACGCCTCTGGCGATGACCCGCTCGAGCGGGTGCGGGCGATGATCCAGTTCACGCCACAGGCCAAGGCGCTGGGCATCGAGGTGACACGGATCGAGCGAGCGCGGGTGTGGGGACGCGTGCCCTATCGCGCCGAGCTGATCGGCGATCCGGAGACGGGAGTGATCGCCGGCGGCGTCATCACGACATTTCTCGATACGCTCTGCGGCACGGCGGCGGTTGCGGCGATGGAGCAGGCGACGACGGTCGCCACCATCGATCTGCGCATCGACTACATGCGACCCGCAGCACCAGGGCGCGACGTCCTGGCGGAAGCGCATTGCTACAAGATCGGCCGCAGCGTCGCGTTCGTGCGCGCGGTTGCCTACGAGGACAGCGCCGACAATCCTGTCGCGCATGTTGCAGCCGCGTTCATGGTCAATTCTAGCGCCGGGCGGAAGTTCGGCGCGAACTTGCGGAAGAAGACATGAGCGGCGCTAGTCTCTTTGCTCCCTCGCATGCGGGGGAGCTGTCAGCGAAGCTGACTGAGGGGGCGGTTCAGGCGCTAACCTCTGGCGTCAGCGCGGGCAGCGCCCCCTCCGATCGCTTCGCGATCACCTCCCCCGTAGACGGGGGAGGAAAATGACGCCGCAGCAACGCGTGACCGCCGCGATTGAACGGATTCCGTATGCGAACTTCTTGGGCCTTCGTGCGGAACTGAAGGGCGACGAGCTGACTTTGATCATGCCGTTCAGCCAACATCTAGTCGGCAATCCGCTGCTGCCGGCGCTGCATGGCGGCGTTGTTGGCGCGCTGATGGAGGTGACGGCGCTGACGCAGCTCGCGATTGCCTCGAAGAGCGAGACGTTTCCTAAGACGATTGACGTCAACATCGACTATCTGCGCTCTGGCAAACCCATCGACACCTACGCCCGCGCCCGCGTGGTCAAGATCGGCCGCCGCATCGCCAACGTGCAGGCCGAAGCCTGGCAAGGCGAACGCAGCCAACCCATCGCCACGCTGCACGGACATTTTTTGACGGCGGAGACTGAAGAAATGACCCCCAGCTCGCCCATCGAGGGCGAGGATGATTCCCCTAGTTCAGCACCCCCAACAGGTACAACAGGATGATGATCGGCAGCGGGATGCCGATGAGCCAGAGAATGCAGCCTTTGCCGAGTTCTTCCACGATGCATTCTCCTCAGAGCTTGGTCGTCGTCTGGTAGGCGACCGCATCGTCGAGGCGCGGGCGCGTTTCCCACTTGGGATAGTGGGCGCCGAGCCAGCCGCCGGCGATCGCGCCGGCGAGACCCAGCGACAGCGCGCCCACTGTCCACCACGAGAGCGCAGCGAGCGCGTCGGCAGTGTCCTCCGCGAGTCCATCTCCATCGGCGTCAGGGGCGTTGATCCCGTATGGGTTGAAAGCTGAGGCGCCGATGGCGAGGCCAAGGACGTTCAGAAGGAACCCAATCGCTATCGCCGCGACGGCGCCGGCAATGACGGTGGGCCACTGGAGCAGCGGATGCGCGTAGTGGCGCCCCGCAAGTCGGGATCAAATCTATAGGCGACCATAGCGGATCTCCGGTCAGATTGTCCGACCGGTAACGAGGCGCCGCCGAATTTGGCTCCGTGGTGTTGAACTCCAAACGAATTGCCTACGCGCGTAAGGCGTTACTCGTCGTCGAGAACTATGATGTCGTCGTCAGCGGTGAGGCGAAAGCTGTGCGCCGCGATCGACGCTAGTGCGAGATGAGTGATCAGGTTTTGCTTTGCCTCTCCCTCTGGCAAGTTGGATGCATCCACGAGGCTGCGGAGACGCGCGAGCGAGTTGATGATCTCGGACAAGCCGCCCGCATAGTCGGGTTCACCTTGCACTTTCTTTCGCTTTGCCACTTCACGCCCCCTTGAAGCCAACCACAACGCTCGATGCCGCGCTGAGCGCCTCGCTGCTATTAGTCACGCCGCTGAGCGCGGCGGCGATTGCGAGAGCGGCACGGTCAATTTCGGTCGAACTGCGATCGCCGATCGACGGGCTAGCCATGGCGTCAGCGACAATCCGCGGGGAAAGCCCAAGATCCACGGCGTCAAAGAATGTGGCCAGACCTTCGTGGGCCAAGGTGAAGCCAATGAGATAAAGCGCGCTAGGGCGATCCGCGCTAAGTCGGGCGCGCAAGTCGGGATGGGCCAAGGCCGACTTTTGCCGCACGAGAAAAAGCGGCTCCGATGGCAGTGGCTCGAGTCCCTCGATGGGGCGCGCAAAGTCCGTGTTGGATAGACGGCCGCGCTTTCCTTGCACGTGGACAATTGTCCAACCGCGCTCACGCGCTCCATAGAGGAGCGTGCGCGCGTGTGAAGCCGCGAGCGCTCCCGATTGCGCATGAAGCGGCCGTCCCGGCGTCACGTACTCGCGGTTAAGATTGAGGCACAACAGCCACGGCGCAAAGGCGGACATCATGGGGCGCCGAGCACAGGCCGGTCCGCTGAGCGGTCGAGGACTCCGGCTTCGTCCCAGGCCCCTTCAGGCCGCAATAGAACAAGCGCCGGCGTGGCGAGCGTCAAGACGTTCGCCGGGAGGTCAATCCTACGGATCACCTCGACGTACTGGTGATCCGAGAACACAAAGCGAGGACGTCCGGCGCGCGCCCTCACCTGGCCATAGCGTACCCAGAAAGGAAGCAGGCGCGCTTGGACGTGGCCGAGAATTGTCTGATAGCCCTTGCGGCCTGCGAGCGCGCATGCCGCTTCGATGAGAGCTGCAGCAACCGGTCCGCCGCGATTTTCGCGCCGCACCGCCACGCGCTCCACCTTGCAGAACTTGGCGAACCACCGCAGGCGCATTACCCCGACCGGCTCTTTGCCGATGCGAGCGATCAAGTGTGTCGCGCCGGCAAAGTCGTTACCATCGTATTCCTCATCGTACGGGCACTGCTGCTCGCCCAAATAGACGAGAGCGCGCACGGCAAAGACCTCCATGAGCTCTGCAATAGTACGCGCGACATCGACGGCGATCTTGTCGGCCGTGGCTTGAGGCGGGGCGCTCATGGCTTCGGCGCTTCCGCTGAGGGCGGCATCCACACCAGCGTCGGATCGGAGTCGCTGTACTTTTGGTAGCCCATCTTGCCCAGGATCACGCGCACGCCGTCCTCGGTGGCCGTGCGCGTGATGACAGGGATGCGCCAGAATAGCCGGTCACGCAGCGCGACAGCGGCTTTGACCGCGGCGCCGCCGCCAAGATTGGTTGTGCCCGCAAAGCCCCATCCGTAGCAGGCCGCAGGAAACTCGCCGGGACGCGCGATGAGATCGTAGTCGGGATTCACTGCGTCGAAATCGCCGGCCTCGATCGCCCGCAGCCCCGCCGGCCGCAGCAAGAACAGACCCAGCATCCCAGTTACGGCCCGCCCCTCGCGGTAAACAAAAACACTGGCGCGCGTGATTGCTTGAACCCTGCTGAACACCTCAGGGCTGGCGATCGCATCGCTAATGAGACGCGCGGTGATCGATCGCCCTTCACGGATCTCGGCGTCGTCGGCCAGTTTCAGGCCAAACTCCGCCGCCACGCTGCAAATACGGCCGGGCGCGCTGACGCGCCCGTCCGTTTCAGCCACTCTCGGCGCCGCCGCCATTTTCCTCGCCCCGCTATCTTTGTTGGCGAATTTCGTTACCCTGGTTGCAAGGATTGGGCCTCGGCGATGAGCGAATAATGCCAATGCAGGAATCGGCGCCCTCCGTTGTCATCGGTCGCCAACGCGTGGACTGGGGTGATCTGCGCGTCTTCCTCGCAGTTGCGGAAACGGGCAGCTTCAGCGGCGCGGCCAAATTGCTAGGGCTAACTCAACCGACGGTCAGCCGCAGGCTCGAGGATCTTGAGGCACGTCTCAGCGTGCGCCTTGTTAATCGCGGCGCGCACGGCGTGGCTCTCAGCGAGGCTGGCGAGCTCATTCGCGATCACGTGATAACCATGGAGCGTTCGGCGCAGGCGATCGAGCGTTTGGCGCTCGGTCGAGACAAGCGCGACGAAGGGCGTGTGCGGATCTCAGCGCCAGATGGGCTTGCGGCGTTCTGGCTCGCGCCGCGACTTCCAGAGTTTCAAAGGGAGAACCCCAAAATCTCGGTGTCACTCGACGCCGGACTGTGGCCGGGCGACGAAATGCGCGGTGAGTCCGACCTGTCGCTGCGGTTCGATGAGAGCAAACATGCCGACGATGTCGTGACCCGCATAGCGACTTATCATTACTGCCTATTCGCATCTCCGGAGTACATCCGCCTCTACGGCGCTCCGCGAACGCTGGCTGAAGTGGCTGATCATCGCGTCGTTCACCACGTCGCGCAGCGTCATCAAACTGAGACTTGGCATCCCAAGGCAGGCGCGCTCCAGGCACTGTGGAATCGGCAGATCGAAACCAACTCCAGCGCGGCTGCCCTCGTCGCGATCCGATCGGGCGCCGGCATTGGCGCATTGCCGACTGCGGCACTCACCGTCGCGCCGGAACTGATAATGATCAGTGACGGACCGTTGGCGAAGCTCACGCTCTGGCTCGTTCACCATCGCGAGGCACGCAACACGGAACGCACGCGACGCGTGATGGATTGGCTCAAGCGCGTCTTCGATAATCGCGCAAACCCGTGGTATCGCGAGGAATACGTCTCTCCCGCGGATTTTCCTTCCAGCGCGGAGGAAAGTGAGACCTCGCTGGCCGTGCCCCAAACCGCAGGTCTCGCGCGGGAAGCGGGCTAGCCGCTTACGCCGCGTTTTTCCGGCGTGTGAGGGCGGCAAAGTCGTTCAGCAGCATCTCGGTGGTGCTTCCCGGCTTGAACGGCAAGCCGGCGATTTCGCGGACGGGGGTGATCTCAGCGGCGGAACCGGTGAGGAAGCATTCGCTGAACATCGGAAGCTCGTTCGGCCAGATCGCGCGTTCGATGACTTCGAGGCCGCGTTGGCGAGCCATCGCTATAACCGTCTGGCGCGTGATGCCGTTCAGGAAGCAATCAGGATAGGGCGTGTGCAGCGCCCCGTCGCGCACGAAGAAGATATTGGCGCCGGTGCCTTCGGCGATCTGGCCGCGCCAGTCGAACATCATAGCGTCGTCGAAGCCGGCGTCAGTCGCGGCGTGACGCGAAAGCGTGCAGATCATGTAGAGACCGGCGGCTTTGGAGTTTGCAGGCGCAGTGTCCGGAGCGGGACGCCGCCACGGCGCGATCATCAACCGGACACCCTTCATCTTGTCGGCGAAGTAATCGCCCCAGACCCATGAGGCGATCGCCACATGCACGTCATCGCGCTTGGCGGAGACGCCCATCTGTTGAGAACCGCGCCAAGCGATGGCTCGCATATAGCAGTTCGGGGTGCTCTGACGCATCACCAGTTCGGCTTTCACGCGATCCAGGTCTTCGACACTGTAGGGAATCTTGAAGCCCAGGATCGTCGCCGACTTGTGCAGCCGTTCGCTGTGCTCGCGGCTCTTGAACACGGTGCCGTCGTACGCGCGCTCGCCTTCGAATACTGCGGAGGCGTAGTGCATGGCGTGCGTCAGAACGTGGACGCGGGCGTCGCGATGGGGAATGAATTCGCCGTCCATCCAAATCCAGCCATCGCGATCGTCGAAAGACTGCGCCGCCATGCCATCCTCCTCTATGATCGGCTCTTGTCGATCCGCGGCGCCGGTGGGATTGTCCCGGGCCACAAGGTTGATTTTTGAGAGTATTTTGCGTCCTGCGACATGAGTGTCAATGAACCGGTGCGAAGCGTGGAATTTTCTACCCTTAAGCGGCTCGTAAGAGGGTCGAACGCTTCCTCGCCGAGGCCTCTTTGCCGGGCGCCTCGCACATGAATGCCGCGCCCCCCTTCGACGCGCTCGACCGGCCGCCCCATCTTCTGCTGGTCGACGACGACGACCGCATCCGCGAATTGCTCAAACGGTACCTCGCCCAAGCCGGCGCACGGGTATCGGCGGCGGCGGATGCGGCGGGCGCGCGCAAGCTTCTGGATGGGATGGATTTCGATCTTCTGATCCTCGACGTAATGATGCCGGTCGAAGACGGCTTCTCTCTGGCCGAAAGCGTGCGCAAGACGTCCAAGGTGCCGATCGTGCTGCTAACGGCGCGCGGCTTGGCGGAGGACCGGATCCGCGGCCTTTCCATCGGCGCCGATGATTATGTGCCGAAACCGTTCGAACCGGCGGAGCTGGCGCTGCGCATCAACGCCATCCTCCGGCGCACTGTCGCCAATCGTGGCGAGGCGCCCGAGATCGTCAGCTTCGGGCCCTTCGCGTTCAACGTCGCACGCGGCGAACTTTCGCGCGAGGGCGCAACCGTCCGGCTGACCGAGGCCGAAGTCGCGCTATTGCGCATTCTGGCGACACGACCGGGCGAAGTGATCAGCCGCGAGGAACTGACCAAACGCACGGGCGCGGGGCTCGAACGCTCCGTCGATGTTCAAGTCACGCGGCTTCGGCGCAAAATGGAAGTTGATCCGCGCGCGCCAGTGTTTCTGCAGACGGTGCGCGGCGTGGGTTACAGGCTGGCGGCCGACTGATGGACGCTCCCGCACCACGCACGCGCTTTCGGGACATTTTGCCGAAGGGACTCTATTGGCGCACGCTGCTGATCATAGTCGCGCCTGCGGCGCTGCTGCAGCTCATCATCACGCTGGTCTTTTTGGATGACCACTGGCAGGCGACGTCGAAGCGCATGAGCCAGGGCGTTGCAGCGGACGTTGCACTGATCATTCAGCTTTACGAACGCAATCCGACGCCGGAGAATTTTGAAGCGCTCAGACAGTATGCGTTGCGGCCGCTGCGGCTGGAGATTGCGCTGCAGCCGGGCGCGCCACTGGAGATTCCGCGCTGCCGCGCCTGGGGCTCGACGCTCGACCGCTATCTGACGCGGGCGCTGCAGACCGACGTCAACCGTGAGGTCTGGTACGATTCCACTTGCCCAGGCCCGCAAGTGCTGATCCGGGTGCCGGTCGAAAACGGGGTGCTGCAGCTCAAAGCCTATCGCGACCGCGTGCAGGCGCGTTCAGGGCCGCTGTTCGTGGCGTGGATCTCTGGCGCCACCATCTTCCTGATCATCGTTTCGGTAATCTTCATTCGGAACCAGGTCCGTCCCATCGAAAAGCTCGCTGACGCTATGGAGCGCTTCGGCCGCGGCGAGGACACGGGCGCCTTCCGCGTGCGCGGTGCGCGCGAAGTGCGCGGCGCGACCTTGGCGTTCCAGGACATGCGCCAGCGCATCAAGAGGCATATCGAGCAGCGTTCCCAATTGCTGGCCGGCGTCAGCCACGACCTGCGCACGCCGCTGACACGGCTGAAACTGCAGCTGGCGCTGATGTCGCCTTCGCCGGAGATTGAGGATATCAAGCGCGACTTGGCGGAAATGGAGGAGACGCTCGACGAGTACCTCGCCTTCGCGAAAGGCTTGACGGACGAGGCGCCGGAGGAGGTCGACGTCGCGAAGCTCGCGGAAGAGGTCGTCGCCGATAGCGCCCGCGGCGGCGCCGATGTCGCGTTTGAAGGCAGCATGTCGGCCTCGACGCCGGGGCGCGCGCGGGCGCTCAAGCGTTGCCTGGCCAACCTGATCGACAATGCCGTAGCGCATGGCGACAAGGTGCGCCTCACGATCGCCAACGATGATGGCGCCACTATTGTCTGCGTCGACGACAACGGCCCTGGCATCCCCGAAGAACTCTACGAAGAAGCTTTCCGTCCATTTTCGCGCCTCGACGAGACCCGCTCGCGAAATCAAAAGGGCGTGGGGCTGGGGCTCGCAATCGCGCGCGATGTGGCGCGCAGCCATGGCGGCGACATCGTGCTCAGCCAAAGCCCGCTCGGCGGACTGCGCGCCGCGCTCCGCCTGCCGCGGCCGGCATGACGGCTGTGGATAAGGTCTGAGATTGGGGTGCGCGCCGCGCTAGCGCCTTGGGTGTGGTTGGCGCTAAGCGCGGGGGCGGCGTATAGGGCTGGGTGATGGACGATAGCGGCGAACGCGACTGGACCTCCCGGGCGAGGATTTGCATCGACTTCGGCACCGCTTTGTCGAAGGCGTCGATCTGCCTTGATCCGACCCTTCCCCTGGAAGTCGGCGTGAAGCCGCTGCCGATCGGGGCCATTTCGGGCGCCGAACATCCCCTACTCACCCCCTCGGTGCTCTATGTCGACGCCGGGCGCCTGTATTTCGGCCCCGCCGCGCTTGAGCACGCCCATCGCGGCGTTGACACTGCGCGTGATCCCCTGATTTCATTCAAGACCGTGCTCGGCGCCACCAACGTACAGGACGCGCTGCAGACAAAGCTGCGCCCGTCGATGGATCCGACCGGCACGTTCAAGCAGCGTGATGCGCTAGTGCTCTATATCGCCTATCTCGATCAGCTCATCCGCGAGTCGCTCGATCTGGCGCCCAATATGCCGCGCGGCGTGGCGGACTCGAAGCGGCGCTACACCAGCCCGGTCTGGCGTCCGGGCAGCGGCTTGGATTTGACCTTTGAGGCCATATTCAACGAAGCTGCGGCTGTCTCGCAGAAGCTCGGCCGCCTGTTCCTGCTGCAAGGGGAAGGCATCTCCATCGCCCAATGCAAGGACGCGCTCGACAAGGCGGCCGCCATGCCGGGCAACGGCTTGCTCGAGACCGGAATTTTCGAGCCGCATGCGGCCGCTGCGGCGGCGCTCGCGTTCACGTCGCAACCGACACGGTTCGTGATTGTGCTGGATATCGGCGCCGGCACCAACGACATCGCCGCATTCGATTTCGACGAAAGCGTCGAGCCGCCATCGCTGACGGAGGTCAAGGAGGCGCGCCAGTGCAGCGCGCTCGCCGGCGACGAGATCGACCGCATCCTGATCGAACTCATGCTCCGCAAGGCGGGATTCGACCGTAACAACCCGGACGACATGCGCACGCTGCGCGCGGCGCGGCTGACGGCGCGGGAACTGAAAAAGGACGTCTTCCGGCACGGCAAGTGCACGATGCGGGTGGGCCGCAAGATCATCACCGTCGTCGCCAAAGAGCTGGCGGAAGATTCCAACTTCCGCACCTACCAACAAAGCTTGGCGCAAACGATCGCTGCAAGCCTGCGCGTCGTCGGAGCGCGGGCGCGCGAGACCGGCGCGCCGGCGATCGATGTCGTGCTCGCAGGCGGCGGCGCGCATCTGCCCTTCCTCGCAGCGTTGGTGCAGCACGCCGGCAACAGCGTCGCCCAAGGCGTCCAATTGCGCATCGGCCTACTGTCGCCGGCCAATCCGCTCTACACCAGCATCGACGGTTCGCTGCGGGAGGTGTTTCCGCAGGTCGCCATGAGTGTCGGCGGCGCGCTGGTGGAGATGATGCCGGCTCGCTAGAGCGTCGCTTCCGCCAGCTCCGGAAACACCTTCGCCACCTTCGCCATGAGGTACTCGCCGTACGTGCCGGTAAGCGCGTGCACATTGGCGCGGTCCCAGCGGCCGCTGCTGTCGTCGCGGGCGTTGGCGTGCTCGGGCAAGGGAACGATCTCCGCGTCCCAGCCGGGATCGAAGAAGAACGGGAACGAAAGCCTGCTCTTGCCGCTGACATTGCGCACGCGATGCGGCGTGGAGCGATAAGCGCCGCCGGTGAGGCGGTCGAGCATGTCCCCGATATTGCAGACAAGCGCCCCTGAGATCGGCGGCGCTTCGATCCAACCCTGCGGCGTCTTCACTTGCAGCCCGCCGTTGTCATCTTGTCCAAGCAGCGTAAGCAGGCCGTAGTCTGTGTGTTCGCCCACGCCCCAGCCTTCATCATCGCCAGCGGGATACTCGAAGATGCGGAAGAGCAAGGTGGGGTTGGTGGTATATGTGCGGCGGAAGTATTGCGCGTCGAGGCCAAGGCTCAGCGCCACGCCTTCCATGATCGCGTGCGCGGCGCGCGTCGCTTCGTCCATGAAGCGAAGCACCGCAGGCTTCGACTCAGGCACAGCGTCGGGAAACAAGTTCGCCCCGTGCAGCGGCAGGCCAGCGCGCACGCGCGCATCGTCGGCACTCAGCTCTTCGGCGAAATACAAGCCCTGCTTTCGATCCGGCTTGCCTGAAGTGAGTTCGCCGCCGACGGGAAAGTAGCCGCGCCATGCGCGCCCGCCGCGCGCCATCTCGATCTTAATCCTCTCCGCTCCAGGCAGCGCAAAGAATTCGCGGCTCGAAGCGTCGAGCTGCACGAGCGTGTCGGCGCCGACGCCATGGCCGACAGCGTAGAAAAATCCCAAATCACGGCACGCTGCTCCGATCTCACGTGCGACCGGCGTTGCATCGGCGCCGGTGAGCAGCGGCGCTACATTGATGATCGGCAATCTTTCTTCGCTCACGTGATTGTCTCCGAGGCGCCCACTCAGCGCGCAGAGCTATCCGAATGCGGGCGGCCTCACACCTTGGCGCATCTCGCTTCAACCTACATGATTTCGCAGAGCCAACGAGAGGGATGCGTCATGGATCAACGCGTCATCGTCATGCTCGCGACGTAGCGAGCCAGCGCGCCGAAAAGCGCGCGACGGGCCGGACCAACGCGGGCGCGTTCTACCCCCGCCACATAAGCGTTGCGTCCGGTCCGGATGTTGCCAAGTCGCGAACAAGACAGGCCATTGGGAACAAGACCGCACCGTTCCGCGTCAATACCAACGCGCTCTTTAGTGGGGATGCCGTGCGCTGCTGGCTGTTCTTCAACCGGGACGTAGGTCCCGACGTTCCCGAGGCGCATGAAGTCGGGCGCTTCCAGGAGGCCGCGCGGGCGCTCGATATCGATTTGCTGGTGCTGAAACCGGGCGAATTCGACCTCGTGGTCGACTCCAAAGACGGGTGGTCGGCTATCTATCAGGGCCGCGAACTCTACAAGCCCGATCTCATCATTCCCCGCTCTGGCAGCGAGACCAGTTACTTCACCCTCGCGGTGCTTCGCCACTTCGAACGCCAGGGCGTGGCGATCGCTAATAGCCCGGCTGCCGTGGAGACGGTCGCCGACAAGCTGCACACGCTGCAAGTGTTGGCCGCCGCCAGACTCCCGACCCCCAAGACGATCCTGGGCAAATTCCCCGCCGATGTCGATTTGGTCGAGCGCGAGCTCGGCTTTCCGGTGGTCGTGAAGAAGCTGCGGGGCACCCGCGGCGCCGGCGTCGTGCTGTGCCAAGACCGCACGCAGTTCGACGATCTCGCCAACCTGCTCGACGGTGCGACGGCCGGCTCGGACTTCCTGTTCCAGCAATACATCAAGGCGAGTCACGGCCGCGACGTGCGCGTATTGGTGATTGATGGCCGCGTCGTCGCCGCGATGAAGCGGCAATCGAAAGATGGCGGCTTCAAGTCGAACATCTCACTCGGCGGCAGCGCCAGACCCTACGATCCGCCGCCCGAGATGGCTGAACTCGCGGTAAAGGTCGCGCACGCATTGAAGCTCGACATCGCCGGCATCGACATCCTGTTCGACAGCGACGGCTTTAGGATTTGCGAAGCCAACTCCGCCCCAGGCTTCCAGGGCCTGGAGCGCGCCTGCGGCATTGACGTGCCGGAGATTGTCTTTCTGGCCATGGGCCGAAAGTTCGGCCTGCCCGTCAGCCATTCCGCGCGCTGGGAGAAGGCGATAGAGAAGGCCGCGCGCGCGATGTTCGGCGCGGCTGAGACGCCGGCGGTGGACGAGCTGGTCGAGGACTTGCCGGAGCCGCTCGTGCCTGCGCCGGTGCGAGTACGCAAGCGTCCGAAGCGGCCTAGCCGTGTGACGACCGATTGATGCGTTGGACAGCCATCGCGGCTATTTCCTGCAGATCGTGCACCGCGGGCTTCTCACGCATCGGCATGCGGTTGAAGGCGTCGAGCGCGGAGATCTTGTAGGCTTCGGCAAGCGTCGGATAGTTGAAGGTGTTCTCGACGAAATAGTCCAAGCCGCCGTCGAGATTGAGCACGGCCTGGCCGATATGGATGAGTTCGGTTGCGCCTTCGCCGACGATGTGCACGCCGAGCAGCCGGCGCGTGTCCAGGTCGAAGATCATTTTCATGAAACCTGAATTGAGTCCCATGATGTGGCCGCGCGATGTCTCGCGGAACCGGGCGATTCCGGTCTCGTAGGGGATGCGCTTCTCGCGCACCTGCTCCTCCGTCATGCCCACGGTGGAGATTTCAGGCACCGAATAGATGCCGTACGGAAAAAATTCCGGCGGCGCATGGGCCCCGGCGCCGAACGCATGGCACGCCGCGATCCTTCCCTGCTCCATCGACGTGGAGGCGAGGCTTGGGAAGCCGATGACGTCACCGACGGCATAAATGTGCGGGACGTTGGTGCGGAATGACGCCTTGTCGACGGTGATACGGCCGCGCTCGTCCGCAGCGAGACCAGCAGCTTCGAGAGCAAGCGAAGCGGTTGAGCCCGAACGCCCAGCTGCGAACAACACCATATCAGCCACGATCTGACGATGATCCTCCAACTGCACGAGGCAGCTCTCGGGTCCGAGTTTTTCGACGCTCACTGCCTTGCTGTTGAAGCGCAAGCTCACGCCACGGTCCCTGAGATCATGGATGAATTCATCCACTAATTCGCGATCGACGAAGCCGAGCAGGCTCTCGCCCGGTTCGATCACGGTCACCTTCACGTCGAGCGCCGAGAAGATCGTCGCGTACTCGATGCCGATCACGCTGGCGCCGATTACGGCGAGCGAGCGGGGTAGACGCCTCAGCTCGAGGATTTCGTCGGCGTCGACGATGCTCTCCCCGTCGAACGGGATGTGAGCCGGCCGATAAGGCTGCGTGCCCACCGCCAGGATAATGCGGTCGGCGTGAAAGTGGCGGACTTCGCTGCTGTCGCCGGTCACCTCGATAGCATGCGGCGCGAGGAACCGGGCAGAACCCGAAACCCATGTCACCTTGTTGCGCGTGAATTGGTGCTCAAGCACCTCGACCTCGTGGTCGAGCGTGATGTGTAGGCGCCGGCGCAGGTCTTCGGCGGTGATGTTCTCCTTGTTGCGATGCGCGCGGCCGTAGAAGCCGCGCTCGCGCCATCCGGAAAGGTTCAGAACCGTCTCTCGCAACGTCTTCGACGGGATTGTTCCGGTGTGCACACAAACGCCGCCGACGCGCCGCCCGCGCTCGACCACCAACACGCTTCTCTTGAGTTTGGCCGCCTGCACGGCCGCCCGCCGCCCCGCCGGGCCCGAACCGATGACAATGAGGTCATAGTGCTGCGCCATGGGCGGTGATGCTTGGACCGCACCGCTCGCCAAGACGTTAATGCGCAACCATGTCGGATCGGAGCCGGGCCGTTCGTCCTTGGGCCAAACAATAGGAGACCGACATGCGCAAAGTGATCACCGGGACGTTCGTTTCGCTGGACGGCGTCATGCAAGCGCCCGGCGGGCCACAAGAAGATCCCTGCGGCGGCTTCAAGTACGGCGGCTGGGTCGCCCCGCTCGCCGACGAAGACCCGGTGTTCGGCGAGGAAATAGGCAAGCTTTTCGGCCAGCCTTACGATCTGCTGCTGGGCCGGCGCACCTACGACATCTTCGCGGCGTATTGGCCTTATGCTGAAGGCGGGCCGGATGACGAGATCGCCAAGCAATTCAACCGCATCACGAAGTACGTCGCGACGCGCAAGGGCCTGGACCTCACGTGGAAAGGCTCGATCGCGCTGAGCGATGGCGTGAAGTACGTCGCGAAACTGAAACAAGACGACGGCCCGGCGCTCGTCACGCAGGGCAGCACCGAACTCGTGCATTCCTTGCTCGCCGCGGGCCTTGTCGACGAAATCCGCGTGTTCACGTTCCCGGTCCTGCTCGGCAAGGGCAAGCGTCTCTTCGCAGATGACGGCCAGCCCTCGGCCTTCAGGCTGACGCACAGCCGCGTCTCGCCGACCGGGTTGATCGCCGCGACCTACGTGCGCGACGGCGAAGTGAAGACTGGCAGTTTCGCGCAGGACACGCCGAGCGACGCCGAAGTGGCTCGGCGCGAAAAGCTGAAACGGGAGGAACGCGCTAGAGCGTGAAGCTTGCTAGCTTCTTGGAGAAGTCCGTGGCGGCGTGAGACCAGCCATCGTTCAGCCTGGTCAATTCAGGCGCCAGGCGTTCCTCGTACTGGATCGCCGCCATCGCCAGGATCATGAAGGCTGCTCCGGCCAAAACTCGCCACTGGGCGGCGCAAATGTTGCGGAGATTTTGCTTCAGTTCGATCAGAGCGATCTTGAACATGAGCGCCGCGCCCTTCTGGCCAATGCGCTTCAACTTTGCGCGCGAAGCGTAAACAAGAGCTAACCGAGAGGTTAACACAAGCGCCGTGCGCACATTGATCGCAGTGAAACTGTGGGTTCAGTCGTAGCGGACGACGAAGCGCTTCCGCATTGGCTCGATGACGCGCCACACGCCGATGAAGCCGGGCTCGATGATGAAGCTGTCGCCAGCCTTGAAGCGGCGTTTCTGCCCGTTGCTGGTTTCGAGTTCGCACACGCCCTCGAGCACGTGACAAAATTCCCATTCTTCGTAATTCACCGACCACGCGCCGATCGTTGCACTCCACTCGCCCGCAAAGACCTTGCCGTCGCGCTGATAGTCCAGGCACGAAACGGTGCGCGGGGAACCCTCCACGAGCCGGTCCGCGGCAACCGGCGCCTCCTCCTTCGGACCTTCGCCAAGAACGGCGTGAACGTTGTTCATGGCTGCGCAGCGTCCTCGGGCTTGGCCTTCGCCTCGAACCCAGCCCAGCGGCCGAACATGTCCTCGGCGCGGCGGAGGTTCTTGTCGAGCGAAGCCATGGTCTTGGCGAAGTCGCCGGCGTCATCGCCACGCCACGCGGCGCGCGCCTGACCGATGATGACGCCCAAACCTTGCGCGCGCGCCTGACCGGTCATGCCGTCGGCCTCGAGGCCGGCAAGCGCCAGCACCCAGCGCGCGCAGCGAACGTGACGCTGATGAGCGCCGGCCATTAAGGTGGGATCACGATCCAGCCCGTGGTCCATTGCGAGCACGGCGGTGCGATGGGGCTCCATCGCTTCGAAACGGCGCATGATCAGATCAAACAGACGATCGCGCACGCTCTGCGCCGGATCGAGTTTGTCGAGGTTGTCAGCGACGGCGCGGTCGAACGCTTCCTCGACGCAATCCACGGCTTCGCCGACGCTCGCGCCGTAATACTCCGAGACCGGACGGTTCGCCGCTTCGGCCAGTTTCGTCAAAGTCACCTCCCGCCATGATGTCGACGCCGCCAGCGACAATGCAGCGCGGGCGAGATCGCGGCGGAGCGCAGGGTCGAGCAGAACGGACATGAAACCCTCGCGGCGAATTTGAGTTGCGTTTTTATCAAGGCCCGGGTGGAGTTGGCCGTCAAGCGGTCGCGCCCTGGCTCCCGATGAGCGCGAGGAGGCAAGCATGGCGGATGGGACTTTAGTTGGGCGTCTGCATCCCCACCCCCATCACGATCATGACCTTCAGGCGCGGCTAGCGCACTGGAATCGCGCGCGGCTTGCGCCGCAGACGCCGCGGAGGGAATGGCGCCAGGCACTGGAGCGCGAGCATGAGATGCGCTCCGTTGAACGCGAGTTTATTGAAATCACGCGTCGAGCGCAGAGCGCGCGCGCCGCGAAGGCGCCGCGCGAACCTCAAGCGTTTGTCGCTTGGTTCGAAGGACTGAAGGAGAACGGTCCGGGCCAAGGCGATTCGCTGTTTCCCTGGCTCGCCGAGCGCGCGGCAATGGCGGAGATGCGCTGGTTCGTGGAACAGGAAGCCGCTGGCGAAGCGGGCTTCGACGATCTCGTCGCCATGGCGCAGGTGAAGATGCCGGTGCAGGCGAAATTGGAGTTGGCGCGCAATTACTGGGACGAAATGGGCCGCGGCAACGCCAAGGGCATGCACGGGCCTATGCTCGAAGCCTTGGTTCATGCGCTGGGCGTGACGCCACAGATAGAGACAACGCTGGCGCCATCGCTCGCGCTCGGTAACACAATGGCGGCGCTGGCGACGAACCGGGCGTATGCGTATCATGCATTGGGCGCGCTTGGGGTAATCGAACTGACCGCGCCGGGCCGCGCCGCGCATGTGAGTGCGGCTCTGCGGCGGCTGAAGATTTCCGCCAAAGCGCGGCACTATTTTGACCTGCACGCTGTGCTCGACATCAAGCATTCGGAAGCTTGGAACCGTGAGGTTCTCGCCTCGATCGTGGCCGAGACCCCCGACGCCGCGCGCCATATCGCCGAAGGCGCGTTGATGCGCCTGCAATGCGGCGGCGATTGTTTCGACGTCTATCGCCGCCACCTCTGGGGCGGCGACGGCGCCAAGGCGCGCGCTTGAGCGGCGCCGACGAGCGCGCGCTCGCTTCTCTGCTCGCGGTGCTCAAAGCGAGGGAGTACAACTTCATCACGCCAACCCCTGCAACGCATGCCCGCGTCGTTGCCCGACGCCAACAAGCGCGCGATCTGCGCGACGTGTTTGGATGGAGTCTGCCGTTCTCCGGCGAAGTAGTCGGGTCAGAATTCGCGGATCTGATGCTGCAAGCCGGCATATTGGAACAGCGCGGAGAGTTGTTCGCCAGCACCGTGCGCGTGTCCTCGCTGGGCGACGATCTTCTTTTGCATTCCGCATATCCTACAACACAACAGGACTCCGTTTTCTTTGGGCCGGATTCCTATCGCTTTGCCAATTTTCTGCAGGCTGAACTGCCCCGCCTTGGACCAAGGGCTCACGTCGTTGACATCGGTGCAGGCGCAGGCGCGGGCGCAATCGCTGCCGCGCGCGTGCTGCCCGACGCCTACTACACGCTGACGGACATCAACCCCCACGCCCTGCGCCTGGCGGCGATCAATTGGGTGATGGCGCATTTGGGACCGGTGTACTTCGCCGTGTGCGATGCGATCCCAGAGGAGCCGCCGGCGCACGCGCCGCCAATTGAGTGCGTCATCGCCAATCCGCCTTACATCGTCGATGCAGGTCGTCGCGCCTATCGCGACGGCGGGGGCATGCATGGCGGGAACGTTTCGCTCGCTTGGGCGCGCTTGGCGGCGCAGCGCCTCGCACCTGGCGGCGCACTCCTCCTTTACACCGGCAGCGCGATCGTGAAGGGGGAAGACCCGTTGAAGGCGGCGCTTCATAACGCGCTTGCCGGCTTCGACACCTCCTATCGCGAGATCGATCCTGACGTGTTCGGCGAGGAGTTGGAGCGCGAGGATTACGCGGATGTCGAGCGGATCGCGGTAGTGGGTGTCTTGGCGGTTAAGCGCTAGCCCGACGCCCCGCCCCCACCCCTGCCCTCCCCCGCAAGGGGGGAGGGTTGCAACGCCTGGGACACCTGTACTATTTCGCGCAACGCATCCGACAACAGCGTCGTCGCCCGCGCGCGATCCCTCCAGCTGAGCACCACAGCGGGCCCGGTGTCGGTTTTGTTGACGTCGACCACATAGAGCCGCCCGCTCTCGTGCTCGCGCAACACGTCCAAACCGGCCCAGTCCAGCTTCATGGCGGCGCAAAAGGCTTCCAGTTGAGCGATCTCGGCGGCGGAAAAAACGTCCTCCGGCGTCTTCACCACCACGCTTGTGTTCTGGATCGAAAACCGCGCTGTAGCAGGCTTCTGCTTCAGAAATACAACCACAGGCCGCCCACCAACGCAGGCGGTGCGCAAATCGTACGCCCAGCCGTCGGCGCCTTCGGTCTTGATCACGCGCTGGTACGCCTTCCCGGGTGTGGACTCGCACGGGCACTGCACGAGGCGCCCATCGTGCAAACCGTTTCCTTCGCCCTTCTCCACCGCTTCGCCGACATGCGTCGCCGGATCAATCGCGAGCGGATAGCCGAACGCCTGCTCCACTGCGTGTGCGACAGTACTCTTCGACACATCGCCGACGCCGAAATTGAACGCCTTCGCGTGGCGCGGCGAGGGCGGCGTAGCGATCGTCTGATCCTCGAAATAGAAGGCAGCGTCCGCGCCTTTGGGCGAGCGCGCGAAGTCCATGCCGCCCCACACCATTGCGGCCCAGATGATGTACCAGGGCCGCGGCCGGTGCGGCGTGAACCAAATGCGCGGGCCGCGCCGCTTCGTCAGTCGCATCCAGAATCCATGCAGACGCACGAAGAGGTAATAGGAGAACCAGCGGCCGATATCGGCCCACAATTGCCAGTCGTTTTTGAACCGAACGCCGGTCGACTTCACGTGGACGTAGCCGTCCACAAGCCGAAAATCCAATCCCCAGAACCCGCGCTGCGTGTTCCTTCCCGGAGCAAGATCAATCGTGAGCATCGCGGCTCCAGATCAGGCGCTCGCCGTCGGCGCAGCGACTTTCTTCAACCCGAAGCCGGTAACTTCATAGGCAGCAGCGAAGATGAGAGAAAACGCCGGTCCCAGAAAGCAGAAGATCGCCCAGGGAAAATAAGCGACGGTTGCTACACCGAGTGTTGCGGCCATGAACAGGGCCGACACAGTCCACGGCATCAGCGGCTCGGTCACCACAACGGCATCCTCGATGGCGCGCGAGAGATTCTCGGGCGCGAGGCCACGCTCGGCGAAGGGCTGGCGAAAGAGTCCGCCGACGACCAGCGACGTGACCCCGCCGTGGCTGGTCATCGCCACCATGACAGCGCCAGCCGACATCGCGGCAGCGACGAGGCCAAAGGCAGAGCGCACTGTTGACAGCATCGCGTGCAGCAAGGCGTCGAGCGCGCCGCAAACATCCATGGCGGCTGCGAGCAAAAACGCCGCGATGATGAACATCAATGTCGGCGCCATGGAGAAGATGCCGCCGCGGTTGAGCAGATTCTCAAGGGAGGCGCTTGGCGCAGTGGCTGCGCTCACTGCGCTGAGGTCGAAACCGTCGACAAAGGTCGTCAACGCCGTCGTGATCGGAAAACCCTGCACAAGGACGCCGATCGCCAAAGCGCAGATCGAAGAGCCTGCGATCACCAGCGCCGGCGGCAAGCGGAGCACGATGCCGACGATCGCAATCACGAGCGGCGCTGCGGCGGCGAAGCCGAGATCGAACAGCGCGTTGAGTTCGCCTTTTACTGCGACCGCGTTCGTCAGGGCGTCGCCACCAACACCAGTGGAAGAGAATCCCGCAAAGGCGTACACAGCCAGCGCAATGAGTGTCGGCGGCAGGCTGGTGTCGAGCATGTGGCGGATGTGGACGTAGAGGTCGGCGCCGGCGCCAATGGCGGCGATGTTCGTCATGTCGGAGAGTGGCGAAAGCTTATCGCCGAAATAGGCGCCGGAAACGACCGCTCCGGCGACCGGCGCCAGCGGCAACCCCATTGCCTGGGCCGCACCCATCAGTGCGACGCCGATCGTGCCTGCTGACCCCCAAGACGTGCCAGAGATCGTCGACATCACCGCGGTCGCGACGAAGGCGGTCAAAATCATGAACCTCGGATTGATGAGATCGATCCCCAACGACACCATCAACGGGATCGTGCCGGAGTACATCCAGCTCCCAAGCAACGCGCCGATGCTGAGGAGAATAAGAATTGCCGGGAGCGCGTCAGCGATGCGTCTGCCGGTCTCGCGCTGGATGTCGGCCCAACCATAGCCCTGGGCGGCCCCGACAGCGCCTGCAACAGCCGCGGCGAACAACATCGCCACGAACAGGAGTTCGCCGCTGAAACCCAGCGTCAGGACACCGGCGAGAATGGCGCCGAACAACGCCGCCAGCGGCGCAAGCGCCAATAGCAAAGGAAGCCGCCGCGTTGCGACGCCGGCAGGAGGTTCGGTCGCGCTCAGGACAGCGCCCGTTCGAGGTCGGCGATCAGATTGTCTGTTCCTTCTAGACCGATGGAGAGGCGCAGCAGGTTCATCGGTATGCGCGCTCCCTTCGCTTCGCCTGGATCGGTTTTGTGGCCGGCGATCACGAGGCTTTCCACACCTCCCCAGCTTACAGCCTTCCCGAACAGTTCGAGACGGTTCGCAATGCGCAACAACGCCACGAAATTGTCGACGTCGATGCACACCGAAAACAGGCCAGAATGGCCGAGCATTTGGCGCTGCATCAAGTCGCCTTGGTCGTCATAGAATGCCGGGTGCCACACCTTCGCGATGCGCTGATGCGATTTTAGGTGCGTCGCCACGGCCAGCGCGTCATCATGGTGACGCTGCATGCGTGCCGGCAGGGTCATCAACCCGCGCAGCAACAGCCAGGCATCGAACGGCGCCAACGAGGCGCCGAGCAGCATGTAAGACTTGTAGAAGATCGACCTAAGAAGTTCGTCTCGTCCGATCACGGCGCCGCCCATCACGTCACTGTGGCCGCCGATGTACTTGGTGCACGAGTGCACAACCAGGTCGACGCCGAGCGCCAACGGCTTTTGCAGCAGAGGCGTCGCCACCGTGTTGTCCAGCACGGTGAGGATGCCGCGGCTCTTCGCTAGTGCGCAGATATCCGCGACGGGCAACAGGCGAAACAACATAGAGCCGGGGCTTTCCATATAGATCATGCGCGTTTCTTCACGCAGATCACCGGCAATGGCGTCGATATCGCTGGCAAAGCTGCGGCTGTACGAAACCCCGAAGTCAGTGAGGCGCTCTGCGAGTTCTATGGTCGGCCCGTAAATGTCGTTGACGAACAGCACGTGGTCGCCGGCCTTCAAGAGACCGAACAGAACGCCGCTCACCGCGCCCATGCCGGAGGCAAAGCACTTGCAGGTCTCGCCCGCTCCAGTTCAGCCAAGGTCCGCTCTAAGACTTTGACCGTCGGGTTGCTACCGCGCGAGTACACAAACCGGTCGTGTTCTCGCGACAACCCTTCCATCAGACTCTCAATGGACGGCTGTCGGAACAGGGACGCCTGCGCGATCGGCGGCAGGACGGCCCCGTCATGGCCGATCTCGCGCGCGCGAAGACAGATCAGCTCATCCTGCGGATCAATCTTCAGCATGACGGCGCGCTCCCTCCCGGCGCGGCGTTGTGCCAAAGTATTGTGCCGAAGAGAAGCTTTAGCCTTTGCCGAGTTGGCGTGAACGTGCAGCTGCTGCGCTCACAGCTCGGCGCAGCAGCGGCCCGAGGCCATCGCCTGCGCCCAGCACGTCGAGCGCGGCCTCGGTCGTACCGCCAGGTGACGTGACCTGCTTGCGCAGAGCGCTGGGCGGATCGCCGGTCTCCAACATCAGCGCGCCCGCTCCCGCGACAGTGCGGCTCGCTAGCCGCATCGCGGTGTCCTTGTCCAAGCCCTCCTGCTCTGCGGCAGCGGCAAGTACTTCCGCAAGCAGGAAGACGTACGCAGGTCCCGACCCAGAAACGGCCGTTACCACATCCATCAGCCGCTCCGCCGCGATGGGTTCGACACTGCCGAGCGGCTCGAGCAATTGTTCGACGAGTTGGCGATCCTCCGCCGTGCATGCGGGCGAAGCGACATATGCCGTCACGCCGCGGCCTATCCGCGCCGGGGTATTCGGCACGCAACGGATCACGCGCTGGGCACCGAATTCGCGGGACAGCGTCTCCATCTGAATGCCAGCCATCACGGACATGACGCGCGTGTCTGGTCCGACGAAGCGCTTCACACTTTCGACGACGCCAGGAAACGTCTGCGGCTTCACCGCAAGCACGACGATGTCGACGGGGCCTGCATCCGGCGGGTTGAGCACAGCGCCGACGGAATCGAGCTCGCGCTCAAGCCCGGGATCGAAGTTCGGTTCGATGACCGTGAGCGTAAGTCCCCCGCCCTTGCGCACGGCTTCGATCCAGCCCCGCACCAACGCGCCGCCCATGGCGCCCGCGCCGACTAGAACGATCGATGGGGCCTCCAGTCCGCTCACGCTTCTCCGCAGGTCTCGAACAGAGCGGCCTGCGACGCATCTTCAGCCGCCATGCCGCCGAGGATAAGATATTGGAACGCCGGGGTGAAGCGCTCGGCTGCATCCATCGCCGCCGCGAGCATCGCCTGCACCTCGCCGACCGAGATGTCGTCGCGTCCGATCATCGGCATGGCGTGGCGGAAAATGATGGTGCCGTCATCCGACCACACGTCGAAATGGCCGAGCCACAGGTTCTCGTTGATCAGCGCCGCAAGGCGGAGCGTCTCGGTGCGGCGCGATTCCGGCGCCTGGATTTCGAACCCGAGCGTGAACAGCAAGGCGGGTAGTTCGTCGCGATAGGAAAAATAGCCGACGCTTTCGCCCCAGCTGGTCTTGAAAGAAAAGTGCACGTCGCCGTCCTCGGCGCGTTCACAGACAAAGCGATCGTCTGAGCCGATCACGGATTCAACGGTGTCCATGGGATCGGAGGGCGTTTCGGTTTCGTCGTCGAGCCAGAGATCCATCAGCGTCCCCTCTTCGCGAGCGCCTAGGCCGCCCCTCAAGCGGCAGGTTCTCTTCACTTGGATGCGCGCTTTGAAGCGCGTCGAATCAAGCCCCGGCGACTAGGTAAGCGCTTCGAGAGTTGCGCGAAACTTAACGCTGGTGGTTATTCGCATTACGCGAAATTATGCCCGGTCCTTCAGAAGCGCCTCCAGCGCAGCGACGCGATCTCGCAACGCGTCCGCTTCGGCGCGCGCTTCGGAGGCAAGCTGCTTTACCGCATCGAACTCGTCGCGGCCCACCAAATCCATTTCCGCCACGAAACGGTCGGCCTGAGCGCGCATGAAGCTCTTGGCCTCGTCGCCGGCGCCTTGCGCCAAGCCCATTGCGCCCGTCATCAAACGGGCCAGATCATCGAACACCGAGCTTGTCGTTTGCATGTGGACCGATCCTCTCGGCCTACTTATTAAGCGCCGCGGGGCCGGGCAATGCGGCTAAAGCGGCGGACTTGAAATTCGCCCGAGGTTGATGGCGGGCGGGATGCGAATTTCAAGTCCAAAGCCGCTTTAGAACTCTAAGAATCTAATGCCCTTTGGGACTTGAAATGCGACTGAGCGCCCGATCCAATCCGTGGGTCGCATTTCAAGTCCGGGACATTAGGCAGCTGAAGGTGGAAGCGGGTGATTTTAGAAGCGATCCAATTCCCCAATATCGATCCGGCGGCGATCACACTTCCAGGCTTTGAGCTGTTTGGGAGGGATTGGGGGCCGTTCCCACTGCGCTGGTACGCGCTCGCCTACATCGTCGGTCTCGTGCTCGGTTGGCGCTGGATGGTGTGGCTGATCCGGCGCGGCAAGCTCTGGGCGCCGGGCAAGCCGCCGCTCAACGTGCCGCAAGCGGACGATTTCCTGTTCTGGGCGACGCTCGGCGTCATCCTCGGCGGCCGCTTGGGTTACGTGCTCTTCTACAAGCCGGATATGATCTGGCGCAGCCCGCTCGAGATCCTGCAGATCTGGCAAGGCGGCATGAGCTTCCACGGCGGGCTCATCGGCGTTGCGCTCGCGGCCTGGTGGTTCACCCGCCAGAAGCACGTCAACGAAGAGCAGTATCAAAAACTCGCGGCAAAGCACGCGGTCGCACAGGCCCCGGAGGGCAAGGGCAGCGAATACACGCGGCTCGGCGACAAATGGATTCTGAAAGCGGAAGCCGAGCCTGCACGCGAAAAGGCGAAGACCGATACGGTTGACCTGCTGCGCCTCGGCGATCTCGCCGCAGCAGCGGCGCCCATCGGCCTGTTCTTCGGCCGCATCGCCAATTTCATCAACGGCGAACTATGGGGCCGTGAAACCGACGGTCCATTCGGCATGGTGTTCTGCAACGAACATATCATCACCCAGAACGGGTTCTGCCCGGCGGGCGACGCGCCGCGCCATCCGAGCCAGCTCTACGAAGCCGCGCTCGAAGGCATTGCACTGTTCGCGATCATCAACATCGCCACGCTGCGGTTCGATACGCTGCGCCGTCCCGGCATGAATGTCGGAATTTTCCTCGTCTGCTACGGCTTGTTCCGCGCATTGCTGGAGACTGTGCGCGAGCCCGACGCGCACATGCCCGAAGCGCTGCGGGGCGTGGTGACCATGGGCATGCTGCTCTCGATCCCGATGATCCTCGCCGGCGCCTGGCTCATCAACCGCGCTCTCAAGCAACCCAAACTGGCGGCGGCGTGAGCCTGCGCGACAAGCTCATCGAACATATCCGCGACAACGGGCCGATGACCGTCGTGGAATATATGGCGGCGTGTCTCTACGATCCGCAGGACGGCTATTACGCCACGCGTCCCGCGATTGGCGGCGCCAGCGCGGACTTCCTAACCGCGCCGGAAGCGAGCCAGATGTTCGGCGAACTCATCGGCCTTTGGTGCGCGCACGAATGGGATGCGCTAGGCAAGCCGGCGTTCAACTGGATCGAGCTTGGCCCCGGCCGCGGCGTACTGATGCAAGATGCGTTGCGCGGCACACAGCGCATCGAAGGCATGCACGACGCGGCGACTGTCGTGCTGGTCGAAACCAGCGAACCGCTGCGCGAGGAGCAGGCCGAACGTGTGTCGACCGCGGAATGGGCGCCGCGCCTGGAGGATGCCCCGCCCGGCCCATCGCTCATCATCGCCAACGAATTCTTCGACTGCCTACCCATCCGCCAGTTCTTTCGCGGCGAAGACGGCTGGCACGAGAAACTCGTCGGCCTCGACGAGGCCGGGCGCCTGACCTTCGGCCTCAGCGCCGCGCTTCCAGCACCGGACAGCGAGGACGACGTAGGCACGGTGCGCGAGATTGCGCCGGGGCTGGAAAGCCTGGTCTACGAAATGGAACGCCGCCTGCACGAGGCGCCAGGACGCGTGCTGATCATCGATTATGGATACGTGCGTCCTGAAGGCGCCGACACGCTGCAGGCGCTCATGCGCCACAAGAACGTCGATCCGCTCGAAACGCCAGGCGAAGCCGATCTCACCGCGCACGTCGATTTTGCACGCATCGCCCAACTCGCGAGCGACGCCGGCCTGCAAGTGCATGGCCCGATCACGCAAGGCGGGTTCCTGCGCGCGCTCGGCATCGAGTTCCGCGCCGAAGCGCTCGCCCGCGCCAATGCTTCGCACGCGGAACGGCTGCAGCGTGAACTGAGACGCTTGACCCATGCCGACGAAATGGGCGCATTGTTCAAGGTCATATGCCTGTCGAGCCCCAACCTGCCGCCACCCGCCGGATTTTGAACGATCCTCCCTCATGGAGCGCCGGCGTCCTCGCCGGCGTGGCGCACGGCTTCTTCGGCCGCGAGGGCGGCGTGTCGCATGGCATCTATGCGTCGCTCAACGCCGGCACAGGCTCCGGCGACGATCAGACCAACGTACAGGAGAACCGCCGCCGCATCGCTACCGCGTTCGGCGTCGAGCGCGAGCGCCTGGTCGGCGTGCACCAAGTGCATTCGCCAACGGCCGTTTTCATCAACGAGCCTTGGCCCGGCGAGCGCCCGCACGCCGACGCGCTGGTGACGACAGCGCCGCGGCTAGCCATCTCGATCCTCACCGCCGACTGCGCGCCGGTGCTGCTCGCTGACGCGCGCGCGCGCGTGATTGGCGCCGCGCACGCCGGCTGGCGTGGCGCACTCAGCGGCGTGATCGAAAGCACACTGGAGCTCATGGAAGCGCACGGCGCCGAACGTGAGCGCATCGCCGCGGCGATCGGGCCGTGTATCCATCAAGCCTCATACGAAGTTGGCCCCGAGTTCGAGGCCGAGTTCCTCGCCGCCGATCCCAACTACACACACTTCTTCGTTCCCGGCGCCGGCGATCGACGCAAGTTCGACTTACCGGCCTTCTGCGCGGCGCGCCTTGCCGCCGCCGGCGTCTCACAGTTTGAAACGCTGCCGCTCGACACCTACACGCTCGCGACGCAACTGCATTCTCATCGCCGCTCGGTGCACGAGAAAGCGGGCGATTATGGCCGCAATTGCAGCGCCATCATGCTGACATGAACGCGTTCGGCCCGCTCGCGTCGCTGCGCGACAAGCCCATTCCGCCGCCGCCCGAAGATCGCGCACGCGGCTATCGCGACACGCCGATCGCGTTCGAAGGCAACGCCAACGCCGAGCCGCTTGTGTGCATCGCCGACTACAGCATCGCCGGCAAGAACCATTACGCGTACGCGCGCAACCCGCCCTACTACGCGGTGATCCCCGGCTCGATCGACGCGCTCTACCTGCGGCAAGGCGCAGCCGAACGTCTGCGCGATGTGAACGCGCGCCTCGCCGCTGCCGGTCTCGAACTCTTCCTCTTCGACGGCTGGCGCCCACAACAAGTGCAAGCCTACTTCCACGATCGCTGGCTGCGGGCCGAACTGCGCAAGCGCAAACCGCATCTGAGCGACGATCAGCTCGCCGCCGAAGTGCAGAATTACTGGGCAGCGCCGAGCGGCGGCCGCGATGCCCCCTCGCCGCACTCGACCGGCGGCGCTGTCGACCTCACCATCCGCTGGCGCGGCGGCGATCCGCTCTGGATGGGCTCGCTGTTCGACGATGCGTCACCCCTCGCCCACGCCGGTCGCTTCGAGGCAGAAATTTCCCCCGACGCCTTCAGCTTCTCCGACGAGGAAGCCCGCGCCAACCGGCGGTTGCTCTACTGGCTCATGGCGGACGCTGGCTTTGCCTCCAATCCTTCCGAGTGGTGGCATTTCTCGTTCGGGGACCAGATGTGGGCCAAGCTCCGAAACGAACCTGAAGCGCTGTATGCCGGCACCGAAGCGCCCAACTAGCCTGAGCCTGCGCGTGGCGGCGGCGCCACGCAGGCCTGCGCTGTCACTAAAGTGCAGCAAAAGCTTTCGCTGGCCCCGACTCGGCGCGTAAAGGGAGGCGAACCAGGAAGCGACGGGGCCGCCTTCCATGAAAATCTTGTCCGGCAACTCTAATCAGCCGCTCGCGCGGGCGATCGCGGAGCATCTCGACACGCCATTGGCGCAGGCCGAGTTCAAGCGCTTCAAGGACAACGAGATCTTCGTCGAGATTCAGGAGAACGTGCGCGGCGAGGACGTGTTCTTCGTCCAATCCACGTCGCGTCCCGCCAACGACAATCTGATGGAATTGCTGATCGGCATCGATGCGCTGCGGCGCGCCTCCGCCCGGCGCATTACGGCGGTGATCCCCTATTATGGCTATGGCCGGCAGGACCGCAAGGTCGGCGGCCGCACGCCGATCTCGGCGAAGCTGGTGGCAAACCTCATCGTCACCGCCGGCGCCAATCGCGTGCTGACGCTCGAATTGCACGCCGGCCAGATCCAGGGCTTCTTCGATATCCCCACTGACAATCTCTTCTCCACGCCAGTGCTCGAGCGCGACATCCGCGAACACCACAAGGATGTGAACAAGCTGATGATCATCTCCCCGGACGTCGGCGGCGTGATCCGCGCCCGAGCGCTCGCCAACCGGCTCGGCGCCGATCTGGCCATAGTCGACAAGCGCCGACCGAAGGCGGGCGAGTCCGAAGTGATGAATATCATCGGCGATGTCGAAGGTCGCGACTGCATCCTGGTCGACGACATCGTCGATAGCGCCGGCACGCTCTGCAACGCCGCCGACGCGCTGCTGAAGGAGAAAGCGAAGTCCGTCTCGGCCTACGTCACCCATGGCGTGCTCTCGAACGGCGCGGTGAAGCGCGTCGACGACAGCAAGCTCAAGGAACTGGTCGTCACCAACTCGATCGACCCCAACGGGCGCGCGTCGAAGAGCGCCAAGATCCGCGAAGTCTCCGTCGCCGCGCTCATGGGCGACGCGATCTGGCGCATCGCCAACGAACAAAGCGTGTCGAGCTTGTTCGAGTAGAGGCGCACCGTATGGGGCGCGCGCTCGGCATCATCACTCCTCTTGTTCCAACGCCGGCGTTGGGAACTGGTCGCGCTCCCGCCAACAGCAAGAATCTCGGTCGTACTGAACTCACGCCAACGCGCGCTTGAATCCAGCGCTGCGCCACTCAAAATGGCCGATCTCGCCTTTGGAGACTGGATTGGACAGAGTTCGATTTGTCGCCAACGTGCGCCGTTGGTTGCCGCGCAGCGGCAGTTTGCAGGCTTACCTGTTTGCAGCGGTCTTAGTTGCCTTGGGAGTGCTACTGCGGTTTCCGCTCGATGAACTCGCCGGCGGCGAGCCGCTGCCGCCATACATCACACTCTATCCGGTCATTGTCATTTCGGCGTTTGCGGGCGGCATCAGGGTGGGCTTCTTCGCGATCCTGGCAAGCGCTGCAATCGCGTGGCTGTTGTGGCTCGGGCCTCCAACGGCTGGATCAGTGAGTCTGGTTCGGCTGGTGACCGGTCTCATTTTCCTGATTGTCGGATCGATTACAGTACTGGCGAGCGGATTGGCTCGTCTGCTGCTGGACGAAGTCGCGGCCGATGAGGAAGAGCGCACGCGCGCAACGCGGGAGTCCGTGCATCGGATCAAGAACCTGATCGCCGTCATCCAGTCGATCTCCCGCAAGGTGAGCGCGAGCGCTACCGACGTGAACGTCTACCGTGAACGATTGGACGCCAGGCTGAACGCGTTGGCGATCGCTCAGGACATATTGCTTAAGCGCGATTGGAGCGATGTCCGGCTCACCGAGCTCATACGATCGACGCTTGCGCCTTTCCTGCCGAACCCGCGTCTTGAACTGAAGCTGGAAGCGGACACCATCGTACCAAAGGGCGCAGTGACCGGACTGAGCATGGCGCTCTACGAACTGGCGACGAATTCGATGAAATACGGCGCCTTGGCAAGCCCAAGCGGGTTGGTGAGGCTCGATACCCGGATGCACGAGGGCCGTCTGTCCCTGGAATGGCGCGAGATCGGCATGGCGCAGGTGACAATGGCAGGGAGCGCAGGCCTGGGAACAAGTCTCATTCGTTCGGCCCTCGCGTCCATCGAGGATAGCGCCGTGCACTACGATATTGGACCTCAGTCCGTGTCTTGCCTGTTCGAGTGGCCGATCGCTGCAGACACAAGCTAGTTGCGCCCGCCTCGCTCACGCGCGCTCCACCAAAGCCGCAAAGCAGCCACGTCGGGCGTAGTGGACGTGGATGTAGGCGACGCTGGGATTGGCAAAGAGGCGGCTGATGACGGCCGGCGCGTCCGCGCCTTCGGTGAGATCCGCTTCGATCATCATGTGGTTGGCATTGAAGCCGCGCAGCGAGAGCGTGCGGCGCGCGAGCGCGGGTGGAATGACGCCGCGCCGATCGAAACGACGCTGGGTTTCGCGAATGAAGATCGGGCCTTGTTGATGGTAGGGCGTGCCGGCGGGCTGGTGGACGTAGCTCAAGAGCAGCACAGTTTCGCCGATCTCGGCGTCATCGAGCGAAATCCGGCACGGCGCGGCTGGCTTTGCTTCCACGCTCACGCGATGGGCGCCAGCGGTGGCGAGGTCGGCGTCGCTGAGCGCGTGCAGGTGTTGAAATGGCGCGGGGTCGAGGCCGGCGATGCGGAAGGTCATGTGTGTGATCTCAATGTCGGCCGCCACCATGGCGCCAACGGCGCCACCGTGCTGGCCGTTTTCGGACCCCGTGCTAGCGTCCCAGCATGCGTCTCAACCAAGTCGCCGCCGCGGCGC
>JBQTJK010000182.1:0-12512 GCA_052387215.1 Caulobacteraceae bacterium
CGAATGATCGGCAAGCCAAGAGTGACGTTCACCGCGTCCCAGAAGTGCAGCGTCTTGATCGGGATGAGGCCTTGATCGTGATAGAGCGCGATGACGGCGTCGTAGCTCGATCGCGCCGCCTCGTGAAACAGCGCATCCGCTGACTTTGCGTTGCTCACGTTCCAGCCTTGCGCGCGCAGCGTTGCAGCGGCTGGATTGATCACATCGATCTCCTCGCGGCCGATATGGCCGTCTTCGCCGGCGTGCGGATTGAGCCCGCACAGCGCGATGCGGGGCGCGGCGATGCCAAAATCGCGCTTCAGTGCTTCGCCGACCACGCGTCCGCTGTCGACAATGCGCTGTCGTGTTAGGGCGCCGGGCGCCTTTGCAAGCGGCAAGTGGATGGTGGCGAGCGCGACCTTGAGGCTTGGACCCGCCAGCATCATCACCGGGCCGCGCGCGTCAGGCCAAGGATCGTCCTTGGTCAGATCGGCGATGAACTCGGTGTGACCGGGAAAACCGAAATCAGATGTGTGCAGCACCGACTTGGCGATCGGCAGCGTGACGAGTCCGCTCGCCGCGCCCGCGCGTACTGCAGCAACACCTCGCTCGATGGCGGCGATAGTGGCGTCGGCGTTGACCGGGTCCGGCTCGCCGGGCGTTTCCTCCATCGCCAGCGGCGTGTGGAGCACGTCGAGCGTTTCGCCGCCACCGAGGCTTGCAGCATCCTCGATGACGTTGAGTCGCGGCTTCGGCAGGCCAAGCCTGGCGCTTGCCCGTTCGAGTGCGTCCGGATCGCCGACAAAGAGAAAGGGCGGCGCGCCGTCGCGCTCGGCCCACACACGCGCTGCCAGTTCGAGGCCGATCCCCGCGGGATCGCCCATCGAAACGGCGAGCGGTCTCATCGCATCACTGACGCGTGATGATCGTGGCTTCGCGCCGCAGATCGCGCAAATAGCGCTCGGCGAGCATGGCGAGCTCGGCTTCGCGCAGGCGGTCTTCGATCTGCCGGCGATCGGGAATGGCGCTGCCGCCGGTCTCGCGCGAGCACAGGACGATGATGCTGGCCTGCTCGCCGTCTACAACGACTTGCGAAGCGCCGCCGACATTTACGCCCTCCAGGCGCGAGCGAATGGCCGGCGAAAGCTCCGCTTCGATCGTTTGGCCGAGATCAACTACCGAGGCGCCTTGGATACCGTTGATGCTGTTGTCGAGGCCGGAGCAACCACCCCCACGTCGGCGGATGCGCTCAAGTACATTGCGGCGCGCCGCGGGGGTCGTCACTTGGCGCAGCGTGACGAGGGTGCTTGCGCCCTCGGGGATGCCAGCGCGGCGATTGCGCATGGCGAGCAGATAAACGCCGGTCGACGTGCGCACGGGAAGCGAGACCTGGCCTGCCTGGAGTCGATCAGCGACCGGACGGAGCTCCGTCGACAATTCGTTGGCGCTGATCCATCCGAGATCGCCCCCGGTGGCTGCCGATGGGGATTGCGAAAACTGGCGGGCTACCGCCGGGAATGGAACCTGGCGCTGCTGCATCTGCTCGAGCAGGCGCATGGCGCCCTGTTCCATTTCGCTGAATTCCTGCGGCGTCGAGGCGGGCAGGAAGATCTCCGACATCTCGTACTGCGGTTGGCGTGCGTTGGCGGCGATGCGCTGCTGCGTCTCCTGAATTTCCGTCTCCGAGACGCGAACGCGGTTGCCGTAGAGGCCGCTGATTAGGCGCTGCCATGCGATCTCCGCCTCGATCTGGCTGCGCAGCGTGCCGACCGACACGCCATTGCGCGCCAGATCGGACACAAGTTGGTCAAGCGACCTATCAGCGCGGGACGCCATGTCCGTCAGATGGCGATCGATCTGGTCGCCGGTAACCGCGATCTCGAACTTGGCCGCCTCTTGGAGCTGAAGATGTTCATCAACCAGATCGCGTAGAGCCTGGGCGCGCGCGCGTTGCTGCAATTCCGCGGTTGGCTGCAGGTTCGCGAACATGAGCAACATGGTGGCGCGCTGGCGCACGTCGAAGGTGGAGATGACCTTGTCGTTGACGATCGCCGCGACGCCTTCGGCGTTTTGGGCGCTCACTGGCGCGGCTAAGCCCAGCGTGGCCACTGCCAGCGCCGCCGCGGCCGATACGTACTTCAATATCATGGTCAATTCTGCTCCGCCTCAGCTCCCGCCCAACACCCCGAGCGAGCGCAGACCGATCCGGATCTGCAAGCCCTCGTCCGGGCCGATGTCGCCCCGCTGCGTCTCGGAGCGGGTGTAGGCGATCTCTAGGAAAGTACAGTCGTCTTCATAGATCGCGCGGATGTCCTGGCGCAGGTTTATGTCTGAATCTAGGTCGCGCGTTAGGCCAAACTGCATGCGCCAGCCGCGGGCCAGCTCGACCCCCACAGCTGCGCTTAATTCCTCGTTCGGATCGGCCGGATCCAAGGCGGTCGAGTCATCGATATTGAAGTACCGCGCTACCGCGCTGAAGCGGCCAACCCTGCCGCGCACGCCCATATCGAGCCGCGTGAGCTCAAGAGTTTCGTCGTCCAGGCGCAATCGCGCCTCTGCGCCGAAACCGCTGCCAAGGTCAATCTGGCCGGAGGCGACCCAATCAGACGCCTCGGCGCTGAGATTGTTCTGATCCGTGAACCCAGGGGCCTCTTCCTCGCGCCAGCGCCGGCCGAGCAGCACCGTCGCGCTCTCGCCCGTGCGGGCGCGCGCCGTAGCGCGCACGCCTGCGCTAATGCGGCCGCCCGGCTCCCAGAGATCGTAGTTCGGCGCCGCGTTCGGCCGGAAGAGGTTCGAACCGTCCAACTCAAACGCGAGACTGTCTTCGTTGACGATGCGCGGATCGTCAGCATCGCTGCTGGCCCAAGCGCCCATCACGACCGGCTCGACGATCAGATCGAAATTGTCGCCGGGCCGCATGAAGGGCCAACTGATTTCCGCACCAACCAAACCCAGACCACGGCCAAACGTTTCATATTCCTCCGGCGACGTCTCGACACGGAAGAGATCGCCGCGCGCCTGAGCGAACGGGCTGAGCACGACGCCAGGCCCGAAGATCAGGTCACGGCGCCATGCAGCCCCGACTGAGAGGCGACTATTGTTGCCCGCAAAAGGACCAACACCATCGTCCTCCCGTGCAAGCACCGCTGTATTGGCTTGAATGCGGAGTTGACCGTCGAGCAGCGGCTCGTTGATCACGCGATCCAACTCTGCAAACGGGAGTATGTACGGCAATAGCTCCGATGTGTCGGTCTCGCGCAAACCCTGGAAGCCGATGAAAGCGACCGAACTGTAGAAGTCGGTATCCTGACCAATGCCGTAGAGCTGGTTGATGAGGCGGGTCTCTTGACCAATGTATGGTCCGCGCCGTTCGGCGGCGTAGTCGAGATCGTAACGACGCAGGTATTCGTCGTCGTAGATGTGCTCGATGCCGAAGCCCCAATCCCAGTCTTCGTTGATCTCGAACGCGCCTTCTCCGAATACGCTGTATCGCCAGCGATTGTCGCCGAGCCGGTCGCCGCTTGTGTTGAAGCGCTCTTCCTGCGTGAAGGTCGTGTCGAGTTCGAGTTGGCCCGACCAGAAGCGCTTGCGATACTGAAGCCCCGCAAGGGGATTGACGTTGCCGTGGAAGCGCAGGGACGCCGTCATGTCCTGCGACGGAGAGATCGCCCAATAATAGGGTTGCTCGTAGAACGTGCCGAGACGGCGGTTGCGGCCGATATCAGGCGGCAGCAAGCCCGAAGCGCGTTCTACGCTCGGATCCGGATGCGCGATGAACGGGAGATAGAGCACCGGGATGCCGACAATTTCGAGCACGGCGCCCTGGTAGGAGATCGTGCGCGTTTCCCGATCCTGGACCGCGCGGCGGGCGCGCAGGCTCCATGTCGGCGGGCGATCGCCAGTCGGGCAGACTGGGCAGCTCGTGTAGATGACGTTGCGAAGTTCGCTTTCGCGTTCGCCGTGGCGGACCGCGGCGCGCGCCGCGAGCGTGCCCTGACCGCCGATGCGCGCGCGCAGCTCGCGCGCGGCGCCGACGTTCATCTCCTCGTCAGCGCTTACCTCTTCCGCGTACGTGACCGAGCCGTCCTCGAGAACGATCTGCACGTCGCCAATGGCGCGGATTTCTCCGGTGTCGAGATTATACACCAAGCGATCGGCGCGCATGGTGCGGCCCTGATAGCGAACCTGCACATCGCCGACGGCGGTGATCGTGCGCGCCTCCGAGTCGTCGATCAGTTCGTCGGCCTCGAGCAGCACATTCTCGTTCTGCTCCGCGGATGGCGGAGACGTGGGTTGAACCGCTCCGGGAACCTGGGCGAGGGCTTGCGCGCTGACGGCCATCGCCAGCGCCGCGGCCAAAGCAGCCCAACCGAACGGCGTCCGTTCGGCCGGCCGGCCGGCCATCTCCCCCGAACGGCTCATTCGCATCCCTTTTGCGACTCCCCAGCCTACCTAACCGGTTGGCCGCGAACGCGTCTAGCGCCGGAAGCCGTGCGGGGAATCGTTTCGCCGGCGCTGTGGCTGGTCAGCCGTCCTCGACGAACGCCACCAATGCCAAGGCGATGAACATCCCAGCAAGGGGCGCGCTCCAGGCCGCAACCGCTGCGGGAACGCTCTGGGTAATGGCGAAAGCGCCGGCGAGCTGGCTATAGAAGAACAGGAACATACCTATGCCGACCCCCGCCGCCCCCCAGCGGGCGAGGTTTCCCAGCCGCTGCAGCTGGAGCGAAAAGGCCGCGCCAAGCCCGGCCATGGTGGCCAGCAGCAGTGGATAAGCCAGAAGCGCCTGCCACTTCAGTTCGTAACGTGTCGGGGCAAAGCCGGCCTCTCGCGCCTCGCGGATGAAGCCCGGCAGCGCCCAGAACGAAAGCGTGGCCGGATTCACGAACCGGTTGATCAGTTCCGTGGCGTCGAGGGTCGTGGGGATTGCAAGATGAGTCTGACGGACCGGGCGGCCCCCCGGCGTCGCCTCCACCAGATCGGTCAGCTGCCAGAAACCAGGCCTTAACTCGGCTGACGCGGCGCGGATGCGGCGGGTGAAGCGCAGCGCGTCCTGCTGGACCTCGAAGAACATAAACGTCGCGCCCCGCAGCTTCGTGCCGCTGGCGTCGACTCCTTCGGCATGGATGACGACTTGGCCATCGCGATCGCCTTGCCGGATCCAAACTCCGTTTTCTCCCGGCCCCGCCAGCGTTTCCGAGAGAGCGTCCTGCCTCTCGGTTTCGAAGTGCTGATAGAGGTAGGCGCCCAACGGATTGAGTGCGGTGATGGCGACAAGGCCCAACACCACGCCGACGAAGGCGGCAGGCGTAAGGAAGCGCCATGCTGACACGCCCGCGGCGCGCATTGCGACCAACTCGCTCGAACGGTTGAGCCCAATGATGGCCATCATTGTCCCAGCGAGCACGACAAACGGCAGCGTCTGCTCGACCAGCATCGGCGTCTTCAACAGCGTGAGGCGCAATGCTTCCAGCATGGAAATGTCCACGCGCGTTCCAACCGTCCGCATCTGCTCGACCATGTCGATCAGCAGGATGGCGGCGAGCACGGCCATGAGCGCGATTAACACGCCGAGAAAAACGCGACCGACAATGTAGCGGCCAAGGCGGGAGAACAGGAAACTCATGCCTTCGTCCTCGCCAGCACAGACGGGCCAAGCGATACGCGCTTTTTACGCGCCGAGCGTCCGCCAAGCATCGCGCCGCAAATGAGGATCACGCTGATGGGCACGGCGTATTGCAGCACATTGAGTTGCGGATCATCGGCGGCGGCCGCCTGCGTCGCCAATGCGGAGAGGCGCACCACAAGCGCGATAATCGCCGCCCACATGATCCGCCGGCCATAACCGCGGCGGCTGAATTCGCCGCCCAGAACGCCTACCAGCGCGATCATCGCAAGGGCGATGTTCAACAACGGCGATGATAGTCGCGCATGCCCTTCGGCCAAGAATTGCTCGATGTTGCGCTGATCGAAGTGCGTCGTGAGATCTGGGAAGAAAAGCTCGAACAAGGTCCGGTCCGACGCCTTGAGAAAGAACAGTTCGGGCTCCTCGAACACGCCTTCGAACTGCAACACGTAGCGGTCGAAGTCCAAAACATCGACCGAGCCTTCCTCGGTCTGCCGCTGCACCTGCCCGTCACGCATGACGATCGCGGGCGCGCCATCAATGGTGGCGATAGCGCCGGCGCGGGCGGTGTAGGTGATGGGCAGCTCAGGGCGCGCGTCGTTGATCAGCAAGTCGCGCAGTTCGCCGCCGCCGCCACGGGAGCGGGCATAGAGCGTGAGCCCGTCCGCGGGGTAGGTGAACGAACCCTCTTCCACGAGGCTAGACGCTATGTCGGTACGCAGCTCGTAGAAAACCTCGCGCCGTTCCTTGAACGCCGCCGGCTGGATCAGGACGTTAATGGCCAAGTGCGCCAGCGCCGCCAGCACGGCCAACTGCAGTATCGGCCGGGCGATCCGCTGCCGCGAAACGCCCGCGCCATAAAGCACCGCGATCTCGCTTTCGCTGTGCATGCGGTTGAGCGCGTAGACGACGGCGATGAACACCGCCATCGGCAGGATGAGCGAGACCAGCTGCGGCAGCGCCAGGATGGTCACCCAGGCGAAGGCGAAGCCGGCGCGGCGGTTGGTGATTATGATGTCGAGCTGATTGAGGCCCTGCGTAAGGATGGCGATCGCCGCCAGCGCCCCCAGGATCGCCAGCAGCGGCCCCAGCGCCTGCCGGAACACATAAGCTGAAATGGTGTTCATCGCGTCCCTTGGTTTGCGCGGCGGCGTCGCGCGGCATCCGTAACCGCCGCACTCAGCTTTTCAATTGCTTCCGGCATGGCTACCACTCGTCCGACCGCGGTTGAAGCGGACGCTTTGTCCGCCTTTCCAGAGGAAATTCATGGACATCCGATTTGTGACTACCGGAGGCGGCGAGGTTGTCGCGGTGATGGCCGGCGAGGGCGGCGAATTGCTCGCAGCCGGCAAGTCGTTGGACTCGGCTTCCGGCGGCCGCATCGCCAAGGCAATGAAGGCCGCGAACTTCAAGGGTACGCCGGGTCAAGTCACCGACATCTTGGCGCCCGATGGGGTGGACTTCGCCCGTGTGCTCGTGGTCGGCGTCGGCAAACCCGATGCGGCCGACGGCATGGCCGTCGAGCGCTGGGCAGGTCACGCCGTGAAGCGCGTGCTTACTTCCGGCGCGGAAAAGCTCGTACTTCAGCCTGACGCCCTGCCAGGCGTCTCGAAGGCGGAGTCCGGCGCGCACGCAGCGATGGGCGCGCGCCTGGCTGCCTACCGCTTCGATACTTATCGCACGAAGCTGAAGCCCGAGCAGAAGCCAACGCTCACCGGTGTCGATATCTCGATGGACGGCCCGGCGGCCGCAAAGGCGCGCGCGGAAAAGGATGCGGCGATCGCTGAAGGCGTATTCTTCGCGCGCGATCTCGTCAGCGAACCGCCGAACGTTCTTTACCCAGAGAGTTTCGCCGAGCGCCTACGCGATCTGGAAACCATTGGAGTTGAGGTCGACGTCCTGGAGCCCGCGGCGATGGAGCGGCTCGGCATGGGCGCGCTGCTTGGCGTCGCGCAAGGCTCGGCCCGGCCTGCGCGTCTTGTCGCGATGAAGTGGAGCGGCGGCGCCAAGGGCACGAAGCCCGTCGCGCTGGTCGGCAAGGGCGTCACCTTCGATACAGGCGGCATTTCGCTAAAGCCCGGGGCTGGTATGGACGAGATGAAGGGCGACATGGGCGGCGCCGCAGCCGTCGCCGGCACGATGAAGGCGATCGCGCTGCGCAAAGCGAAGGCGAATGTCGTCGGCGTGGTGGCGCTGGTGGAGAACATGCCGGGCGCGAATGCGCAGCGGCCGGGCGATATCGTCAACACCATGTCCGGCCAGACCATCGAAGTGCTCAATACCGACGCCGAGGGCCGCCTCATCCTCGCCGATGCGGTCTGGTACGCGCAGGACAAGTACGAACCGACGGCGGTGATCGATCTCGCCACGCTCACTGGCGCCGTGGTGGTTGCGTTGGGTCACGAGCATGCTGGGCTCTATTCCAACGACGAAGATCTCGCGCACGCACTCGTCGCCGCCGGCCAGGCCGAAGGCGAGCCGGTTTGGCGCATGCCGCTCGGGGCCGGCTACGATAAGATGATCGATACCCCAAACGCCGACATGAAGAACATCTCCGGCAAGCCGGCGGCGGGCTCCATCGTCGGCGCGCAATTCATCAAGCGTTTTGTCAAAGACGGCACGCCGTGGGCGCACATCGACATCGCCGGCACGGCCTGGAAGCCCGCGCCCTACGAAGACCCGCTCTCGCCAGCATGGGCCACGGGCTACGGCGTGCGCCTGCTCAACCGGCTGATCCAGAACCGCTACGAAGAGTGATGACTGAGCTCTGGTTCTACCATCTTGAGCGCAGCGATTTGGAACGAGCGCTGCCGCCATTGCTGGAGAAGTGCCTGCAACGCGGCTGGCGCGCGCTCGTGCGAGCCGGTTCGAACGAACGGCTCGACCAGCTCGACACCGCCATCTGGACGTTCCGTGAAGATAGCTTTGTGCCGCACGCGCGAGAAGGCGATCCGAAACGCCAGCCGGTGTGGCTGACGCTCGAGGGCGGCAACCCCAACGACGCCCAGGCGCTGTTCCTGGTTGACGACGCCGAGCCCGGCGACATTGCCGGCTTCGAGCGCGCCTGCCTGCTCTTCGACGGCCGCGATCCCGCCGCCTTGGAATCGGCCCGATCGCGCTGGAAACAAGCGAAGGATGCCGGCATCGCGGCGTCGTACTGGAAGGAAAGCGCCGCGGGGCGATGGGAGAAGCAGCAATGACACGTTGGGCGTTGGCGGCTTTGGTTACGTTCGCGGCGGCGGCGTGCTCGTCGCAGGATCGTCCGCTGACTTATCGCCAGATGGACGATCTTTCGCGCCGGACGCTGCAGGAACAAATCAACCGTCCGCCGCCGGATACGTGTCAGATGGCGGCGCATCAGTCCCTGATTGGAACCGTCGGCGCCGAGATCGATCAGACGACGTTGCCTCCGCTCACGCGCGTCATTTGCCACGATTGCGTGGTGACCATGGATTATCGCGCCGACCGGCTGAATATTGACCTTGCGCCGGACGGCAAAGTCGTCCGGTTGCACTGCGGCTAGGCGGGTGGAGGAAGAAGAATGCGCAACCTTCTCATTGCGGTGAGCATGCTGACCCTGGCTGCCTGCGGTCAAACCACGGCCACCACAGACACTCAACCGGAGACGCCTGCCGTGGCCACCGCTCCCACCAACGCCGCCGAAGCGACCGCGCAAGACACATGCGGGGCCTCCGCCCATCAAGCGCTGATCGGCCCGCCGGCAAGCGCCATTGATCTCGCGAACTTCGCGCCGGGCACCCGCATCATCACGCCGGAGACGATGGTGACGCAGGACTTCGTTCCGACGCGCCTCAACATCACCGTGGGCTCGGACGGCAACGTCGCTTCGCTGAATTGCTACTGAGGGGCCAGACATGCGTGCATTGCTGACAGCCTGCGCCGCTTTCGCGCTTGCCGGCTGCGGCCAGACGACAGCCACGACTGAAACGCCGGCGACGACCATGCCGCAGACCGCAGCTGAAGCGACGGCGCAAGATACATGCGGCGCATCGCAGTATCGCGCCATGATCGGTTCGAATTTGGCGGCGGTGACGTTCCCGGCGGACTCCGGCATCCGCATCATTCAGCCGGATACGCCGGTGACGCAGGATTTCTCGCCGCAGCGCTTGAACGTGATCGTCGACGCCAACGGCGTGATCACGTCGCTGGAGTGCTACTGACGCCAACGCGCATCATCATTGCCGGATAATCGCGATCGGGTGCTTCTGACGCACTTGGCGGCTTGCTGCGGCGCAGCTATAGACCCGGCGCCAATCCAGCCCGGAGCCGCGAAGTCATGGCCGTCGAACGCACCCTGTCGATCATCAAGCCGGACGCGACCAAGCGTAACCTGACGGGGGCCATCAACGCGGTGATCGAAAAATCGGGCCTTCGCATCATCGCGCAAAAGCGCATCTGGCTGTCGGAAGGCCAGGCCGAAGGCTTTTACGCGGTGCACAAGGAACGGTCGTTCTTCAACGACCTTGTCAGTTTCATGATCTCGGGCCCGGTCGTGATACAGGTGCTCGAAGGCGAGAACGCAGTGGCGAAGTATCGCGACGTGATGGGCGCGACCAATCCGGCCAACGCGGCCGAAGGCACCATCCGCAAGATGTTTGCGGAATCGATCGAGGCGAACTCCGTGCACGGTTCCGACAGCCTCGAAAACGCTGGGCGCGAGATCGAGTTCTTCTTCAGCGATCAAGAGATCGTCGGTTGATCGCGCGCTCCGCGCGCGAGGCAGTAGGCAGTTGGCAGTTGGTCAAGTTGTTTCGGCCAGCTTGCGAATGAGGCCGCCGAGAATCCGGCCGACAGTGTCAGTTTGGTTCAAGAGGGGCTCGGCGTTGTCAGTGAGGCCGATCCGCTCAGCGATTAGGATGTGTGTTTCAAGCTCTTTGAGGGAGCCTTGGGCAATTCGTAGAAACTGCAGATAAGAACCGAGATTGTCTCTCCCGTAGCCTTCGGCGATGTTGGCCGGGACCGACGTTGCGGACCGTCTCGCTTGAGATGTGAGTCCGTACAACTCCGCACGCGGCCAATCTTGCGTGACCTCATAGACAGTGACCGCCAAATCCATTGCTTGCTGCCACGCAACTAGGTCACGATACGATCTGATCTCGGTCATTGTTCACCCAACTGCCTACTGCCTACTGCCTATTGCCTACTTTTTCTCTTTGCCCGGATTGCTTGGATCGAGCGGGCGCGCCCGCTGGCCGACTTGTCCGGGAGGCGGCGCTTGACCGCCCGGTTTCTTGCCGCCCGGCGCCGGTTTGCTCGGAGTGGTATTTTTGTCCGCCATTTGCATGCTCCTTCGAGGCTGCCGCGTAGAGGTATTCCTGTCTTTGCTCGCGCGCCAGTTACTTGCGGGCGATGATTTCGAGCACGAGTGGTGTGACCATCAGCGTTCCTGGTTGCTGCGACACGCGAGCAAACTCGTCGCGCATGTCTTTGGCCAGCTGCGGCGTGATGCGGTTGAGTTCGAGCAGGCGGTCAATGTGGATGTCGAAGAAGCCGATCGGCCAGCGCCAGACATTGTCATCCTTGGAGACGACATCGACGTAAGGTTTGAAGCTTTCGAGCTTCAGGCCCATTTCCGTCAGCCACGCGGGCAAGTTGCGGGCGATGTCCGGCTCGCCGCCCGAGGCGCGCCAATTGGCGACCACCTCATCGACGAAACGCTCGAAGTTCGGCGCTGGCGGGGCGAGCTTCCAGGTCTCGTAGTCGATGTATTCATGGACGACGACCGCGCCGCCAGGACGCACGGCGTCCACCAGTTTCTTGAGCGCCGCTTTCGGATTGGGCAGGAACGCGAAAATCCAGCGCGCCCAAGCCGCGTCGGCGTCCTTCACCGGGATTGGGTCGGTGACGATGTCAACCTCGTGCGCCTTCACTTGGGCGAAACCGCGCGCCTTGGCTTGCGCCTCCAACGTGTCGAGGAAGCGCCGCGAGCGTTCGAGCGCATGCACGGCGCCATTCGGGCCGACCATCTCGGCCAAATCCATCGTCGCAAAGCCTGGCCCCGCGCCGAAATCGATCACCTTGCTGCCGTCGCCGATCTTCGCCCGCGCCCAGGCGTCGAGCGCGCGCGGACGCCAGACCCGGTGCTGGAAACCGAGCCGATAGATCTCATCGTCATGGGTGCCGAGCACATAGTCGCGTTCAGGCATGGGCGTGTCTCCGTGCGCGAGATATAGGGGCGCGAACGGGTCCCGTCTCGCCGGACTCAGTGTAAAGCGGGCGGAGGAAGGCGACCGCATGTCCGCTCTCATCGAAGGCGTGTTCGAACTGGGCAAGGTGCTGTTGGAAACCGAGCTTTCCAAGCACGAAACAAGGCAGTTGTTGCGCAGCGACGGCGCGACCGCGACCGAGCGCGTCGTGCTGCAGAAGATCGGCAAGTTCTGGAACCAGCAGAACATGTGGGACAGGCCCGACGGCCTCGTCGTGGTGACGACGCATCGACTCGTCTTCCTCGCCAAAGTGCAGAGCATCACCGCGACCACTGAGTTTCTGAGCTTTCCGTTCACGGCAATGGCGAACCTGAAAACGGCGCGCGTCATGGGCGTCAGCCCGGCAGTTCAATTCGAGGCCGCCGGCAAGACGTTCATCTTCACGCTCTTCTCCGGCGCCGCTGACGTGATTGGCGCAATTCAAGAGCAGCGCGCGGCTTAGGGATTGGGGATTGGGGATTGGGGACTAGGGACTAGGGGACTAGGTGCGCGCACGCATGCGTCGTGCTTCGTGCGCAACCGTCTCGCACGACCAACCTAGTCCCTCATCCCTAATCCCCAATCATCCGGTGTCGGGCGGTTGCAGCGGCGGCGGCCATGATCGTCGCCGCTTTTCGGCGATCCTGTCGCACGGTGCGAAATACGGACCGAACACCGTGGCGACGCATGGCGGCTGCGGC
>JBQTJK010000183.1:0-7641 GCA_052387215.1 Caulobacteraceae bacterium
TATGCCGAAGACGCGCGCGTGCATTTCGTCGGCGCCTACGATCCAGATGACGAGCGCGCACAGCAGCTCGCGGATACGCATGGCGCCGAGAGCTTCGGCTCCAGCGACGCGTTGCTGGCGGCGGTCGACATCGCGACCATTGCTTCCCCGCCCTCCTTCCATGGCGACACCGCGCTTGCCGCGCTCAACTTGGGCAAGCACGTGCTGATCGAGAAACCGCTCGCGACCGACGCTGCTCAAGGCGCTGCAATCGCGAAGCTGGCGCGGGAGAGGAGACTCGTGGTCGCCTGCGGTCATCAGGAGCGTCTGGTATTCCAAGCGATCGGCCTGCTCTCGGCGCCGGAGAAACCGACACATATCGAAAGCGTGCGCGAGGGGCCGTGGACGGGGCGTAGCGCCGACGTGTCCGTGACCCTCGATCTGATGGTCCACGATCTCGACTTGGCGCTCATGCTGCTCAAGCAAAAGCCGGCGCGGGTCACCGCTGGCGCGCGCAGCGAGCATGGCCGTACAGCGGACCGGATCGAGGCCAACCTCACATTCGACAGGGCGGAAGCAAGATTCATCTCCAGCCGCATCGAAGCAGGCCGGCAGCGATACATGCGCGCGATCTATCCATCGGGTGAAGTGTTCATCGACTTCATGGCGCGCAAATTCGAAAACACGACCCGCTTCCCGCTAAATGCGGCGTTTGCAGAGACGCGCATCGGCAGCGATCCGCTCGGCGCCAATGTCGCGCAATTCATCGACGCAGTGCTGGGCGTCGCGTCGCGGCCGGCAGTGGATGCTGAAGAGGCGCTGGCTGTCTTGGAACTCGCCCTGGAGGTCGATCGCGCCTCTGGACTGCCCTCCCTATCATAGCTTTGAGGAAAGACATGATTCCGTTCATTGACCTGCAGGCGCAGCGCGCGCGCATTGCCGACAACATCGACGCCGCCGTGTCGCGCGTCATCCGTCACGGCGCCTACATCTTCGGCCCCGAAGTGAAGCAGCTCGAAGGCCAGCTTGCGGAATTCTGCGGCGCGAAGCATTGCGTCGCCAACGCCAATGGTACGGATGCGCTGGTGCTGCCGCTCTGGGCATGGGGCGTCGGCAAGGGCGACGCAGTGTTCTGTCCATCCTTCACCTTCGCCGCGACAGCGGAAATTGTCCCATGGGTTGAGGCGACGCCGGTGTTCATCGACGTACTGCCCGACACCTACAACATCGACCCTGCCTCGCTCGAAGCGGCGATTGCAGGCGTGAAGAAGCAAGGCAAGCTCGCGCCGAAGGCGGTGATCGCGGTCGACCTGTTTGGCCAGCCGGCGGATTATCCGGCGATCAGCGCGATCTGTAAGCGCGAAGGGCTGAAGCTTATCGCCGATAGCGCGCAAGGCTATGGCTGCACGCTCAACGGCAAGCATCCGATGCATTGGGCCGACGCAACTACGACTAGCTTCTTCCCCGCAAAACCACTTGGCTGCTACGGCGATGGCGGCGCCACGCTTTCAAACAGCGATGAGGACGCCATCATGATGCGCTCGCTCGCCTTCCACGGCGCGGGCACGGACCGCTACGACAACGTCCGCATCGGCATGAATTCGCGCCTGGATACAATCCAGGCGGCGATCCTAATCGAGAAACTTGCCGTCTTCGCCGACGAAATCCGCGCGCGGAACGAAGTCGCCGATCGTTACGCGCACATGCTCGAAGGCTTGGTGACGACGCCCACAGTGATCGACGGCGGCGTCTCGACTTGGGCGCAGTATGTGATCGAAACCGATGACCGCGACGGACTCGCCGCGCACCTGAGGGGTGCGGGCATTCCGACCGCGCAATACTACCCGAAGTCGCTGCACCAACAGCAGGCATACAAGCACTTTCCGGTTGGCGCCGGCGGCATGAAGGTCAGCGAAACCATCTGCCACCGCGTGCTGGCGCTGCCTATGCACCCCTACCTGGACGGCCAGACGCAAACCAAGATCGCCGGCGCGATCCGAGAGTTCGTGCGCGCGCGGGGATGACAAGCGCGGGCTCGGGGCGCTGCCCCAGCGACGCCCGAAATACGCGAAAAATCGCCTGATCAATTGTACTTAACAGGGCTGATGTTCGCAGAGAACCCGCACCCTAATCCATTGTTTTTATTATAATACCAGTAGATCTTCCCGCTCCGCCGCTGAGGCGCGAAACAGGCCGGTTTCAGGTTGGCAACAGGCCCGAATTCCGCCGCGAACAGGCGCGAACAGGCGGGCGAATTGAGTGGTGCTGTGATTAGCGAAGGAGGTGTGCCCCGCATCTCAACCAAGGTCCTGCGGCAACCCCGTTTCTGACAAGGTTTCAACGTCGCACGTCGGGCGCAACAATCTCACGAGGCAGATGGCATGCGTCGCTTCACCCGCCTGACCGACGTGCAAGGCAAGAAACACGCAAACCCACCTCTGGGACTCTGCCGGCGCTTCCGGCATGGCGGCCGGCCCGATCGCGCCGACGATCATAATGCCCGCCGGCTCGTACGCCACCAATTGAGACACGACCGCTTGAGCCCCTTGACATTCACCGTACAGCACTGTACAGTTTCGCCATGGCCACGATCTCGAGGAAGGGCGCTGAAGAGGCGCGCAATCAGCTTCCAAGTCTTTTGGAGTTTGCCGAACGCGGCCGCGCCACCGTGATCACCAAGCATGGCAAAGCGGTGGCCGCCCTCGTTCCGATCGAGGACTTCAACGCCGTGGGCAAGCAAATGAGCCTGGTCCCGCTCAAGGGCTCAGGGCGCGGTCTGTGGGGCAAAGACCCGGCCAAGACCATTGATGCACTGCGCGACGAATGGGATCGCTAAACATCGCCGGTCTGCCCGAAGGGGCGCTACTCCTCGTCGATACCGCGCCCATCATCTACTGGCTTGAGCAGCGGCCAAACTTCGCGCGGCGCTTCGCGCCGCTCTTTGACCTTCACACAGCGGGCGGCGTTCGCTTCGCCGTGACGACGATCACCATCGCCGAAGTGCTCACCGGCCCGCTTAAGAGCGGTGATGACGCACTCGCGCGGCGCTACCGCGCGGTCCTGGAATCGTGGCACGTCGTGGAGCTCACCGCGGCCTTGGCGGAAGACGCGGCGCGCCTGCGCGCTGGCCTCGGGCTCAAGCTTCCAGACGCCATTCAGGCCGCCGGCGCACTCGCCATCAACGCGGACGCGCTTGTCACCCATGATCGCGACCTCACGCGCGTCACCGCCCTGCGCGTCATCAGCTGAAGCGTCAACGACCGTTGAGAGCTATTTCGAGCACCTCCCCAGGAGGTGAGCATCGATGCGATTCTGGAGGTAAATCCAGCGCTCGATCGCACCAAGCTCGAGCGCGTCAACGGCGAGATCAAGCGGCGCACCGAAGTCGTCGGCATCTTTCCAACGAGGACGCCATCGGGTCGTGTCCCCGGACGTGGTGTAGGAGCTGACGCCCCTCGGGGCGAGGTTGGTCATCGAGAATCATCGGAAGGTCAGGTCGTTGACACCAATGACTTGATCCAAGGACTCATCGATGACCGGCGAAATGATGGGCCTGCGTTCGCTGCTCGAAAAGACCCCAGATGCAGATTTCCTGCGCGAGATGATCGGCTTCGCCGCGCAGCGGCTGATGGATCTAGAGGTGCAAGGCCTCACCGGCGCTGAGCACGGCGATGTTCAGAAGAAATCCCGCCAGCATCAAGCGCAACGCGGCTTCCGGATCGATCCCGGGCCGGCCGTTGTCGGTGCAATAAAGATCCGCAACTTCCGCCTTGAGCCAGCTTAGATCCAAGACCCGATCAACGCGGGCGAGGATGTGATCGCTAGGAATGACCTGACGCAGCGAACCGGTGATGAGAAGTTCGAACTGACCGCGTTCTTTGTGACCAAGCATCGAGACCTCGATGCACTGAGGGAATCAATGTTCGGGACCTTTTTCAACAGCCCCCGCGTGCATTTCATGCGCAACGCTTTGGCTCATGCGGGAAAAAGCGGACGCCGCGTGGTCTCGGCCTTCATCGCCACCGCGTTCGCCCAGGACGACGCCGATACCGCGCGCATGCAATGGCGCCAGGTCGCCGATCAACTCCGACCCAAGCTGCCGAAACTCTCGGCGCTGATGCACGATGCTGAAGTCGACGTGCTCGCTTACATGACCTTCCCCAAAGAGCACCGGGTGAAGTTGCGCTCCACCAACCCGCTGGAGCGCCTCAACGGCGAGATCAAACGCCGCACGGAAGTCGTGGGCATCTTCCCAAACGAGGAGGCGCTACTCTCGATAGGGGCGTGCGAGGCGCACATTTCTCCTGGCTTGCGCGCTCGGTTGGCTTCGCACTGCCGCGCCGTCAAGCTTCCTTTATGAACAAACCCGACCTCGATACCGTGACGTCGCGACGGAGGCAGATCGCCAGCGAACTCGCCGGTCTTGAGAAAATGCGCCTGGAAATTGAAGCGGAAGACCAGGACCTGGTGGTAGCTGAACGCGCGCTGAAACGGCTCGCCGCACTCTCCGTCGCGGATGCTCCAGTCAGTTCGCGAAACGGCGGCCGCGCGTAATGCTATTCACGCACGCCGCGAGGATTGAAGCAGACCCCTCACGCGCCGATTCCTGGCCACCGTCCAGGCCGCAAGCAACATGGCGGCCAGCGTGCGCCAGGCATCAGGTCCGCCCTTTTTCGCCATGCCCCCAACTCACAGGGGAAAGCCTGCGCTTAGGTTTATCGCGTCGCCAAGAGTGCGCAGCGAATACGCGAAACGGCTTGACAGCAAGCACTAGTTCGCTGGCGCATGCGAAGGGTTGAGCTTCGGGGCTAGACCCTCTTGGGCGAGATAATTGTAGAGTCCAAGAGCGAGCTTCTGTGCGCCATGCACAGGCATTGTTAGTCTGCCCACGACAACTCGGCTGAGCTCTCCCTTGTTCGCGTGGTCGCACTTAACGGTGGCGAATGTAATGCAAACATTCCCATGCTTCAAAGCAAACCAATGCGCTTCGTCGGCATAGAGCTCCAGCGAAAACAAGTTTTCCACTATCGGCAATGATGAGGCGGCGGATCGCCCCTTGCCTGTCCCCTCTTTTTGTTCGTCGGTCATATCAAACGCTCCAGATGTCCACACTCAATTCGATCGATCGTGGCGGAACATCGCACATCACGGGACCGATCGAATAGAGCTAGGCAATCCCCAATTGACGCGCGCGAACAAGACCGGCCCGATGGAAGGTACGGCTGAAGCAATCGTGCTTGGAACACCTGCTCCAACGCGCGTTTGCCACGGCACTACTCCAACTCGCTGAAACGAGAGCCAAAGCGGCGCGGCGACGTTGCCATCGCAACACGGTGTTGCTGCGCCGATGGGTGACACTGGCTAAACCGAAATCGGCCACGTTGACTCTAGCTGCCGGAGGCGCACATGTAACGGCACGGAGGCTGGGGTCATGCGAGATGAGAAGCTCCGCGGCGCAACCATCCACTGGTGGTTTTTTGCCGCCGTTCTGTGGGTTCTGATCGCCTACGTTGCGCTGATATCGCCACACGCTGACGCCTGGGCCGTGTGGGGGTCCATCGGCACCGCCGCCTTCACTGCCGGAGGCGGCATTTACGCGTATCTGTGCGATGACAGGAAAGACCAGCCAGGAAAACGTTAGGAGCCCAAGCGGCGCGGTGCGCTGAACTCAGCTCAGTGGGCGATCGCCTCGCCTAGCGGCTCTAGCGGCTTTGTTCAGGAACCGTCCAAGAAAGAAGCGGCGGCCCCGGGGATCCGAAGGGGCCGCTTTCCGAGTTGGAGGGTCTTTGCATATCAACGATTGCAGCCTCACCTTCAGTTCCTCAACTCCTAAAATTTTCCATCTGACCGAGACAAAGCAAGAAAGTCCGTGGGCGGGGCTTACCACCTTGATCCATCCCTCAGCACGGCCCATGCTTGCGGCGAAAAGGCAACCCCATGTCGGACAAGCCGTTCGAGCTATCGGAGAAGGAGAAGAAGCTTCTCCGCGCTCTGGAAAATGAGACGCGCAAGGCCCAAAAGGCCGCTGCCGCGCCCGCCGATCGGCCCAAGGCCGCTCCGGACCGCAAGGACAAAAAGTGATGCCTAACGGCGCGCAGAGAAGCGCCCTAGGCGCGGTCAACGGGTTCGGAAAAGCGAAAGCCATGATCCGCAAGCGCTAGGAGATCGCGGCGACATAGAGGTCAGAATCAAGCTCGAGGCGCCAACACTGCGCTCTGACTCACTGGCGCAAATGAGGGCCTTGTCCAGAATGGGCGGGGCGCTTCAGGCTCTGAATGCTCCGGACCAAACTAACCTGCGTCCACGCCCTTCGCTGTCAAATCAGTAGCGCTCATGAAGGCGGCGCCCTAACAGGACCCGGGCATGGCGACAATTCTTGTCACGGGCGGCGCGGGCTATGTCGGCGCGCATTGCTGCTTGGTGCTCTCGCAGGCCGGCCATACCGTCGTCGTTTATGACGACCTTTCCAAGGGCCACATCCAGTTCGACAAGTGGGGGCCGCTTGAGCGCGGCGATATTCGCGATCGTGAGCGGCTTAGGCAAGTGTTCGACGCGCATCGCCCGGACGCTGTGTTGCATTGCGCTGCGCTGACCGAAGTGGGTGATTCGGTGAAGCATCCCGAGCGCTTCCACGACACTAATGTGCGCGGCACCGCGACATTGCTGGATATCATGCGCGAGACCAGCACGCGAGCGTTCGTGTTTTCTTCGTCCTGCGCTGTCTATGGCGTGCCCGAAGCGCTGCCGATGCGCGAAGACCATCGCTTCCGACCCTCCAGTCCCTACGGTCAGAACAAGCTTGACGCCGAGCGACTGAGCGAGTCGGCTGCCGATGAACGCGGCGGGACGTTCGCGCATTTGCGCTACTTCAACGCCGCCGGCGCCGCCTGGAGCGAGGGGATCGGTGAGCGCCACGAGCCGGAGACACATGCCATCCCGCTTGCGCTCTTTACACTGCTCGGCCGCCGCGAGGTGTTCCATATCTTCGGCGACGATTACGATACACGCGACGGCACTTGCCTGCGCGATTACGTGCATGTGCTCGATCTGGCCGACGCGCATGTGCGCGCCATCGATCGTCTGCTGGGTGGCGGCGATAGCCTTGTCGTCAATCTCGGTACCGGCGAGGGCGTCACGGTGCGCGAACTGATCGCCGCGATCGAACGCGTCACGGGCAAGACAGTCCCCACCGTCGCTGCGCCCCGCCGCGAAGGCGATGGGCCCGCGCTCCTGGCCGACAACACGCTCGCGCGACGCGAACTTGACTGGCTACCGATGCGGAATGTCGACCAGACCATCACCGACGCCTGGCGCTGGCACGCCGAAGTGGAGCCTATGGTGTTCAGGACGTGAATCCTCGTCGTACCGATGACATCGATTGCGACCGGCGGCGTAGCCAACTTAGGAACCGGGAAAGTTTGCTGCCGGCGCACAGTGATCGCCGCTTTGGGACGCATCCCTACTCCTGGGCTGCTGCCGGTCTCGTGGACGCCGTCCTAAGCTAACGCCTCCTGTTCTTCGAACGCAACCGGGCTCAAGTAGCCCAGCGTCGAATGGCGTCGCTGAGGATTGTACCAGCACTCGATATAGTCGAACACGTCGGCCTTGGCCTTCTCGCGTGTCCGATAGGTCTTGCGCGCTGTTCGCTCCGTCTTCAGCGAC
>JBQTJK010000184.1:0-5131 GCA_052387215.1 Caulobacteraceae bacterium
ATCGAGAAGATGTCGAAGTCGAAGAAGAACGTCGTCGACCTCGACGCGTTCGTCACCGATTTCGGCGCCGATGTCGCGCGCTGGTTCGTGCTTTCCGACTCGCCTCCCGAGCGCGATGTGGAATGGACCGCCGCCGGCGTCAAAGGCGCATGGGGCTTCGTGCAACGTGTGTGGACGCTGGTCGAAGCGCACGGCCGCCCGGCCCCAAAGCCGGGCGATAGGGCGCCGGCCTCGGCGAACGAAGGCGAGCCGCTCGCGCTGCGGCAGCTCGCGCATCGCGCTGTCCAACACGTCACCGACGACATCGAGCACTTCCGCTTCAACGTCGCCGTGGCCAAGGGCTACGAACTGGTGAACGCCATCGCCAAGCTCAAAGGCGGCAGCGACGGCGCCGCGTTCGCCCGTGGCGAAGCGCTACGCATCCTCACCCAGTTCATCTCCCCTTTCATGCCGCACCTGGCCGAAGAATGCTGGGAAAAGCTTGGCTTTGAACCGTTCGTCGCCACCGCGCCCTGGCCCGTGGCCGATCCGCAGCTGGCGGCGCGCACCACCGTCACGCTGCCGATCCAGGTGAACGGCAAGAAGCGCGCGGAAATCGAGGCGCCAAAAGGCGCGCCAGAAGCCGACGTGCGCGCGCTTGCGTTGCAACACGAGGGCGTGAAGCCGTTCCTGGACGGCGTTACCGTCCGCAAGGTGATTGTCGTGGCTGACAGGATCGTCAATATCGTCGCCAACTGATGCGGCGGGAGAAACCCCTGATGCGCGTATTGATTGCGAGCCTTACGCTTCTCCTGGCCGCCTGCGGCTTCCAGCCGATGTACGCGCCGGCTGGCGGCGGCAACGCCATCGGGCCGGTGCAGATCGCCGAAATCGAAGGCAAGGCCGGTCACGTGCTGCGCACCGAGCTCTCCCGCATCCTTGCCGTCGAGAACGATGGCTCGCCGCCCGCACATCTCGCCGTTACGCTGCAGGAATCCGTCACCCAGCTCGGCATCCGCCGTGACGAATCGGCGACGCGCGCCGAACTGCGGCTGACCGCCAACTACATCCTGACGCCTGCAACCCCGGGCGCGCGCGTCATGCGCGGCTCGGTCTACACCGTCGTGAACTACGACATCCCCACCGCCGCCTTCGGCGAAATCTCAGCGCAGGATGACGCCCGCGAACGCGCTGCCGAAACCATGGCGCAACGCTTCCGCGCTGAATTGGCGCTGCGGATGGCGCAAGCGCGCCAGGGATAGTCAGTGCAAATCAAAGGCGCCTCGATCCGGCGCTTCCTCGACAAGCCGGATAAAGACGTCCGCGCCGTGCTGCTCTATGGGCCGAACGAAAGCTTCGCCCACGAGGCGGCGCAGAAACTGTCGGCGTGGGCGCTCGGCAAGTCTGACGATCCTTACGCCATCACCAAGCTCGGCGAGGCCGAGATCAAGAGCGATAGCGCCCGGCTCGCCGATGCGCTCGCTGCGCAATCGCTGCTAGGCGGGCCGACCATCGTCTGGGCGCGGGTCGGCGGCAAGTCGGCGGACGACGCCATTCTCGATGCGCTCGCTTCGATCGAACGCGGCGAGCCCAGCGGTTTCCTAATCGTCGAAGCCGGCGATCTCGGCGGCAGCGCAGAGCTGGTGAAGAAATTCGGCGCGGCGGCGAACGCTGCTGTTATCGGCTTTTATGAAGAAACCGACGCCGAGCGCGCCGCCTTCGCCAAGTCGCTGGCAAAAGAGCTCGCCCTTTCTTTCGACCGCGACGCGGAAGACGCGTTTCTCGCCGCCCTCCCCCCCGACCGTGGTTTGGCGCGCCAGGAGATCGAGAAGCTCGCGCTCTATGCGCACAACCTCGGCCGCGACATCAGCATCGAAGATCTGGATGCGCTGCTGGCCGGCGAAGCTGAAAGCGCGCTCGATGCCGCCAGCCTCGCCGCCGCTCAAGGCAAAGCCGCACAAGCCGTGGAGTCTCTCGCGCGCATCGACGCGCTCTCCGGCGTTTCCGCGCTGCGCGCGCTGCTCCGGCGCCTGCATCAGCTCCGCGACATGCGCGCGCTGATCGATCAAGGCGCGAGCGCCGAAGATGCGGTGACGAAACTTCGCCCGCCCGTGTTCTGGAAAGAGCGCGACGCCGTCGCGTCGCAAGCGCGGCTGTGGACCGCAAAGAAGCTCAACGCTGCCTACGACGTGCTCTGGAACGCCGAATTGCGATCAAAAACCGCCGGCGCGCCGCAAGAGCTCATAGCTGCGGATGCATATCGGAGCGTGGCTAAGCTGGTCGGAAGTTAGGTCTGCTATTTCGGCCGAAGCGGTCATCGACCCCAAACCCCGCCGTCAGCCGTCAGGCTGGCGATGTCACAGGTGACCGCGATCGCGGTGCACTCACGAAACACGTTCGAAAATGCGGACACCGCGGAATTTCGCGCTACAATGCAGCGTATGGCCCTGAAGCGGCTGCCGATTTTCGCCTTTTTGGCGATCCTTGCGCTAACCGCGCCGCGCGTGCTCGCTCAATCTGAGATGGAGGCCGGACCCGTGCTTTTGGCGCGGCTCGATGGCGTTATCGGCCCGCCTGCAACCCATCATGTCGAGAACGCGATCGAAGCAGCGATCGAGCGTAACGCCGAAGTGCTGATCCTCGAGATCAACACGCCGGGTGGTCTCGAAACCAGCATGCGCGACATCATCGAGGAGATACTGCGTTCGCCCGTACCTGTCGTCGGCTACGTCTCGCCTTCCGGCGGGCGCGCGGCCAGCGCGGGCACCTTCATCCTCTACGCCACGCACATTGCGGCGATGGCGCCGGGTACCAATGTCGGCGCAGCCACGCCCATTGATCTAGGGGGCGAGGAGGCGCCGGCGCCGGAAGCAGAAAAGGGCAAGGCAGCCGAAAGGGCCGCGGCGTCCGAGAGCGCACATGACCGCAAAGCAATCAATGATGCAGCGGCCTTCATCCGCAGCCTGGCGGAATTGCGAGGGCGCAATCCGCGATGGGCCGAGCGAGCGGTGCGCGAGGGCGAAGCCATCTCCGCCGGCGAGGCGCTCCGTCTCGACGTGATCGATCTTATCGCGGTGAACCTTGACGATCTCCTGATGCAGCTCGACGGACGCGTCGTCGAGGCCGCCGGCGCCGAACGCACCCTGCAGACCAGCGGTCGCAGCATCGAACGCGTCGAGCCCAGCGCGATCACGCAAATGCTGGCGATCCTGGCCAATCCCAATGTTGCGCTCCTGCTGATGCTGCTCGGCGTCTACGGGCTGATCTTCGAATTCGCCAATCCCGGCTTCGTGGCGCCGGGCGTGATCGGCGCCGTGTGCCTGGTGCTCGGGCTCTATGCGCTGAATCAATTGCCTTTGAACTACGCCGGCCTTGCGCTCATCTTCCTCGGCGTCGCGTTCATGATCGCTGAGGCCTTCACGCCGGCATTCGGAATCCTAGGGATCGGCGGCGCCATCGCCTTTCTGATTGGCGCCGGGATGCTGATCGACACCGACGTTCCGGACTATCAGCTGTCTTGGCCGATGATCGTGCTGGCGTTGGCGCTCACGGGCGGATTCGTTGCGCTCGCGTTTGGCGTCACCCTACGCGCGCATCGCAAGAGGCCGGCGACGGGCGCCGAAACACTGCTAGGCCAACGCGCCGAAGTGCTGGACTGGGCCGGCACGAGCGGCCATGTCTGGGCCCAAAGCGAGCGCTGGCGCGCGGAAGGGCCCGAGGGGTTAACGCCTGGGCGCCTCGTACATGTGACGGGGGTGGATTCGCTGACATTGAAGGTCGCGCCCGACGCGGACGCCGGCCAAGGAGTTACGCCATGAATCTTGTCACGCTTCTTGTGCTCGCCGTTGTCGCGGCGATGGTCCTGCTCAGCGCTGTGCGTATTCTGCGAGAGTATGAGCGCGGGGTGCTGTTCACTTTGGGCCGCTATTCCAAAGTGGTGGGACCCGGCCTCGTTCTGGTGATGCCGGTCATCCAGCAGATCGTGAAGGTGCAATTGCGCACCGTCGTCGTTGACGTGCCAAGCCAGGACGTGATCTCGCGCGACAACGTGTCGGTGAAGGTCAACGCCGTGCTCTATTATCGCATCGTTCACGCCGACAAGGCGATCCTCAATGTCGAGAACTACACCGCCGCCACCAGCCAATTGGCGCAGACCACGCTCCGGTCCGTGCTGGGCAAGCACGAACTCGACGACATGCTGGCCGAGCGCGACAAGCTCAACGCCTCCATCCAGGAAATTCTCGACCGCCAGACCGACACCTGGGGCATCAAGGTCTCCAATGTTGAGATTAAGCACGTCGACATCGACGAAAGCATGGTGCGCGCTATCGCCCAGCAAGCTGAGGCCGAGCGCTTCCGCCGCGCCAAAATCATCAACGCCGAAGGCGAAGAGCAAGCGGCGCGGAAACTGGTTGAGGCAGGCGACATCCTCGCCTCCTCGCCCAACGCGATGCAACTCCGCTATTTCGCAGCATTGCACGATGTCGCCGGCAATCGCACCTCGACGATCGTATTCCCGATCCCGATCGATCTCTTGAACCGCCTCCAGGGCCAAGACCAGCCTGCAACGTAGGTGCAGGCGCGCTGGATGCTCCATCGGCGCGGAGCGATGAGTATCGCAGCGTCACGAAACGGGTTGGAGGTTAGGTCCGTTTTTCGCCGGCGCCGGTCATTGGATGGGACCCGCTCTCGCAGACTACGGCCGCGTTTGGGACTTGCCGGCCCTAACGCCCTACGCGTTCTTCATGCATACGGGCAAGCATGGCCCGTCGCCAGTCGGCGGCCAAAGCCAGGGCGTGCGTGGCCGTGGCGGCCGCTCCTTCGGATCGCGTGCGATCCAGCCACTCGGCGGCGTCCGAGAAATGCACGTGGATTTCGGTTTCGCGACCCGCCAGCGCAGCCAGCAGACCAAGCTGGCCCTGGTATTCATCCCAAACATCCGCGAACTCCGAGCGGGGCAACCCGCGGTAAACTTGCTCGGCCCGCTCTACTCGACAGGTTGCATACCTATTGACCTAATCATTGCACGCCTAGCGACGTCCAGATGCGGAGATTCCTGACGGCGGGATTGGGGCCAGGAACAGACTCCAATCTGCAATCTATCCCACACCAAACACGCTTCTCGCCCTTGAGTCACAAGGCGCGCAAGAAA
>JBQTJK010000185.1:0-9999 GCA_052387215.1 Caulobacteraceae bacterium
GAAGCTCTGCGTCTTGATGAGGACGCCGCGGCGCTGCTGCGGCGCTTCGGGTTGAAGACGATCGGCCAGCTCTTGAACGCGCCGCGCAACGCTTTCACCGCGCGCGCAGGCGAGCGGGCGATGCTGCGTCTCGATCAAGCGCTCGGGCGCGCGCCCGAAGCGCTCAGCCCGCGCCGGCCTGCGCCGATGGTGTTTGCGCTCAGGCGGTTTCTCGAGCCGATCTTTAACGCCGATGCGATTCTCCAGGTGGCGCAGGATCTTTGCGTCGACATCGTAGAGAGACTCGATGTGCGCGGCGCCGGCGTGCTGCGTGCAGAACTTGTGCTGTTCGGCGTCGATGGGCGCGATCGCGTCGTCGGCGTCAATGTAAGCCGGCCGCTGCGGGAGGTGAAACCACTGATGCGGCTTTTCCGTGAGAAGCTCAACGTCGTCGGCGAAAACCTCAACGCCGAGTTCGGCTTCGAGGCTGCGCGGCTGGACGTCGTGGGCTTGGCGCGGATGGATGAAACTGCGCGAACATTGGTCACGATCGAAGAAGCCGCGGCGAGCGCGGAAAAGCTTGGCGCGATCGTAGACATTTTATCGTCGCGGTTGGGGGCAAAGCGCGTGCTGCGGCCGCAATTGCATGACGAACACGCCCCAGAGCGTGCGGCGGGCTGGCGTTCGGCGCTGAGCTGCAATCCTCCCCCGCAGGCGGGGGAGGTGACCGCGAAGCGGTCGGAGGGGGCGATGCTACCGCGCCCTCTCAGTCATGCTCCGCATGACAGCTCCCCCGCAGGCGGGGGAGCAAAAGGGCCGCCACACGACGGCGTTCAGCGGCGCCCAATCCGTTTGTTTTCGCCCGCTCAAGCGATCGAAGTCATGGCCAGCGTTCCCGATGGGCCGCCCATCCGCTTCCGATGGCGGCGAGTGATGCGTGATGTCGTGCGTGCTGAAGGGCCGGAGCGGATTTCCGGCGACTGGCAGCGGCGTGAAATGACGCGCGATTATTATCGAGTCGAGGATAAACAGGGCCGGCGCTACTGGCTCTATCGCGAGGGGCTGTATGGCGAGAGCGAAGAGGCGCCGCGCTGGTTTGTCCATGGATTGTTTGCATGAAAGCGCCGCAGAACGCGCGCCCCCTCCTCCCTTGCGGAGGAGGGGTAGGGGAGGAGGGGCGAACGAATTGCGCTGGCGTTGCCTCGTTGGCACGCCCCTCACCCCCTGACCCCCTCTCCGCAAGGGAGACGGGGAGATGAGCTTCGCCGAACTCTGCGTCACCACGAACTTCTCGTTCCTCCGCTCCGGTTCGCATCCCGAAGAGATGGTGGAGCAGGCGGCGGCGCTTGGTCTTGCGGGAATCGGCATTGCCGACCGCAACACGCTGGCCGGCGTGGTGCGCGCGCATATGAAGGCGAAGTCGTTGCGCGAGGAGGGGGTGAGCGGCATCCGCGTGATCGTTGGCGCGCGGCTGGTGTTTCGCGACGGGACGCCCGACCTGATCTGCTATCCGAAGGACCGCGCCGCCTACGCCAATCTCACGCGGCTGCTCACGATCGGAAACCGCCGCGCGCCAAAGGGTGAGTGTTGGCTCGATTTTTCCGACTACCTCGCCCACGCCCAAGGGCTGCAGACGATCCTGATTCCAGCGTTTGAGCTTGGTGATGAGCCGTATCCGCTCGGCCGTCATCTACGAGAGATCAAACAGGCGGCCGGAGAAACGTGGCTTGCTGCGCCATTTCAGTTCAACGGCGAAGACCGCCGCCGCATACGTCAATTAAAGGCGCTGGCAGAGCAAACAGGCGCACGTTTGCTAGCGACGACGGAACCGCTCATGCATCACGGCGACCGCCGCGCTTTGCTCGATGTCGTCACCTGCATCCGCGAAAAGAAGAAGCTCGACGATGCGGGCGTGCTGCTCACGAAGAACGCCGAGCGTCAGCTCAAACTGCCGCACGAAATCAACCGCCTCTACCGTAACGCGCCGGATGCAGTAGCGGAGAGCTTGCGTTTCCTCGAAGGCATCAACTTCTCGATGGAGCATCTTCGTTACGAGTATCCGGAGGAGACTTCGGAAGGGTATTCCGATCCGCAGGCCGCGCTTGAAGCGCTTGTCGCTGAAGGCGTGAAGACCCGCTACCCCGAGGGAATGCCTGAAAGTGTCGCGGCAGCGCTGCGGCGCGAACTCGATATCGTCGGACGGCTCAAATACGCGCCGTACTTCCTCACAGTCGCGGATATCGTGAGGTTCGCCCGGTCAGGTGTCGACAAAGACGGCAGCAAGGTTGACCCGATTTATTGCCAAGGCCGCGGATCCGCGGCGAATTCCGCGATTTGCTATTGCCTGGGGGTCACTTCGGTCAATCCAGCCAACAACACGCTTTTGTTCGACCGCTTCGTTTCCGAAGAGCGCGGCGAACCGCCGGACATCGATGTCGATTTCGAACACGAGCGGCGCGAAGAAGTAATCCAGTACGTCTATCAGAAGTATGGCCGCGACCGCGCCGGGCTGGCCGCGACGCTGATTTGCTATCGCGGCCGCAGCGCCATCCGCGAAGTGGCGAAGGCGTTCGGGTATTCGGAGGACCGGATCAGCAGTTTAGCGAAGACGCTGCATTGGTGGTCGAGCGGTGTTGAAAAGAAAGATCTACTGGAACAAGGGCTCGACGTTACCGACACAAAGCTGATGCAATGCGTTGACCTTGCCAATCAGCTGCAAGGCTTCCCGCGACATCTCTCCCAGCACGTCGGTGGTTTCGTCATCACGCGGGAGAAGCTGGACGATGTCGTGCCGGTGCAGAACGCGGCGATGGACGATCGGACTGTGGTGGAATGGAACAAGGACGATCTGGAGGACCTCGGCATTCTGAAGGTCGACCTGCTCGGCCTCGGCATGCTCACCTGTCTGAGGAAAGCGTTCGATCTCTGCAAACAACACTATCCGCACGACAAGATCTTAAAGCTCGACTCGACCGAGACGAATGATCCGCGCGTTTACGCCATGCTGCAGCGCGCGGATTCGATCGGCGTGTTCCAGGTTGAGAGCCGGGCGCAGATGTCGATGCTGCCGCGGCTCAGGCCTGAGAATTTCTACGATCTCGTCATTGAGGTGGCGATTGTACGGCCTGGGCCGATCCAGGGCGGGATGGTGCATCCATATTTGAAACGCCGGCAGAAGATCGAGAAGGTCACCTATCCATCGAAAGAATTGGAGGTTGTGCTCGAAAGGACGCTGGGCGTTCCTTTATTTCAGGAACAAGCGATGCAGATTGCTATTGTCGCCGCGGGATTCACCCCGCCGGAGGCGGATAAACTTCGCCGCGCGATGGCGACGTTTAAGCGTGTGGGAACGATTGGCACGTTGAAAGCCAAGTTCATCGACGGAATGATCGCCAATGGATATGAGCGCGACTTCGCCGAGGCGTCGTTCGCGCAGATCGAGGGATTCGGTGAATACGGCTTCCCGGAAAGCCACGCCGCCAGCTTCGCCATTCTCGTCTACGCATCGTCTTGGCTGAAGTGCTACTACCCTGACGTCTTCGCCACGGCGCTGCTCAACGCGCAGCCGATGGGGTTCTACGCGCCGGCGCAGATCGTACGTGACGCGGCCGATCATGGCGTCGAAGTGCGCCCTATCGATGTGAATCATTCTGATTGGGACAATGCGTTGGAGAAGGGTCCCGAAGCAGCGAAGCGTTTGCACCGGCGGCACGTGGAGATGGCGGGCGACATTCGCTCTACGCACGCGATGCGCTTGGGCTATCGGCAAGCCCATGGGCTCAAGGAAGAAGAGATGAAGCGCCTCGTCGCCAATCGCGGCGGCGGTTACGATTCCGTGCGCGACGTGTGGCTGCGCAGCGGCCTGCCGGCTTCGACGATCGAGCGGCTGGCGGATATCGATGCGTTCCGCTCGCTTGGGCTGGATCGCCGCGAGGCGCTGTGGGCGGCGCGGGGATTGAATCGTGTCGGGGGGCAAGAGGATTTGCCGCTATTCGAGCAAGGCGAGGATCGCACCCGTGAGCCCGACTTCGCTTTGCCGCCGATGCTGCTCGGGGAGCAGATCGTCGAGGATTATCGCACCATCGGGTTGTCGCTGAAGGCGCATCCTGCATCGTTGTTGCGCGAGGAGCTTGCGGCGCGGCGGGTGATCAAGGCGGAGGAATTGACGCGCATACGCAATGGAGAGCGCGTGCGCGTGGCTGGGTTGGTGCTGGTGCGGCAGCGCCCCGGGACCGCGTCGGGTGTAATTTTCATGACGCTAGAGGATGAGACCGGTATCGCCAATATCGTGGTGTGGCCGAAATTGTTCGAGCAGTACCGGCGCGAAGTTCTGGGCGGACGCCTGGTGGCGGTCGACGGGCCGGTGCAAAGCGAGAGCGGCGTCATCCATGTGATCGCCGAACGTGTGCACGATTACACGCCGTTGCTGGCCAAGCTCTCGGTAACCGGCGCGCCGATCGACCCGAGCGGGCCGACGGACGAGCCGCGCCGCGGAGGCGAGGGCGATGCGCGGCGCCATCCGCGCAACGTGCGGATCAATCTCGATGTATCCAAGGCGGCTGACGTGATGCCGAAGGGGCGGAATTTCCACTAGCCGCGCCATCTCGCGAAGATCGCTGTCGGCAACAACTCGCTCCGGCCTTCATGAGGCAGCGCCATTTCGCCAATCTGCCATTCGCCACCCTCGAACACTTGCTGCGCTGTTTGCGCCAGCGCGAGATAGGAGAGCCGTACGGCATACACCGTAGCGATCATGAAACCCTTGGCGCTGGCGCGATCGTTCGGATCGGTGCGCAACAGCGTTTGGCAGGCGTCGAGCAATGCGGGCAGATCGGATTCGAGCCGCCAGGTTTCGCCGTCGGGACCGCGTCCGAACTTCGGCGGATCGAGGATGATTCCATCGTAGCGGCGGCCGCGGCGGAGTTCGCGTTTCACGAACGTCAGCGCATCGTCGCAGATCCAGCGGATCGGGGCTTCGGTTAGGCCCGCCTCGCGCTGATTGTCCTTGGCGAAGCCGATCGCTTTCTTCGACGCATCGACATGCGTGACCTTCGCGCCTGCTTTCGCGCAGACCAGCGAGGCGAGGCCGGTATAGCCGAATAGGTTCAGCACCTCGGGTTGTGCGCCGCGATGCAACTGCAAACACTCGTGCGCGAAGCGCCAGTGCACGGAGTGCTCAGGAAAGAAGGCGAGGTGACGAAACGGTGTCGGGCGTGAAAGAAACGCGATATCGTCCCAGTGCAGCGTCCAGCTCTCCGGCAGTTCGCGGTTGAAGCGCCACCGGCCGCTATCTTCGTCTTCGGATGAGGACGGAGCAAAGATTGCGTCAGCGGAATCCCATTCGCTGGCGCCGAGGGATGGCGACCACAGCGCTTGTGGTTCGGGGCGGACGAAGCGATAGGGGCCGACCTGTTCGAGCTTGACGCCGTTGCCGGAATCCAGCAGGCGGTAGTCGCGCCAATCGTCGGCGATCAAAAGCTCAGGCGCGCGCGCCGTCATATCCGCGTCTCCGCCAAAGATCGTAGAGCATCACCGCGGTCGCGACCGCAAGGTTCAAACTGTCGGCGCGCCCGCGCATGGGCAATCTCACGAGAAGGTCGCACGCGGCTTCCGTGTGCGGCGGCAGACCCGACTGCTCGTTGCCCATGAGCACAATGGCGCGCGCCGGCGCAGGGCGGTCGGCGTCGAATGCGGTTCCTCTGAGCGAGGCGCCGATCATTTCCGCGCCGCGCTGCTGCTTAAAGCGAAGCAAGTCTTCAAACGAAGCGCGCGCCAGCTTTACGGCGAACAGCGAACCCATGCTCGCGCGCACGGCTTCCACCGAAAACGGATCGCAGCTTTCGCCGATGAGCACGACGCCGCCGGCGCCGGTGGAATCCGCGGTTCGCAGAATCGTGCCGAGATTGCCGGGATCGCGGACGCCTTCGAGCGCAACGATGGTGTCGCCATCCAATGTCTCCAGCGGCGCGAGCTGCTGTTTGTAGGCCCCGATCACGGTCTGCGGATTGTCGCGCTTACTGATTTGGGCGAGCACGCTCTCGCTGGTCTCGATCGTGCGCACGCGGCGCGCCTCGGCCTGCTCGATCAGCACGCGCACCTGCTCTCGGCCGAGCGCTGCTGGCGAGAACACTAGGATTTCAGGCCAGACGCCGAGATCGGCCGCTTCTACCGAGAGCCGCGCGCCTTCGGCGAGAAACAGGCCGGTTTCGGCGCGGCCCTTCTTCAGATGCAAGCTCTTCAGTGTCTTGATCAGCGGGTTCGACGTGCTGGTGATGTGATGGGCCATGTTAGCCGTGGTTCGCCCCCAAGGGTTTTCCGGTTTTCGACTAGTTCGCTCGGCTTTAGAAGGGGCGTTAACGCTTGGGGTGGCGCGCGCGACGCGGGAAAAATGATCGGCCTTATCCTCTCCGAGGCGATCCTGTTCGCCGCCGCCGGACTGATCGGCTTCGCCATTGGCTGGCGGCTCTATGTGATGATCGCCGCGCGGCGGCGGGCGCTCGAAGAGCGCGACATTGAGCAATTGCGCGCAGCGCTGACCGAAGCGCAGGTGCGCCGCGCGCGGGTGTCATGATCGCGGCGACCGATCCTGTGACGCGGCGGCGCTTGATGCTGCTGATGGGCCTCGGCTGCGTCGCGATCGCGGCGCTGCTGGGATTGCTGGCCCCGCATGATGGTGCGGTGTGGCGCGTGCCCGGCGTGCTGAAGCAGCGCGTGTCCACCGCGCTGTCGGCGGAGGGTTTTCCTGGCCTCGACGTTGAAATGAACGGGCAGCGCGTCGTTCTTCGCGGCATCGTTGAGAACGAAGCGGATGTTGTCGCGGCGCGGCATGCGGCGCTTACGGGGGCGGGGGCTGGCGGCATGTGGGCCGGCGGCGTGACGAGCGTCAACAGCGCTGGTCTGCGAGTGGGGGCGTTCGAGCGCCCGTTCGCGTGGAGCGTAAGGCGCGAACAGGAGCGCGTCGTGCTGAGCGGCGCGGTGCCCAGCGAAAACACGCGCGCGGACCTGATGGCGGCGGCCGCGCAAGCGTTTCCGAATGCAGAGGCGGCCGACGACATGCACGTCGCTGGCGGCGCGGCGTCGCCGCTTTTCTCGGACTTGGCGCGCGCGGCGGTGCGCGCCGTGGCGCAATTGCGCACAGGCGAAGCACGCATCATCGACAACCAGGTCGTCGTCATCGGCGATGGCGGACAACAGAGCGTCAACGCGGTGCGAGAAGCGCTTGGCGAGCCGCCAGCGCCGTTCCGTTCGCGCCTGGCGGTGACGATCGACGGCCTCGATGTCGAGCACCCAGAACTGCAGGGACTCAATTTGACCGATGGCGATGCGGAGACGTGCGAGCGTGCGTTCGAGCGCTTGATGGAGCGCAACATCATTACCTTCGCCGAGGGCTCGGCGGCGATCGCGCCGGCAAGCCGCGGCGTGCTCAACGCGTTGGCCTCGGTGGCCTTGCGCTGCGATCGTTTCTCGATCGAAGTCGCCGGCCACACCGACGACCAGGGCGGGCGTGATCTCAACATGGAGCTCTCGCGCCGGCGCGCGGATGCGGTTGCGGCTTATCTCGCGGGCCAAGGCGTAGCGCGCGGACGCCTCAGCGCGCGCGGCTACGGGCCGGATCGTCCGCGCGCCAGCAATGCGACGTCTTCAGGACAGGCCGCCAACCGGCGCATCGAGTTTTATGTGAGCAGCTAGCGATGATTTACCTGATCGGGCAATTGGCGATCTGGCTGTTGCTGACGGCGGCGTTTGCGGGGCTCGCGGGCTGGGCGTTCGCGGCCGAGCGGGCGGCGGCGGGAGAGGAAAAGCGGCAGCGCGAGCGGGACAATCTCCTGCGCGATCTCGTCCGCTTCAGCGGCGACGGGGCCGAGGCGCTGGCGCCGGAGGGCGATGGCGATTCCGCGCAGCGGCTGGTTGGTCTTCGCGATGCCAGGATTGCCGAGCTGGAGCGGTCGCTCGAAACCGCGCGCGCGCGCGCCGATGAACTCGCCGGCGAACTGGCCGAACTTCAGCGGCGTGATCAGCTCAACAACCCCGACATAGCAGAGCTCGCGCGCTTGCGAGCCGCGGAAAAAGAACGCGCACGGACCGTCGATGCCGAAGCGGAGCAGGTGGAAGACCAGAGCGCCGGCTTGCAGACGTGGCGGCTGCGCTATTTCGAACAGCGGGTGAAGTACTTGGAGAAACAGGCGCGCGCAGCCGGGGTTGCGCCAGTTATGGACACTGAACCTCGCCCGGCGCCCGAAGCCGCCCCGATCCAGGACTGGGCGGCGCGTGAAGCTTCGGCGCGCGCGTCGTTCTTGGAAGCTGAGCTACGCGCGATGCGGCACTCTCCGCAACCAATTGCCGCCGCGCCGCGCGAGCCGTTCGCGGCTGACGCCGATGTCGACATGCTGTTGCGCTGGCGCATGCTGTATCTGGAGCGGCGCGTCACGCATCTGCAAGGCGGGAGCGCATCGCAAATCGTGGCGCCAGTCATGGCGGAAGCGGCGCCCGATCCCGATCGCTGGAAGTGGCGGGCGCGCTATCTGGAAGCGCGCGTGCGGCATTTGGAACAGCGCCCGGTTCAAGCCGTTGCGCCGTCAACAGTTGAAGAACCTCCGGCCGTGGCGCCAGAGCTGCCGCGGCCGGTGACGCCCAACCGCCGGTCGAAGCCGCCCGTGCTCGCCAACGCGCGCAACGGCGCGCCGGACGATCTTACCCTGATCGAAGGCGTCAGTCTGTTGCAGCAGACCACGCTCCATGCACTGGGCGTTTTCCACTTCGACCAGATCGCGGCGTGGACTGAGGAGCACGTCGCCTGGGTCGACCAGTATCTAAGGCTGCAGGGCCGGATCGAAGAGGAAGAATGGGTCGAGCAGGCGGCTGATCTCGCGCGCGACGGGCCAGCCGCCGCGCGCCGTGCGCTCGAAGACGAAGAAATCTGACACGTCAGTTCGGGCGTGTGTCCAGGCGCACGGTTTCGCGCGTGCCGTCGCGGCGTTCGACGAACACCTTGCTGAAATCGGGACTAGCGTACGCGCGCGATCCGGTCGCCTTCGCCAGCGCGATTTCACGTTCGGCGCGTTCGCGCAGTTTCTGGGCGTCGAGACGTTGCTCGCTCATCGTTTCCTCCGGTGCGCTCAATTTGTGACGGACGCGCGCGAGGTCAACCCAAAGCGCCGGACTTGAAATGCGACTCGCCGGTTGGGTCGGGCGGCCAGCGAATTTCAAATCCCAAAGCCGCGCTAGCCTTTGTAATAGGCGCAGAACTTGTTCCCTTCGGGATCGCGCAAATAGGCGCCGTAGAAAGGCGGATCTGTCTCGCCGCGCACGCCTGGCGCGCCTTCATCCTTGCCGCCGGCGGCGATGCCGACTGCATGGAAAGCATTCACCGCTTCGCGCGAGGGCGCCTTGAATCCGAGCATGGAGCCATTGCCGAAGCAGGCGTCTTTGCCGTTTTCGGGCGTGGCCAGATAGATTTCGAACCCTTCCTTTTTGCCGCCGGGGCCGTAGCCAGCCCAGCCGCCTCCTTCGAACGTCCGTTTGTAGCCAAGCGGCTCGAGTGCTGCGTCGAAGAACTTGCACGAGCGCTCGATATCGTTCGAACCGATGGTGACGTAGCCGATCATAGGAATCCTCCCTGGCCGGATTACGTATCAATGCCCGCTAGCATGTCAAGAACAAAAAGGGAACACTATAGGTTTTCTTGGCGCCTTTGGATGGAGTCGGCCGGTCCGGACGTTTGTCGCGCAGGGAGGCGGCCAATGGGCGGATTGCCGACGATGAAGCGTAAGCATTTGCCGGACTGGCGCATTCTGGGCCTATTCGTGGCGTTGAGCTGGGCCATCGGGGCGGGCTGGCTACTGTTCTTGATCAACTGACAATTGATGATGAGCGCACGCCGGCGCCCGCGGCGAACGTGTGTTCGTCGCGGCGCGGGGTTTGGCGGGTGACACACACCATTTCGCTGTCCCGCGGGGTTTTCATTCAGCGCTTGAGCGCGAAATGGTGTGTGTCACCCTAGGAACAGGAGCCTAGGAACTG